>CAMWQN010000014.1 GCA_947176385.1 uncultured Rickettsiales bacterium
GTATGACATAGACCATATTGTCTTCGTCTGGGTGTTGTTTCTTGGCTTTTTTTATCTTTTTTGTGGTTTTTGCGGGTTTACGTTTGGTGGTGCCATTCGTGGGGATAATTGCCAATCCGGCGCGTCGTGCAAATTCTGGCAGTGCGCTGATATGCAGTGCCATTAATCGACCGCGTTTCATAATTTTATCCTGCATTATTGGTTGCAATTCACACAGTTTGGTCGTGATTTCCTGTTGCAACAGGTTTGGAAAATATGCCATCAGGTCTTTTGCGCTGCGCCATTCAGTCTGGACAGAATTAGTTGCAGATTTACGTTTTTTTGCTTTTGGGGCTTTGGGTGCAGGCTTATGTGGGTGGTTGCCGTGAATGTTTGCAATTTGCGTGTTCACATAGTCTAATTCTGCGATGATTAAATCATAATTATCATCGAATGATGCGTATTCTGTGGTATCTAATTCGGAATTGTGTGATGTATAACGACGAACCAAGTTGTCAGATGCCTCGATCAGTTTTTTAGATGCTTTTCGTGCCATTTTATTTTCCTTGCTTATATCAATGATATTGTATCATAAAACAGCCCAGTTTCAAATGGCGGGCTTTAATCACTGGTGTGGTGGGTTATGATTCCTGTTACAACATTCGTAAACTGCATAAAATGTGACGCTTTGACCAATACAGAATCGCCATCGTGCAGGAATGGTAATAATTCTTGCAGCATTTCATCCCGGGTATTAAATTCGTGTACATCGCATTGTGGGGTGTTTTCACGCGCGCCACGTGCCAGTTCATGCGCCAGCGTACCTGCACAGAACAAGACATCAATATCTTTGCCTGCCAGATAGCGCCCAATATCATAATGCATTTTGCTGGAATCGGACCCCAGTTCGCCCATATCACCCAATACGGCAATTGTGCGTCCCTGGGTGCTGGACAACAGATCGATTGCCGCCTGCATGGACAGTGGATTGGCATTATAGCAATCATCAATCACTGTAATATTTCCAGCATGAATCAGATTTGTTCGTCCCTGTATCATTTGGACACTTTCCAATCCGCGGCGTATTTCATCCAGGCAGAGCCCCATTTGGTGACCAACAGTCGCCGCCGCCAGCGCATTATATACCCGGTGTTCGCCAGGTGTTGGAATATGAACATTAATTGAATTGTCTGCGATATGCAGGGTCATTTGAATACCATTTAAGCCCAGATTTTGGATATTATCTGCATAGATGCTTTTGTTTTGATATACGGCGTTGTTTGGCTTGGTTGTGCCGATGCCGTAAAATATTGGTGATTTCCCCTGTACCTGTGGGATTGTGCACAACATGTCGTCGTCACCATTTAATATTACGTATGCATTATCACGCAAATGGTCGAACATTTCCGTTTTTGCTTTTAATACGCCGGCTCTGGACCCCAATGATTCCAGGTGTGCTGGACCGATGTTGGTCAGTACAGCCACATCAGGGCGTGATATTGCCGCCAGGCGGTGCATTTCACCGAAATCAGAAATTCCCATTTCCAGAACGGCGACCTGATGTTCATCGCGGATTTGAAATATTGTCAGTGGTAACCCCAGTTCGTTGTTAAAGTTGCCTGCGGTTTTGTGCACATTGTATTTTTGTGCCAGTACAGATGCAATAAATTCACGTGTGCTGGTTTTACCGACGCTGCCACTGATACCAACGACCTTTGTGTTCAGGCGTCCCAGATAAAATGCAGCCAGGTCTTTTAATGCCTGGCGGGTGGATTGAACCAGGATGTATGGCTTTGTAGTGTTTAGTTGTTTTTCAGATATGACAATCATTGCACCATTGGCATATGCCTGATCGATATACTGATGACCGTCCATATTTTCGCCGCATATTGCGACAAAGACAAATCCATCATGTACCAAGCGGCTGTCGATTACGACGCCTTGGGCGGTTGAAAATTGCGATATGTTATCGCTGCTAATCAATTTCCCGTTACAGGCGGCAGACATTGCGGTTGGTGTCATGTCTTTCATTGTTTTTGCACCATTATTTTTTATTCAAAGAAATGTTTATCAACCATTCGCACAGGTCGTCAAACTGTACCCCGATTGCTTGGGCTTCCTGGGGCATCAGACTGGTTGGGGTCATGCCGGGCAGGGTGTTTGCCTCTAAACAAAAAATCTGATTCTGGTCGTTTAACATGAAATCAATTCTGGCGTATGTGGTCAGCCCCAGTGCCTGGGCGGCAGCTACGGCATATTGTTGCATTTTAGATGTGATATCCTGTGGCAGGTCTGCCGGGCATGTTTCGATTGTGCTGCCAGCTTTGTATTTGTTTTTATAGTCATAAAAACCTTCTTTTGGGGCGATTTCTATAATCGGCAATGCCTTGGATTCAATGACTGCAATGGAAAATTCACGTCCATGGATATAGTCTTCGATAACTACTTCGTTTTCCCAGCGGAATGCTTCGTTTAATGCGGTCTGGTATTCTGCTGGTGTTCGTACAACCGAAACACCGACACTAGAACCACCACAACATGGCTTTACAACACATGGCAGTGTTAATCCGGTTTTGTCAAAGTCCATAATGCATTCAGATTTCTTCATTGAAATGCCGCGTGGCGTTGGAATGTTGTTGTCCGTGAAAAAGCGTTTGCTCATTTGTTTATTCATGGCGATTGCGCTGCTCAGATAATTACTGCCGGTATAGCGGATGCCAAACAGGTCAAATGTTGCCTGGATGCGTCCATCTTCGCCATTTTCGCCATGCAATGCCAGGAACACAATGTCTGCCATCTGACATAAATTGATGACGTTTGGTCCGAAAAAGCAATTTGATTTGTCTGCGCGCATGGATTTTATACGGTCCAAGTCTGGTGCAACTGTTGGTACGGCAGGGATTTCACCAATCATATCTGGCATTTCTTTGAATACATTTGTTAAATCATCACCCTGGGTGCCATATCCCATAAATACATCCAGTAACAGAACCTGATGTCCTTTGCGCTTAAGTGCCGCGCTGACCATGCTGCCGGTCAGCAGGGATACATCGCGTTCCGTGCTTAAACCGCCGGCTAAAACGACAATCTTCATACTTTGCTTCCTTTCTTAATAATATGTTTGATTTGGGTTACATAACGAAATCTTCGCCCAGGTAAACTTTCTTGACCATTTCGTCTTGGACAATTTCAGCAGTTGTGCCATGCTTTAATATTTTACCATCGTGCAATACATAACTGCGGTCAGTAATCCCCAATGTTTCGCGCACATTGTGGTCGGTAATAATAACCCCCAGACCGCGGTTCTTTAATTGTGATACCAGACTGCGAATGTCATTAACAGCGATTGGGTCAATACCTGCAAATGGTTCATCCAGCAATATGAACTTTGGGTCATTTGCCAACGCGCGTGCGATTTCAACGCGACGACGTTCACCGCCAGACAGTGCAGTTGCGGGACTGCGACGCAGGGCAGATATAGAAAATTCTTCCAGTAATGCGTCCAGTTTTTGACGGCGTTTCTTTTTATCTGGTTCGACGACTTCCAATATAGCCATAATATTTTGTTCAACGGTCAATCCGCGGAATACACTGTTTTCTTGGGGCAGGTAGCCAATATGCAGGCGTGCACGCTGATAGAACGGCAGGTGGGTTATATCCTGGGAATTTAAGAATATCTGACCGCCGGTTGCGCCAATCTGACCTGTAATGCAATAGAATGCTGTTGTCTTGCCTGCGCCGTTTGGTCCCAACAGTCCCACGGATTCGCCTTGGCGTGCCTCTAATGATATATCTTTGATAACCATACGTTTGCCGTATGACTTGGACAGGTGTTGAACACGTAAAATAGATTGCTTCATAATCTTATCACCAGTTCTTGTGTTGACAGTTTATCCCCAGTGCTGGAATCGATATTTACATTTCCACGCAGGGTAATTGTTTTTTGTGTACGATTGTATAATCCTGTGCGGGCTGTTATGTTATCCGTAGTTTTTATCCCGCCATTGCGTCGTGTTATTGCGCCGGATACTTGGTCCAGGATGATAACGTTTGGATTGTCATATTCCTGGCGCCCGGATGCGGCATGAATCTTGAACGGGTCACCGTTTTTGTCTGTTCCGGCAAAAGACGCATTTGTCATTTTGAATTGGTTTGTGACAATGTCGGTCATGTTTACTGCGGAAATAGGGGTCCATAACAATTGGCGTGAAAACAATGCACCAGCGACCAATGCTGCGACCATAACCAGTCCCCAACCTGTAAAAAAGAACTGCCACAGACGCTTCAGGCGACGGTGTTTTGAAAATATAATAAAATTACGTTTGCTGGTCTGCATGCGCCCAGTGTAGCGCGTTCGATAAGAAATTGCAATTTTTATATTTATTCATGTTTTCTTTTGTGTTATAATACCAGGCAAGAGAGATGAATTTAAAATCTGTATTTTTGTTTGGGGCATTGGTGTCTGGTGCGCTGGTTGGCGCGGCAGATGCGGCGGTTGCTGTTAAAAAAGCAGCGCCGGTTGCAACCAAAGAGGCCAGTAAAACCGATGCTTCGGCTAGTCTGATGGGCAGTGTTTTGGGCTTGGTGTCCAGTGTTCAGGCATTAAGTGCGCAGCAAAAGGCATTGACCGAAGATTGTATCCCAACATCTGCAGAAATTAACTTTGTTGATAAAACTGTCAAGGAATGGGCGATGACTGGTGCCACATCTGCGTCAGAGATTAGATTGCCCGGTAATCCAAGACCGTGTGATAATATAACGGGCAGTTATGCATTAAATGCAGAACGTGCAGATGCTACGGAATCAACCGATATGTGCTATGATACATTTACCGGTGCTGGGAATGAAAATATGGTGTGGTTTGGATTCCCCAAGGTTGGCAAGGCAACATTCTGTCCGGGTGGTGAATTAACCTGCAAAAACAAAAAAACAGTTTCAAATATGTATGACATATTTAATCTGGTTGATTTTGACACGCAAGATTACACGGTTCAAGAAGCAACCATGGCAGGCAAGTTAATTGATAAAATTGAACGCTGTTCAAATTCAAAATTAAGTGCAAAAAAACGTGCACTGTGGGGTGAATTCTTGACGAATACATTAAGTAATGTTGGGCAGAAAACAAACACCGGAAACATATTGCAACAGGTAACCAATGTTTCAAACAGTGGCGGTGGACTTGGGGCACTCAGTGGGCTGGGCGGTCTGGCAACACAATATCTGGACAGGTAATAATTCACACACTTTAATGGTTTGATGGTGGGTGCGTTTTTTCGCTTTACTATATTTGCGAAAAATCGTATAATGTCACATATTACAGAAAGGAATTTTTTATGAAAAAGAAATCTGTTGTGTCGTTGCAAATACTTGTTCGTATGGTGGCATTGGCGTCTGTGGCATTGGTCGCGGGATGCACGAATAATTCATCAAACTATGACATGATGGGCAATGTTGCGACCCCAACTGTGGACTATGTTGAACGCTTGGATGTTTATTCTGCGCCGCACAAGGATTCTTTCCTGAACCAATTGGCGATGAATTATCGTTCATATGCAATATATAATGCACGCACCAGCGGATATCCGGAAATGGGTGAATTGTTCGCGCAAAAGGCGGTTGCGGCATTCAGTGGTGAATTGCCATTCCCAGAAACATTGGATAACTGGCCGGTTGATGGGGAACAGGAATCTTTTGAATTATACACGGCATATAATGATTTGATGGAACAATTAAAAAATGATGCCAGTGATGTTAATCCGGAATTGGCAGCCGAAGTTCAGGCAAAATTTGATTGTTGGTTGTCTGCGTCAGCATCTGGTCAGTCTGCCACAGCAAAACAGTGTCGTGACCGTTATTACAAGGCAATGACTGCATTGCGTGATTGTAGCGGTGGCAAGGTTGTGTCAAAGGTAACTGCAACCCCAACAATGCAAGAAACCGTTACAACAACCGAAGAAATTGTCACAACAACGGTTGATACACGTGGTACGGCTGGGCAATATTATGCCGATACACGTTCGCTGTCTGCGATGCGTGGGGCGTCATCTGCCCGCGAAGGGGTTATTATTGTAAATAATGTTAATGTCCCAGAACATTTGATTAAGCCTGTGCCGGTTCAGCCAATGGTCTTTAACCAGAATATCTATGGTGGGGACAAGACAATTACAAAAACAGCAACTGGCAATAACGCAAATAATACTGCTGTCATAACAAAATGTGGTTATGATGCGGCAGGACGTTATGGTTGCAAAGGAAATTCAGAACAGGTAGAAATGCAAAACGCCGAACCTGTACAAAATATGCAACCACAGTCGCAGCAACAGTTTCAGTCTGCGGATGCAGAAATCCCAATGATTGGTGACCAGTTGGTTTCACGTGATGAATTTATCAATATGATGATGGCAATGCGTGCGGAATTGGCTGCAATTAACGCCAGATTGGATAAAATTCAGGCACAGTCTGCAAATGCATCAACTGGTGAAAAGACAGTGATAAAAGTTCAACAGATTCCATTGGAACCAAAACAACATGTTATGGAAGAAGTATTTGAAATCCGCTTTGATTTTAACAAGGCTGTCATAAAACCAGAATACGAAGATTTGATTCAGAAATTAGCCAGTGCAACCCAGGCAAACAAGAATATCAAAGTTTCTGTTATCGGACATACTGATACAGTCGGCAGTTCTAATTATAACTATGCATTGGGCGGTCGTCGTGCTGATGCGGTACAGAAAATGTTGATAAAATATGGTATTCCTGCCAGCCAGATAGTCGCGGTTTCTGCCGGCGAAGAAGATTTGGCGGTTCAAACCGGTGATAATGTTGCAAACGCAGCAAATCGTCGCGTGCAGGTTATCAAAGAAGTTCATTATACAGAAGATACCCCTGGCGCACCAATTACGTTAGAGGTTGAAGAGTATTCTGACGAAAACTGCGGTATTTATGGCTGTGGTCAGTAATATTGTGGTTGGGATGTAATAATACTTGACAAAAATATTTTGTTAGTATATATTCATCTTTGTCAGAGAGATGTTGAAAGAGGCATTGAAAATGACTGATACAATTGATAAATTTGGTTTTGCAACTGCTGCTGTACAGCAAATGGCGAATACGTCTGGGGCAGGGTATAAACGCGGTATGAATCAGGTATTTAATCTGGCGGCTGCGTTACAAGCACGCGGAATCAACCTGGGAACAGGATTTGATAATATTGAAAAATAAAAAATAGTTTGTTTTTTATTTTACATGCGTTTCTTTACAGGGGGTATTATGCCCTCTGTAATTTTTTTATTGCTGGTCGTGGGCTGCAAAATCATTATTTGCCTGTAAATGTATGTGATTGATTTGTGTGTTTGGATATCTGTGACAATGCTGTTACACAATGCCGCGCTGTATTGTTATGTTATGGGGGGATTTTATGGAAATATATGGCATTATTTTCTTGTGATAAAGCCTGTCGGTTTGATACAATATATGCATATAGGATGGGAATGATTTTACGTGTACTTTCATTTTCTGTGATTATGCTGACGGCAACACATGCCAATGGTTCGACGCATGTTGCGCCATTGTCGCAATACGGTCAGATACAGAATGTGCAGAATTATTCTTCAAATCCATTTTGGAATCCAAACGGACCATACAATCAAACATTCCCCAGACCTGTATATGTTGACGGACCGGATTTAAACAGTGGTGATTGTGAACGCACAGTATATGCATTGATTGCATCGTTTTGTGCAACAAATGGCAATTGTGTTGGTATGCAATTAAGTGATGTTCGTCCCAGCATAATGTTACAGTTGTCACGCCTGCCTGGTCACAATTGGGCAACGCAGTGCATGGGATATATTGACAGTGCGTTCAGCGAATATCAAACGACCGCCCAGAATCATGTACCGACAACGCCTGTAAAGTTTCCGACAGGTGGGACAGTTTCGAATCCTGGATTAAATACGTCTGAATTCAAGATAAAGAATCCATTTGCGCCCCAGGTACCCGAATGGGCACAGGAAATGCAGGAACGCAAACAAGAATTAAAAGAACTGCAAAGTCAGACCAGCAATTATGACAATTCGCTGTCGTATTCACAATATCCTGTGACATACCAAAATTTATCTTTTGCAGAACGTATGCAAATCCAACAGGACGGATATGCGCCATACAAAGGTAAATCACCATATCAAATATTAACACTTGATAACAGCAAAGTTGCTAAGGCACCTGTAACCAGTAAAATAATACCTGAAAAAGATAGTTCTGTTGGAACCGTAGAATTTGGACATTTGCAAACAATACAATTTGATGAAGGGGATGCGGCTGTTACAGAAACAGCAGTGTTGGATTGTTATGATTCTATTAAAAATTTAATTGCAGAGTATTTTTCTGCCAATCCATGGGGTGTGGTAAATGGGGATGTATGTACTGGATCTGTGGTAGCAACAGATAATTTGCGTAATGGGATAACAAGTTTTATTCAGTCAAACAGCGGGTGCAGTAAATCTAATTTTACGAAAAATGGTTTTTTAAATTATATTCATGGTACATTATTTTATGCCAAGATAAATGTTTACTATGAAACAGAAAGCGATAAATATTCTGTGTCACGTGTCGATGTAAAGACGTGTTGTAACTCTAATGTTGATTCAGATTGTTTATTGCTTAGTGCGTAAATTGTTATTTTTTACTGCCGTGAAATAATGACCACAGCCATCCAATAACTGTCCAGCCCAACAGCCAACTGCCAAAGCGGACCATAACTGTATCTGTTTTATCTTTTTTTGTCTGGGTTGCCATCCATGCTGGCGCCAGTACAATAATCGCTATCAGGGCGATAGCAATGATATATTTTAAAATAACGATTAAATTTCCAATCATTTGTTTGTGTGGCGTGGGGAATTGCACCCCACGCCGATGTTTTTATTTATATACCATATTTGGCATTGTTCGCCAGTTCTTCTTCGATACGGATTAACTGGTTGTATTTTGCCATACGGTCTGTACGTGACATAGAACCTGTCTTGATTTGACCGGCATTTGTTGCAACCGCCAGGTCTGCGATTGTGGTGTCTTCGGTTTCGCCACTGCGGTGTGAAATGATTACGCCATAATTTGCATCCTGCGCCATTTTGATTGCACGCAGTGTTTCTGTCAGACTGCCGATTTGGTTTACTTTAATCAAAATAGCATTTGCAACGCCTGATGCAATACCTTTTTCCAGACGTACTGGATTTGTTACGAACAAATCGTCGCCAACCAATTGGCATTTGTCACCAATTTTCTGGGTCAATGCTTTCCAGCCCGCCCAATCTTCTTCTGCCAATGCGTCTTCGATAGAGATGATTGGATAGTCAGAAATCAGTTTTTCATAGAATTCAATCATCTGGTCTGATGACAGGGAATTGCCTTCGAATTTATATACACCGTCTTTAAAGAATTCAGATGATGCAACGTCCAAACCGATTGAAACCTGGTCGCCTGGGACATATCCTGCTGCTTTGATTGCTGCGACGATTGTATCCAGCGCTTCGCGGCATGAATTAAAGTTTGGTGCAAATCCGCCTTCGTCACCAACGTTTGTGGAATTACCACCAGATTTCAGAATCTTTTTCAAGTTGTGGAAGATTTCACTGCCCATACGAATCGCTTCGACTTCGTTTTTTGCGCCATTTGGAATAATCATGAATTCCTGGGCGTCCAGACCATTGTCTGCGTGTGCACCACCGTTGATGATGTTCATCATCGGGCGCGGCAATACGTTCGGGGATTCGTTGCCATATACAGATGCAATATATTTATATAATGGAATATGTTTCTGATTTGCAACTGCATGTGCTGCTGCCATTGATACGGACAAAATTGCATTTGCACCCAATTTGTCTTTGTTTGGTGTGCCATCCAGTGCCAGCATCTTTTCATCCAATGCGGTTTGGTCAGATGCATCCATACCCAGGATTGCTAGGGCGATTATTTCGTTTACGTTTTTAACGGCGGTCAAAACACCTTTGCCCATATATGCGGTGCCACCGTCACGCAGTTCCAATGCTTCAAAAGAACCTGTTGATGCACCACTGGGGACCGCTGCGCGACCAAAGCCACCGCCCGACAATTCAATATCACATTCAATTGTTGGGTTGCCACGACTGTCCATAATCTGACGTGCATGAACTTTTTTGATAGAGTACATATTTTTCTCCTTACTAATAATATAATTACGCTTTTTGATATACTTCCGTCTTGCCTAAGAAAACGAATTGTGTAATAATATAATCATAAATCTAATTAGAGTAAAATAAAAATATGATGAAAAAGTTACTTTCTTTTGTGTGCTGCCTGTTGCCGTTCAGTGCAGGTGCTGTTACGACTATTATTGAACATTCGCCGGGCGCTGGTGCATCATATGGTGGTGATGGGTCTGTGACTTCTTTAACGGTTGGCGCGACTGAGGCTGTGGTTATAACAAATGGTAATGGTATTGTTATCAGCAAGCCTGCATCTGGTACTAGCATTGGGCTGACCGTGCCAAATAATTTGATTATTGGTCAAGATAATTCTGGCAGTACTGGGGGGGACCTGTTCGCAGCCGCAGGAACTGATCCTGTATTTACAATTCAATCTGATGGAAATGTTTCTGTTGGGGCATTATTACAGGTATTGTCTGGGCGTACTTTGGGTATAACAACAAAAACAACTGGAACCTTGGTTGATGCATCTTTTGGCAGTATTGATGCAGTTGGTGCATTAAATATCCAAAATATTGATAAATTCACATCTGGAAATATCGACAGTGCAACTGCATTGACGATATCTGCAAATACAATAACGGCTGGCGCGATTGAAGTAACTGGTGGTACAACCGATATTGATGCAACTGGCGCAATAAAAATGACCCAGTTCCAGACCAATGGCACAACAACAACGATTGATGCGGCATCAATCGAATCGGGTAATATCCAAAACAGCAATGCCAATGGTAATATGACAATAAAATTGACTGGGGACCTGAATGCCAAGGATAAGTCTGCAATCAGCAATTCTGCAAATATTGGCAGTATTGAAAATTCTGGTACATCAATGAAGATTACGGCACAAAACGTAAATGTTGCCGGAACGATGAAGAACGATTCGAATGATGGTACGCTGACTATGAATGTCGCCAGTTTAAAGGTCACAGGTGGCACTGCAACGAATCGGTCTTTGGTTAATGCAGGTAATTTGAATCTGACGGTTACTGGCGAAACAAACCTGGCGCAAGGGTTTGATTTAAGCCGTATGAAGAATACAAATGAATTTTACCTGAAAACAGGTACTTTGAAATTCGGCAGTGTTGATGCTGCAGATGCTGGCGATGCATGGTTACAGGTGTTTGCCAATGATTTAAACAAATTTTACCTGGAAATTACCGGGGGCAAGGTTAATGCAGGAACTATCTTGAACGGTGCAAATAATTCAAGTGCAAATATGACTGTTATCGGTCAATCTGTTGCTGCAACGTCGGTTACCAATAAAGGTGGCACATTGTTGGTCAAAGGTACCAGCAATGCCAGTACTGATTCGGTTAATATCACCGGGGCAGTGCAGGGCGATGCAGGAACCACAACAGACATTATATCAGCTGGCATTTTAAATGTTGGTGGCACTGTATCGAACAGCGGTACAATGCAGGTTAACGGAAACGATGTCAGATTGGTTGGCGTCAGTAATGATGGCACCCAACTGAAAATTTCATCTTTAACAGATGATACTGGTAAAATCAAAATAACATCAACTGTTACAAATAATGCAGGTGATTTGATTGTTAACGCACGTCAGATTGATATTGACGGTAATGTTAAAAATGTCAGTGGCACAACAGATATCAAAGGATCTGATGCCAGCGACGGTGCGGCTGTTACACTGGGCGGGATTGACGTCCAGGGTGGACAGTTTAAATTGGATGCTTTGATTGGTGATGTGTCTGTTGATAATGCGATATCTGTTACAGGTGGTGTATTGAATATCGGTCAGAATACACATAATGTAACGGCGGGTAAATCTGTTCAGATTAATGGGAATGTTAATGTACAGGGCACTGCACCAACAACAGGTTCGGGCGATGTAAATATTGCTGCGACTGGTGCATCTGGATTTATTTTGTCGTCAACCCCAAATACTACAGATGGTTCAATTACAATTGATGGTACTGTATCTGCGATTGATGCTTCTGTTGCACGCAGTGCACAATTTGATGCCAAAACAATTACTGTTGCGCAAGATGTAACTGCGTCAAACAAGGGTAAATTGATATTTGGCAGTGCTGAACGTTCTGCGCAGACAGCAACAAATACAACAATTACAGGTAATGCAACCGCAAATAATGGCGGTACATTGGAATTTTATTCAGATGATACTGATGTTGGTACATTGTCTGTTGACAAGAACAGTTTGCTGGTTGCGCATGGCAGTCAGATAACCGCGACTGCTGGTGCAATAACTATCAATGGTAATGTGTGGTTTAATCCGGACGAAGAATATACAGCCGGAATGTTGGTCAAAGATACTAATAATTTGACATTGAAAACAGTTGTAAATAATGCAGATATTGATATTAAAGGCGGTGTAACGATTAATGATGATGCAAATACATTGACGTTGAATTCTGCACGTGATGTTACAATTGTCGGTCGCGTTACATCAGATGGTGCGTTGTCGGTTACGGCTGCACATAATGCGACATTTAATAATGCAATCGAAACCAACAAGTCTTTAGAGGTTTTTGCGCAAAATATTACCACCCAGGGCATTGAAAATACTGGTGATATGGTTTTGGGTAATGCAACAAATGTTGCTGATACGATTACAACTGGGGCGATTACAAATTCTGGCACGGTGGAAATTAACGGTACAACGGTAAAGACCGCCGCAATCGAATCGACAGATGGTTCATTTGATGTCACAGCTGATTCGTTGAATTCAACATTTGTTACTGTGTCTGGTGGTACTGCAACATTGGATGTGAAAACAATTGTTGCGACAAATGATATCGATGTTTCTGGCAGTTTTGTCCAAGGGAAAACCAGCACATCAAATGCTGGAATGATGAACATTGTTCGTGATAATGCGACTGTTTCAGCGGATGATTTTCATGTTGGATCGTTCAGTGCATTGAATAATACTGTGTCTTATGACTTTGCAGGTGATATTACGGTTGATAATAACTTTGCCGTTTCAAATGGTGCAACGGTTGAAATGGCGGCTGATGGTGATATGACATTAACCAATGGCGCATTAACAAATGCCGCATTAACCAACGCTGGAAATTTAACATTGACCGTCGGCGGCACAGGTGGACTGAATATTGATGGCGCAATTGAAAATACTGGTGATTTGACATTAAGTGCATTGAATGGTGATATCAAAGCCAGCAGTTTTACTGTTAATACTGGTACAACGCATTTAATTGGACATAGTATGACATTGACAGGGGCATTTGGTGCAGCAGATAAATCATCAATGTTATATCATGGTGGAATCCCAACACTGAATGCGGGTGATTTCTTTATTGAAAACAATGGTTATACTTTGACGGCGTCAAATGTCGCCTTGGCTGGGATTAAGCAGGCGACAACATCAAACGGTCTGACACTTAAAACCAGTGATTTAAAGGTTAAAAACGATATTGACGTTGTTGATATGCGTGTTGCTGCAAATCCTGCAAACAATTGGTTGAAAGTTGATGTTGGTGGCAATCTTATTGGCGGTGCCCAGTTTATTGGTCTGGAATCTATGCACATTGGTGGCAATTATAAGTTTACAAATAAAAGTCAAATCAATGCAGCAATATTGCCGTATGCAAAAGAGGTTGGTCCAAACACAACAACAACTAACTATTGGTCAACAATCAGTTTGAATGATGACAACACATTGGGGCAAATTACCAATAAAGCCGATGGTGCTGCACTGATTCAGGTTGATGGTGCATTTATATCTGCGGCAGATGATTTCGATGTTGCTGTAAATAATGGTAAATTGGCGACCCCACAGATTGGTTTGATTTTGTATGATGTTGTTGACCAGGGAACTGCAATTTGGTTACTGCATGCAAATGAAGGTGTGTCAGATGAAAGTTTGACTGCAAAAATCCGCAATCTGAATGTCAGTTTCTGTAATGACAGCGGAACATTGTGCTTGGATTATTTGGAAGCGATAAATAAGTATAATAATTCAAATACTGATTTGCCGGCGTATATTTCTGTACGTGATTCGGCAGGTGATGGTTTCGCTGACAGTTTGTATGTTGTATTTGATCCACGTTTCGGTGGTCCGGTTGAAGTGTTTAAGATTCAGCCAATCGTTGGACGTGTCGATGACCATACAGCCGGTGAATATGGCGCAGCGGGTGCATGGGATGATTTGATTGCGGGGCAATTAGCAGCAACTGGATTCTATAATCGTACACCAATAGAAGTAATCCCGTTGATATTTAAAAATACCAATATGTCAACAGCCGCAGATGAATTGTACAAGCGTATGGAATACTATAATTTGGAACGTGATGGTGATTCATTGGCGCGCTTCAGCCGTCTGTTCCAGCCACGCGAAGTAGAACAACTGGCTGGCAGTGTTTCTTTGAATGAACATACCAATTTCCGCTCTTTTGAAGATCGTATGTTTGATGAATTTATCTGGAATCGTCATCGTAATTTGAAAAAAGCATGGTTGGATGTCGATTATGGTATGTTCTATCAGGATGCGACCGATGGTAAACATATTGATGGTAATCGCTTTAATATTGCTGGCGGTTATGACTGGCAAGAATCCCAGACATTATTGTTGGGATTGACAGGGCGCGTATCCCGTATGTCATCAGATAACTTTGATGATATTGATTTGGGATATCTGCCGGGACAGCATATTGCGGGTAATGTCAAGACATCAGTATCCGATACCGATATCGGTCTGGGTGGATATTTGATGAAGATTCTGGGGCAGAAAACACGTATTTATGGAAATGGTTTCTTGGATATCCATATGTTGGATGTTGACCGTGACCAGACATTCGTTTCAAAAATCAGCGGCAGTGGCACAGTGTTCAGTTTGATGTCTGAATGGGGGTTGTTGCATGATTGGTTGAATCAATACGTTGTTGGTAATATGTATGCACGCGCAGGATATACAACAGGCTTGGATATTACAGAAAAGGCAGCCGGTCAGGACTATATGAAATTAGAATCTGATGGTTACTTTACGTTTACACCAGGGTATTCATTGACTGCCCAGAAGCGTATTTATCCATCTGTCTGGTTCCAGGTTCGTCCATATGCGACGATTGGGGTTGAATATGATGTATTGGGTGCGCCGGATTCTGTAAAGTATAAGTTTGCTGCCGCAAATAGTTATACTACATACGATATCAATATTGACCCATTGTGGGCAAATATCGGTGGCGGTGTTGAAATGCTGTCTGTAACCGGTGTCCAGGTCGGAATTGATTATCGTTATCAATATAATGCAGATATGCAATTGCATAATATCAGGGTATCTGGTTCATACAGATTCTAAGTTAAAAATCCCCCGAAACGGGGGATTTTGTTTATATGTTTTCATATATTGTGGGTATATGTCCCAAACAATGCGATTGACATTACGAATTTAATCCTGTATAAACCAAACCGCTTGTCGGGGGATATATTTTTGGGTTATGGGGGAAAAATGAAGAAGAATTTACATTTGTTTTTGTCGTATTCGATTCCGTCTGTTATCGCAATGCTGATTGTTGGGTCATACAGTATTGTTGATTCTGTATTTATCGGGCAATATGGTGGTCCAATGGGATTGGCAGCGGTGGCATTGACATGGCCACTGGTTATGTTGTTTGGAGCATTGGGCGATATGTTCGGAACAGGGGCAGCGGTTATTATATCCCAATCACGTGGGCGCAATGATTTGGCGCATGCCAGAAAAATATTTGGAAATATGCTGCTGTGCCAAATTGCTTGTGCGGCTGTCTTTATGTTGCCGACGTTGCATTTCCTGCCGGATATTTTGATTCTGTTTGGTGCGACACCGGATTTAATCGGGACGGCATGTGAATATGCCCGTGTTTTAATAATTGGTTGTCTGGCAGCAATGTTGACCTGTGGTCTGGGGTCTGTCATCAGAAATGATAATCGACCGGTATTATCGATGGCATTCATAGTCATTGGTTTGGTGATGAATATTATTTTAGACTATGTCCTGATATTTATGTTTGATATGGGGTTGCGTGGGGCGGCAATTGCGACCGTTGTTTCACAAACAATTGGGGCTGCGGCTCAATTGATATATTTTGCAACAAAATATACCGGACTGCGATATGGGCGTGATATGCTGTCTGTGCGACTAAAATATATTCGTGATATCGTTATCAATGGGCTGCCGTCATTTGGAAATCAGATGACGATAATAGTTATGCTGTTCCTGCATAATTTTCAATCATTGCGATATGGCGGTGTGAATGGATTGGCAATATATACATTTATTGGTGCGATTGAATCGCTGGGGTCATTGTTTATGACAGGATTGGCACTGGGGGTGCAACCACTGGCGGCATATTTGTATGGTGCAAAAAATTACAAAGCACAAAATGCGATTGGTAATTTGGGATATTTGTTTGCAGCGATTGCAGGTTTTGTATTGATGTGCATATCGTTTATTGGGTGTGATATATTCCCGCATTGGTTTAATTTGACGGGCGATTTAGTCGCGATGGCAGCGCATGGATTGGTAATCAGTTCAACCGCATTCTTGCTGTTGGGGGTTATACGTGTCGCAGGATATTATTATCAGGCAACGGGCAAGGTTGGATATGCCAATATGCTGATATATGGGGATGCATTTGTTGCATTACCATTGTGTTTGTTTATTTTGCCTGTATTCTTTGGCTTGGATGGGGTATGGATGGCGATGCCAGTATCGCGTCTGTTATTGTTTGCGGTTGTCGCTTGGCTGTGGTGGGGCAATAGATTACGTAACAAGTAAAGAAAAAAGAGGTGAAATGCGCGTCACCTCTTTATATTTTTTGTAGCTATACCTTAGAACGGAATGTCGCTCGACATAAATGTCTGTGCGTATCCTCGTAAGGCAATAAATTGCCAACTCGGATTCATCACCAATGTCAGCTGTCGCTGTATTTATGATATCATACCTTAAAATGGTATGTCGCTCGGCACTGTGTGCCTGTGCGTATCCTTGTATTTATTCGAACTGCGCGATGCTTGTTCTCATATACTCGGATTCATCACCAGGTGCCAACATTCCATTAAAATGGAATGTCGTCACCAATATCCGCTGTCGCTGTATTTGTGATGCCATACCTTAGAACGGTATGTCATCACCAATGTCCGCAACGGAAATTTCTTCGCGTGGGGCAGATGCTGGGGCAGGGGATGCGCCATATTCGCCGCCTGGCATACCATCAGCCATAGATTTCGCGCCACTTAAAATTACCATCTGACCTGCGAATGGATTCAAGACAACTTCGGTTGTGTAAACATCGACACCTTGCTGGTTTTGCCATTTACGGGTTTTCAAGCCACCTTCCAGGTACAATTTTGTGCCTTTCTGTAACATGCGTTCGGCAACATCAACCAGGTTTGGATTGAATATTACAACACGATGCCATTCGGTTTGTTCTTTTTGTTCGCCAGTTTGGCGGTCACGCCAACGTTCAGATGTCGCCAATGAAAAACTGACCACTTTTTGACCACTGTTCATTGTGCGGACCTGTGGTTCTTGTCCAACGTTGCCGACCAATATAACTTTATTTATGCTGCCTGCCATATCGCTTCCTTTTGTTGTTTTTCCTATGACTTATTTGACCAATATTTGCCAACAAAAGCAAGAAAAAACATATCACTGGTTCCGATAAGATATGGGCAGAATAGCAAAACTTGACTTTTTGACAAAAAATGTGTATAATGTACAGGTCTAAGAGGGCGGATTCCCGTCTGAATTTCCACAAAAGGGTATATTTATGCATATTAATGAATTAAAGGCGAAAACGCCGCAGCAGTTGCTGAAAATGGCAGAAGATATGGGTATCGAAAACCCGTCACAATTAAACGTACAGCAATTACGTTTTGCGGTTATGCGTGTGTTTGCCGCGGACAAGAAAGTTACACTGATTGGCGATGGTGTTTTGGAACGTATGCAGGATGGTTTTGGTTTCTTGCGTGCGCCTGAATCAAATTACCTGGCGGGACCTGATGATTTGTATGTATCGCCAAATTTAATCAAGAAATATGGTTTGAAAACCGGTGACTATGTCGAAGGACAGATTCAGGCACCACAAAATGAATCAGAACGTTATTTTGCATTGGAAACAATTGAACGCGTAAATGGGGATTTGCCTGAAAAATTGCGTCATCGTGTGTCTTTTGACGATATGACACCGCTGTATCCTGATGAACAGTTAAAGATGGAAGTACCAGACGATAAAGACAAGGGACGCAATCTGTCGGCACGCGTGATAGATTTGATTTCACCAACTGGTAAGGGGCAGCGTTCACTGATTGTTGCGCCACCACGTACCGGTAAAACAGTCATGTTGCAGAATATTGCGCATTCAATCGCCACAAATTATCCTGATGTGAAATTGATTGTGTTGTTGATTGACGAACGTCCCGAAGAAGTTACTGATATGCAACGCAGCGTCAAGGGCGAGGTTATATCGTCAACATTTGACGAGCCAGCTGCGCGTCATATCCAGGTCGCAGAAATGGTTATTGAAAAGGCAAAACGCCTGGTCGAAGCAGGGCAAGATGTTGTTATCTTGTTGGATTCGATAACACGTCTGGGGCGTGCATATAATACATGTGTTCCATCCAGTGGCAAGGTCTTGACCGGTGGTGTTGATGCGTATGCATTGCAACGTCCAAAGCGTTTCTTTGGTGCCGCCCGTAATATCGAAGGTGGCGGTTCGCTGACTATTATCGCGACAGCCCTGGTCGATACCGGTTCAAAAATGGACGAAGTTATTTTCGAAGAATTTAAAGGAACAGGTAACAGCGAAATTATCTTGGATCGTAAATTGTCTGACAAGCGTGTATATCCGGCGATTGATATTACAAAATCCGGCACACGCAAGGATGATTTGCTGATTGGTAAAGATATGCTGTCCAAGACATATGTCTTGCGTCGTATTATCAATCCAATGGGAACGTTGGAAGCAATGGAATTCGTATTGGATAAATTGCGCCTGACAAAGACAAATGCAGATTTCTTTAGTTCTATGAATCAGTAAAAAAAATCTGTATCAATAAGTATTGCCCCACTAATGTGGGGCTTTTTTTGTTATGGGGTGGGCAATGATGCGAATTTATATAATCGTTATGGTGGCGCTGATGCTGATGGGGGCATATTTGTTGGGGACGCGTGTCGGTATGGCGCGATGTCGGGCGAATGCTGCTGTGCAATCCATGAATGCCTATGTTCAAATAATAAAAGATAAAGAGAAGATAAATGCAGAAACTAATCATACCGCTGTGCGCGATATTCGTCGCATCTTGCGCAAAAAATACACAATCAGTCAATAGTGATGTTTGTAGTACGGCAATTTGTTCTTGTAATATAATCTATGGGCATGCGTCAGACTGGGATGTTATCAGTGATGAACTGGCGCGGAATATTTATCGTCATAACAAGATGTGTGAAAGTATAAATTGACAATAATTCTTTTAGTGTTATAATGTATATATATAAACATTGGGGGTGCCATGTCAAAACAGAAATTTAAGCACAGCAGTCTGACACACTTTATGCGTCGCAATTGTGACCCCAAAATGGTTATACATATTTTGACATCTTGCGATGTATCACCGCGTGTTGGATGTTTACCACCACAATTGGTGCCACTGGTTCGTCCAGAAAATAGGGCATATGTGACCGATGAATTCGGAAAGTGTTTGGAACAGTTTTTTATAGATAATAAAAAGAATTTTGTTGACCTGGATTCAGATATTACGTTTTCGGCGCCTGATATCAGCGCGTTGTTTAATACGGAATGTGTTATACTTGCGCGTGGTGTTAATATTATGGGGGTCAGCCCATGGAGTGGTGGATTCGGTGTTGTATGTAAATTGTCATTCCCTGCAATTCATACTGATTATGCATTAAAATATTTCTTGAAATCCAGTTTCCGTAATGGTCATGGTGCACATTTTGAAATTCCGACAGCATTTGCGGCAAATCATGCAGAACCATGCAATAATTGTCCGGTGTATATGGCGTCATTAAAGCCAGGGCGTGAATTTATGTTGTCACTGTGGGGTGGCGATAAAATTGATGGAATGGTACGTGAAAATAAACACGTTTTGTATTCAAGCAGTGACGAAGAAGATGAAGAACGCAATTATCGTGCGGGGCGCAGAATTGACTATGGCGAAACATACCAGACTGATTATGGGCGCATGCCATACCGCGTTCGTAAAATGTTCCGCAAGGTATTACATGCAGCAAATATGGGATATGATTGCGAAATTGAATATATGTATCATGATGCACGTAATAATCGCGATATGCGTAATTTGGATCGTGCGGTTAAACTGGCATGGTTTACGACATTTATGAATGACCAATACAGCGCGATGAATGTTATAGAGCGCTGCATGAAATCACAAGAACGATAATTTATTCTGCGGCAATACCAACCAGTGTTTTGACGATTTGCGCACTTTGTGCGTCGCCTGATGGTGCGTATTCTACAAATTCAAAACTGTGCGCATTTGGTGCCAATTCACGTGTAAAATATTCTGCGACATCAACTGGAATACCACCTGGTTCCGGTACCCATACATCTGCAAAATATTTTGGATCAATTGCATCAAAATCAAATGATACAACATATGGGCGGTCGCCGATTTTTGCACGAATTTCAGCCAATGTCTGCTCTGCATCTGTTATTGTTTGCAATTTGTCTGCGTGGCGGATGAAAATACCCTGTTTTGTTGCAAATTCGATTTCGGCGGGTTCATATGAACGGGACCCCAGATAGAATACATTTTCAGGTCTCAGTGCAGGGCATTTTGTCTGTAATTCCAACCAGCGTGCATCACCATCACCCAACAATGCACGTACGTTTGTGCCATGTGGCGCGCCAGATGCCTGGGCGCGGCTGGATTCAGGCGTGTGTATGTCCAGGTGCGCATCAATGTATATCAGACACATATCTGTGTCAGGCATTCTGTCTGCCAATATTGCAAAGTGCCCAAAATTTATTGAATGGTCACCGCCAATCAATATGTGTGGCGCATTTGGGGTTGCAGAATAAATCTGCTTATGGATTTGCAAAGTGTCACCAAATCGGTCGCGACGACATTCTGCGATATCGTCCGATGTTGGTGTAATCATTGTCCATTCGGTATTTGGAAACATTTTCTGGACAGCAGCTGGCGCAAATGCCGGACCTGCGTTTTGTGGTACCGCACAGGCACCACGGCTGTATTGAATTCCTAGAAATTTTTTCATTGATACGACTCCACTAAACTTTCTGCTACTGTCTTTATTTTCTGTAATGCGTTTTCATATGTTTGACAGTCGCGCGATATTTCCGAACGGTATGCGTCACGCAGATTTGATGACATATATTGACAATTCCGTAAATGCTGGACGCAATATTCATGCCCTGTGGCAAATGCTTGCTGTCCGCGGACACGACTTTCTGTGCTGACCCAGTCGATGTTCAGCGCATCGTCCAGTTTGGTCCAAGAATTTTCCCCACGATATTTGCCAACAATACTCATCCAATATTCGTTCATTTCAGCATTTGTCCAGTAATTAGTATTCTGCAAACGGATAATTTGTTGGATTAAATTTTCAATGTCTGATTGATATTGTGAATCAATCTGTGCCAATTTCGCACTGCAATAGCAGCGATTGTATGCGGTATTCTTGCGTTCGCAGTACCCGTTCATGCATTCTGTATAGTCTGCCAAACATCGGGCAGATGAAACAGCCTGGGCTGTTGTGCTATCTGATGTGTTGTTGGCGGCGTTTTCGGCTGCCTGGGCTAAAAATGATGCATCGCCACGTGCGCTGCGTGCGGTGCCACGTGGTTGATACGCACCCCCGCCATTTGTTGCACTGCGTGCGACAATGCGTCGTGATTGCTGGGTATTTGTGGGGGCTGCTGCCGCCCGTGCAGCTGTCCCAGATTGTTGTGTTGCTGCCCGCGCGGTGCCTGCATTGCCGGACCCGGTGCCACTGCGTGCGGCAGAACGCGAAACAACGCGACGTGGTGACCCGTAATTTTCTGTTCGCACCGCGATATTGATTGGATTCAGGTTTTGTGATGTTGTTGTGCCAGGGTTTAATTCTGTTCGCATCTGGTTGTTCATATATGGGTACATATAATTATAGTTATATGCAGATGTTTGCGTTGCTGAACTTTGCACGCTTGCCGCGCCTGACGCAGAAATCAGGCAGAATAACTGACAAATAAAAACCAAGATTTTTAACATTGTTTTTATTGTAGTATTTTTTACCAATCCCACACAAGCATAAAAAATAGATAGCGTTTTTCATTTGGTGATTCAACCTGCAGTTGATTATTCAGATTGATTTTGGGGTGTTTTTTTTGTATAATCTAAAAAATGTTAAATGTTAATGGAATTTTCCACCGGTGGTTGAACAAGAGCAAGGAAAATGTCGAAAAATGTAAATCTTGTGTCGTTTTTTAGTGGCGCAGGCGGATTAGATTTAGGTTTTGAAAAAGCCGGGTTCCATACCATATGGGCGAATGAGTTTGATAAAACTATATGGGCGACGTTTGAA
>CAMWQN010000015.1 GCA_947176385.1 uncultured Rickettsiales bacterium
TTGTCATAGTTACCGGGGCTTTTTTGCAGTTTTTTGCCGCTTCTATGATATTTTCCAGTGTTTTTATATCTACATCTGGAATATTTACATTTTTAATATTTAAAAATTTCTGTGTTGTATCAATAAAGTATTTACGATAATTAATATAATCCGCCCTGTCAAAAAAGTACTTATATTGACTGCTAAGCATTGACAACAGACGCCCCATCGAACGTTCATCTTCGGAAATAATATCCAGCATCAAATCAAATGCATTTGCGACATTTTCATATTCAATCGGATTATGTTTCGCATCGTTTATCATCTTTATAAACGCATCATACTTTAATATATTCTGCGTCGCATCGGTCGCCATCGACCATGCGGGGGACAATCCAGCCTCTAATGGGAATCTGCGCAATATTTCTTCGCAGAAACTGTGAATTGTTTTTATGCTTAAAATATCTGGATTATCAATATAAGCATAAAATATTTCACGCGCGTGCTGAATATCTGCATCCGTCACAGTGCGCGGGAATATTATATCACCAACCAAATCAGATATATATTCATCATCAGCCATTGCCAGACGACGCATTTCCTGCAATATACGATTGCGCATTTCGCCGGCGCCAGCCTTGGTATACGTCAAGCACAAAACACCGGTTGATTCCAACGATTCCAACGAAAACAATATGCGCAACAGACGCCCTGTTAAAACGGTCGTTTTACCTGTGCCGGCATTTGCCTGAACAAACGCACTTTGCATTGGGTTTACAGCATCTTGCTGCGCGACTGTAAAACCAGAATGATTTTTCCCTGCCAAAGCCATATTTATACCCTTGCTTTATTGTTAGGATTTTAGTATAAATCCTATTAAATCGCAAGCGCAATAGGGGGACGCAATGAATCTGGTTCAAATTTTGTTAATTGGCGGCGGCACTGTCAGTTTCTTGTTATTAATTACACTGATAGTTTTGTTTTTTGTATCACGACGCACGCAAAAAATAATGGATTCTGTATTGCAAATTATGATGCAGCCAGAACGTGCAAAAATCCAAGACGCAACCCGCGTTTTAAATACCATCTTGGCAGATGAAATTCACAAAATTGAAATCAGCTTTCAAACCATGCGCGATACACTGAATGCACAAATTGCCAGTGCGAACGAATTAAAGCACCAACTGGATCAGCAAAACGAAAGCCTGGTCACACTGGCAGAAGATGCCACAAAAAAGTTAGCAGTAATGTCACAGCGCCTGGACAATACTGTTGATGGTTTAAAGTCCGTTGTGGAATCAAACGGATGGCACGACGTTGAAACATCAACAGAAAAATTCAGCAATACAGTCAATGAGTTATTGGGCAAAATTGATACAACTACACAAGACACCACGGACAAGATTTCACACATTCGCGACCATATTGATAACTGGATAGAATCCAGCAACAAGCTGTCTGAACAGTTACAGTCTGAATTTAATAATAATACAGAACAGAACAAACAACTGACATCTGAATCACAAGAATTGCAGACTGCATTATCCAACCTGGCACAAAGTACAGCGACAGAATTTAATAATGTAAAAACCGCTGCTGCTGATTATGAAAAAATCATGTCGCACAATAATGAATTATTGGATGGATATCTGACCAAACTGGATACATTCGGCAAGCAATCAAAAAAACAATTAACCAGCCAGATGAACACACTGACAAATACATCCAACGTCGTCAGTGGTCAGGTACGTTTAGCAGAATCATCAATTGAAAAACAAATTCGCAAATTATCAGATGCAGTTGAACAGTTAATGTCAACCGCCGGTGCGACCGAAACATCCGTACACGGTATCACCAAAGAATTGTCACTGTTGACCAATCAATTCAATGGCGAAATCAAAGAATTTGCAACCGATGTTGTATCTGAAATAAAGACAGTATCTGGTGTTGCAAATACTACATTGGAAAACACCAAGACCGCAGCAGGTGCGTTTTCAGAATCTGTCAAAGCAATGGCGACCGGTGTTCGCGATACATTGATAAAGATGAACACAGCACATGCACAGTTATCAGGACAATCTGCAAACCTGATTAAATTATCAGAAGAAACAACCGCACAATTACAGCCATTGTCTGCATTGATAGAAAAGTATTTTGCTGCCCTGCCCGACCTGTCACGTAACTCAATCGATGCCAGTGATAATTTAAGCAAAATTGTCGCGGGTCTGAACGACAAAATCAACGCAATGAAAACAACCGTTTCTGAATCAACAGATACCATTACCCAGTCTGCAGTAAAATTGGAAGATTTAGCCGGTCAATCACGTCAACAAATGATTGATTTGATGTCCGATTATGCCAAGGCTGTTAATACAATGCAGACATTGAACAAGCAAATGATGGTTGCACGTGCATCAGCACCAATGGATGCAATAAAATCCGCACCGTCTGAAAATTTCGGTGCAATCAGCAGCAGTGATTTCTTGAAACAAAGTGAACGGATGTTTGAAAAAATGCACGAACAGTCACTGGATTTAATTCGTGCAGCCGGTGCAGACATTCCAGATGTTGTATGGAAAAAGTATCATGATGGCGACAAAACCATATTTTCAAAATGGTTGGCAAAAATGTTGGTTGCCGCAGACAAAAAACACATTCGCGACCTGATGAAATCTGACGCAGTATTCCGTTCCCAGGTCAGCCAGTTTGTACGCAGTTTTGATAAAATATTAACCAATGCAAAATCTGCGGATAATTCAGACAAACTGTCTGCAACATTGATTAAAACCGATTTAGGACAGGTCTATATTACATTAAAACCACACGTGGCATAACAAACCACATCAAAACAAAAAAATGCCCCAGACGGGGCATTTTTTGCATTTTATTAACTGGCATAATTACAATTGCCTGTCGTTTTAAATGTACCACTGGTATCATAATATGTACCTGCTGCAACATAACATCCGGTTATCGCGGTTGCACCGGCGTTACTGGTACCACGCACCAACGTGGTCTTTCCACTGGTTGTATAAACACCAGTCCATGTTGGACACTGGGTACATCCTGATGTGCCATTTGTGGTAGTGCCATAATACCCAGCGGCACATTGATATTGCGTGCTGCTGTTACATGTACCACTGGTCCCAGTTGCAGAACACGAACGATATATTCGCGTTTGATATCCTGTCCCTTTGGCTGCCCATCCCGTTGATGCACATGTTGTTGAATTACAGTTTTTTTTGCAATAGGTATACGTATAAGACTCTACTCCACCATGATCTTCATTAGGATTTCCACTTGCTGAACAAGCGGTAATACCAACGTTAATTCCCTGTACCATTTCATATCCAGGATTACAGGTCATACAAGATGCAACACCTGTTACCTTACCAGACAGATAAACACACATTGCAGTGTAATCCGCACAATTACGACTGGTTGGGCTAGCGCCACCGTACCACTCATCAGGTTCCCTGCAATCCCAAGAATAACACCCATCAAAAGTTGTACCAGGTCCCCAAGTAATAGCATCGACTGCCAGACCAGTGTTTGCATATCCGCACAGGATGCCGCAAACAGCCAATAAAGTAATTTTTTTCATTGTTTCTTTCTCCTGTTTTTTCGTAATGAAAAAACCACCATAAATCTCAGGTGGTTGGAGGTTCGAAACTATAATCCATTATAGCGGGTTTATTCAGATATATCACCGCCCTCCAACCAATTAATAGTTGGAGATGTTTTAATGTCACACAGACAATGGATTCCGGGTTTCGACGCCCCAACATGGGAATTCCCCATGTCAATAATCAGTGTATAATAAATATGATTAAATAACAATCTTTTTTAGAAATAATAAAAAACGCCATTGCTGTATAGCAATGGCATGATTGGTGCATAATATTTACTTATCAGCGCATTTTTATCTGGTTCAGATAATTCTGTAACGATGTCGGGATAATTGTTTCTGATGCGCTGGATTTTAGCATAAAATCCACGTCTAAATCCGCATGCAGGAAATCAATTGGGTCACATGTGTTTGTTGTACGTACCCCATTATCATCAGGCATATTTGCGCGTTCCCGGGCGATTTTAAAGTTATCTGCTGGCGGGATAAAATACAATGTTTTAAATTCATATTGCGAATCCAGACCATGCGCCACAAACCAATCACGCATTTGACGCGCATATTTTGGCTGTATAACGTCATAAACAAAATTCCGCCCCAGGTTATTCATTACCTCGCATTCCGGCACACCGTACAGCCATTTTGGCTTTCCTGGCGTCCAGAACACCTGATTTACCCACAAACGCGTTACCAATGGCGTTGTATCAAAGTATTTTTCATCCACAAAGTAATATTCACGCCCCTGTTGTTCCGTTGCACGCATTGGACGTGTTGTTGCGGATTTTAATTTGTAAAACATTCCACGTGGCAATATGTTTTCAACAAAATAACTTTTGCCACTGCCGGATAATCCACAACAAAATAAAACAATATTTTTCATAGTCTATTTTCCTTTATACAAAATATCCCGCAAGACGCGGGATGGGATTGACAGTTAATCTTCCATAAAACTGCGCAGTTTACGGGCGCGGCTGGGGTGTTTTAATTTTGCCAATGCCTTTTGTTCAATCTGGCGGATACGTTCACGGGTAACACCGATATCTTCGCCAACTTCTTCCAATGTGCTGGTCTTGTTGGTGTTAATACCGAAACGCTTGCACAGAACTGTTGCTTCCTTGGGATCCAGTTCCAGCAAGATTTGTGTAACAATATTACGCAGATTCTTTTGCGCAGCGGATGTAAACGGATTTTTCGCAGTTTCATCCGCGATAATTTCGATACGTGAACTGTCATCTTCGCTGCCGACTGGTGCTTCCAATGAAATCGGTTTCAGATTAACCTTCATTGCCTTGTGAATCTTGTCCACCGGCAGATAGATAATCTTGGACAATTCTTCGGCGGTTGGCTGACGTCCATATTTATGCATAAATTGACGTGTTGCACGTTGAATCTTGTGAATGTTATCAATCATATGCACTGGGATACGAATTGTACGTGCCTGGTCGGCGATGCTGCGTGAAATACCCTGCTGAATCCAGTTTGTCGCATATGTCGAGAATTTATTACCCAAGCGATAATCAAATTTATCAACAGCCTTCATCAAGCCGATATTGCCATCCTGAACCAAGTCCGAGAAATCCAATCCCAACCCACGGTTGCTGGATTTTTTGGCGAATTTGATAACCAGACGCAAGTTAGCCTCTATCATTTCGCGTTTTGCGCGGGCTGCTTCGACCTGACCGCGACGAACCAGTTCAACAACCTTTTTATATTCTGATGTTGGTTGACCTGTTTCGACTGCAATGGCTGTGATGCTTTCCTGAATCTTTAAAATATCGGCTTCGTGTGTTTTGGCAAAGTTTGCCCATGCAGGATTTTTACTTTTCGCCAATTTCTTGACCCAGTTACGGTTTAATTCGTTGCCAGCATATTCTGCCAAGAAATCTTCGCGTTTAATCTTGTTCGCCATTGCCAGGCGCAGTAATTTACCCTCTAATCCCATCAACAACTGGTCGCGCTTGGTCAACTGTTCCAAAATTTCTGCATTACGATCATCGTTCAGGCGGATTTTGCTGACGTGTTCAAATAATTCCAGACGCATTTTGGCATATTTCTTTTCCAGTGCCGCGTCAGGTGTGTCAGATGTCAACAGATTTTCCAAACGTTTTGCCTGCAATTTTTGCATGTTGTTAAATATGCGTTTAATCTTGGCAAACAGGTCCAAAACCATTGGCATCAAAGATTCTTCCATGACAGGAATTGGAACACCGGATGTACCACGTGGCGTATCTTCTTTCTTGATACCATCTTCTTCATCGGCATCTTCGTCTTCATCATCTTCTTCGGTGCTGACGGTTGATTCTTCTAAATCATCCAGTTCATCATCATCCAATTCATCAACGTGTTCAACCCCTTTGGACTTTAACGCTTCGGACAATGCTGCCAAAGATTTCTGTTCGGCATCAGATGAATACATAACTTCCAAATTGACGATATAACGCAGACGGATGTCTTCGTTCAACAATTGCTGGTACCAATCCAGCATAGCCTGAATTGTCATTGGGCTTTCGCACAAGCCATATACCATCAAACGGGATGCAGCCTCGATACGTTGGGCGATTGCGACTTCGCCTGCGGCGGTCAATAATTGTACTGTACCGATTTGCTTTAAATATGATTGAACAGAATCCTGAACGCCCAGTACTAAGTTACCGGTTGAACTGCGTTCCAACTGCTTGGCAAAGTGTTCATAATCATCATCATTGACATCGACCTGTTCAGCATCTGCATTTAACAGATTACGTGTTTTATCACGTGGTTCATCACTGTCGTCGTCATAGTATTTATCCATATTCTGGGCGAAGTTATCTGTTTCCAGAATTTCCAAGCCTAAATCCTGTTGGAAAAATGCGGTATAGCCTTCCTGTTCATCATCGGGAATTTCGTCTGCTTCGATTGCAGAATCCAATTCTGATTGCGACAGATAACCAATTTCGGTCGCGCCGATTGCCAGTTTCCGCAAGTTTTCCGGAAAAGACTCGATTACCAACTTTGTTTCTTCGTCCAATTTCTTTGCCATCAGACACCCCTCGCCGTTTTGTGTGTGGTTATAGTGGTTATTTTTTATTGTTTCTTTGCCTTGGAAACCGCGTCATACAACGCAGATTCAGAAACCAGCCCCAACACAATTGGGCTTTGAATTTGAATCAAAGAATATGATTTGTGTGTCTTATTACGGATAGATGCGACGGTTGGATTTGTACTGCGCATCAGGCGCGCAATCTGACCGTCTGATAATTCTGGATAGTTTTTCAGAATCCATAAAATTCCGCCCAAACGGTTCTGACGGTGCAGTTTTGGTGTATATCCAACGCCTTTTTTATTCTGTGCCTGTTGTGCGATGACGATTTCTTCGCGCAGGGTCAAGCGTTTGCTAGGGTCTGCTTCGCAGGCTTCGATATCTTCGCGGGTAACCTGACCATTCAAGATTGGGTTCAAGCCCTGGATTTTGTATGTTTCTGCGTCGGCAATATTTTTAATTTCTAATTCATGCAAACCGCAGAAATCAGCAATTTGTTCAAATGTCAGTGCAGTATTTTCAATCAGCCACAACGCTGTGGATTTGGGCATATATGGGTAATTCATGAAATATCCTCTTGTTGCTGGGGGCAATATACACCAAAAGGTGCCTGATTTCAAGACATTTTTGTATAAAAAACGCCCCAGAAAAATGGGGCGTTGTCATACACGTGATATATATCAGGCTTTTTTTACCAATTTTGCGCCATCTTTGGTATCAACAACGGTCCAGCCCGCTGCGTCAATTTGGGCACGCAGACTGTCCGCCAGCGCCCAGTCACGTGCCGCCTTGGCTGCCGTGCGTGCATCCGCCAGCGCAACAATTTCAGCCGGCGCTGTAACAGATTCCAGTTCATGCAACTGGCGCGCATGATCCAAGAACTGTAATCCCAACAGACGGTCAATAAATTCAAACAATGCGATTTTTGTCGCAGGATTAACAGATACGTCTTTGATTAACTGCTGAACCAGGACCAGTGCCTCGGCTGTTTTCAAGTTATCCGACACAACATCCAAAATGCGTTTATACCATGTGTCGTATATGTCGTTATCAACAGACGACATAGTGTCATCAGCCAATACATCCGCCAGACGACGAACAATATTCTTGTACCCATTTGACGCAGATTCCAACGCATCCCACGAAAACGCCAGTTGCGACTGATAATGCCCCAGCAACAACATATATCTGTACGCCATTGGGTCAAAACCATGATGTTTTAACACAGACAATGTCAAAAATTCGCCATTTGATTTTGACATCTTGTCACCGCTTTTATCGACCAAGAATTCCGAATGTACCCAATATTTTACCCATGGGCTGCCCGTTATTGGTTCGCTTTGTGCGATTTCATTTGCATGATGGACACGTGACAAATCCATCCCCCCGGTATGAATATCAAAGTGCTGTCCCAGCAACGCCATTGACATCGCACTGCATTCAATATGCCAGCCAGGGAAACCAATACCCCATGGACTGTCCCATTCCATTTGACGCTTTTTATCAGTTGGTGAAAATTTCCACAATGCAAAGTCTGTCGGATTACGTTTTGCGTCGTTAAATTCAACGCGTGCCCCTGCCCGATTTCCAGACAATGCACCGCCAGTCAATGCGCCGTATGCAGCAAACTTAGACGTATCATAGTATATCCCATCACCCGGGATTTCGTATGTATAACCCAAGTCCACCAATTTTTGAACCAAATCAATTTGCTGTGGAATATAATCTGTTGCATGTGGGCGATGTGTTGGTTCCAACAGGTTTAAATCCGCACTGTCGCGCAAGAATTCATCTGTATAAAACTTTGCGATATCCCATACAGACTTGTTATCGCGGGCGGCACCTTTTTCCATTTTATCTTCACCGCTATCATCGTCATCACTGGTTAAATGTCCAACGTCTGTGATATTCATAACGTTGGTAACATCAAATCCATTTTCAATAAACATGCGCTTTAACAAATCCGCCAGAACAAAACTGCGCAGGTTTCCGATGTGTGCATAGTGATACACAGTTGGACCACATGAATAAAAACTGACATGCCCCGGGACACGTGGCACAAAATCTTCGATTTTCCGCGACATAGTGTTATATAGTCTGATTGTCATAAGAACATTCCTTTCGTAATGTTAGAAATAGTATAGAATTTATGGATTTTTTGCAAACAAAACCTGTTTGCCAGGATGCAAATTTTAACAACAACAGTAAAAATTGATAAAGCGAACTGTCATTTTTTATAATTTTGTGGCGGAGCGTATAGGACTCGAACCTATGGACCGCTATAACACGGTCACGGATTAGCAATCCGCTGCATTACCACTCTGCCAACGCTCCGTCTGATATGTGGTTGCGTGTGGTATTATATAGAATGCGGCAAAGGAATGCAAGCGTGTTTTTTATTTATTTGCAATGGCTGTGATTTATGGTATCATTTGAAATGATTCCACAATGGATTGTGGGGTCGGGACCTTTACAAGTCCATACATAGTCGGTGCGAAAGCATCGCAATATATCCATGATGTCTTCGGTGCCATCGCACCGTGACACACCCCGCATAACCACAAGGTCGGGGAGCCGTTGGTGTATAAATAAAGACCAATGGGGTCACTACTATGTATGATTTGTAAACTCCCCGACCATCTTTTTGATGGTCTTTTATTTATTACATACAATGGGGAAAATAATGACAACACCAAAAATAAACCCAAAGACCGGACACGAAGATGGACTTCCCACCCCGCGCCCAAGGCATGAAATATATCGTGAAATGCTGGCATCACATCAGGTGGACCCGAATACACATCTGTTTGATATATACCATCGCCTGCAAATGATATTGGCAGACCTGCAACCATTTGTGGATAATGAATTATCCGCACGCGATAAACGCAAATAAAAAAGCCCCGCATGGGGCTTTTTTATTTAGTGTTCATGTACCGGTTCGGGCTGATAAATTTCGACATCACGTGTCATTGCAATAAATTTATCACCGCGCTTTGCAACCAGGTCATCTGTTGGAATTTCCTGCAATTGCAGTATTTGTTCCGCGACAGCCGCAGACAACAGTTCCATTGTTGTTTGCCAATCTGTGTGTGCACCACCGGCTGGTTCATCAACAATGCGGTCAATAACATTCAGGTTCGCCATATCACGCGCTGTCAATTTCATGGCTGCTGCGGCGGTTGCCTTGAACTTGTTATCCTTCCACAGAATACTGGCACATGATTCCGGTGCAATTACCGAATAAATCGCATTTTCCAACATCAATACACGGTCGCCAGTACCAATCGCAATTGCACCACCGGAACCGCCCTGACCTACGTTAACAGCAATGTATGGTGCACGCATATTTAATCCTGCCGCGATTGATGATGCAACCGCCTGGGATTGTCCGCGTTCTTCGCCTTCGCGACCCGCAAATGCGCCAGCGGTATCAAACAATGATATCAATGGCAAATTAAACTTTTCCGCCAGGTGCATCATACGAATTGCCTTGCGATAACCTTCTGGATTTACCATACCAAAGCGATGCTTTTGACGGGTTTCAATTGTGCGTCCCTGTTCCTGACCGATAATGACAGCCGGGATTCCGCGCCAGTAACCAATACCACTGCCCATTGCGGCATCTTCGCCATAGCAACGGTCGCCAGCCAGGTACGTCCAATCATCAACAATACCATTGATATAGTCCAAGAAATGCGGACGGTTTTCATTACGCGCCAACAGGACTTTATCATAAGCATCCGTTTCACCCATACCGCGTGTTTTCTTGGACGCGTCGGTTGCAGGGGTTGCAATATTAATCGGTTTTGGTGTCTTGGGTTGTTTGGTCAAAACATTTAACACACGAACCAATGCATCATGCAGGTCTGCACGTTTTACAACCATATCAACCATACCGTGCTCATACAAATATTCTGCGGTCTGGAAATTAGATGGCAATTTTTCACGGATATTTTGTTCAATAACACGACGCCCTGCAAAACCAATGCGTGCGCCACTTTCCGCGATATGAATATCACCCAGCATTGCAAATGACGCTGTAACCCCGCCAAATGTTGGATCGGTCAACAATACGATATACGGAATACCATTGGCATGCATTTTGTTTACAGCAACGGTCGTACGTGCCATCTGCATCAATGACAATATGTTTTCCTGCATACGGGCACCACCACTGGCAACAACCATAACCAATGGCTGTTTTAATTCAATGGCGTGTTCCATACTGGCAACGATACCGTCACCGGCGGCACGCCCCATAGACCCCATCATAAAATCGCCATTCAAAATACAGATTGTTGTTGGGATACCACCGATGATACCATCTGCTGCAACGACTGCATCATTGCAACCGGTGTCGGCGCGTGCCTCTGACAATCTTTCTTTGTACGCGACGCGGTCAACAAATTCCAATGGGTCATCAGACACAGTCGGCAATTCTAAACGCTGCCATTCATTGTTATCAAACAACAAATCAAAGCGCTGTTTTGGTGTCATAATAAATGCACGACCACAACGCGGACAGATGTATAAATTATCTTTGTAATCTTTATAATACACCAATTTGCCGCATGATTCACACTTAATCCACATCAAGCGACGAACGCGATCATAACGTTCACGGTTGGCGTTTTTTATTCCTGATCTTTTACCAAACAACATTTTTTATCCATTCATTTTCTTGGTTAATTCACGGCTGGGTTTGAACAAGATTGTCGTGCTGGCTGGCAATACCATTGGCTTGCCAGAGCATGGATTATATCCAACCTTGGTCGCACGGGCGCGTGGCTGAAACGTGCCAAATCCACGGATTTCAATTCTGTCGCCACGGGCAACAGATTCAATCATATGGTCCGCAACTGTATCAACAACCGCTGCCGCATCAGCTGGGCGCATATGCTTAAACTTTACCTGAATAGACCGTACTATATCTGAACGTTTCATAATTTCTTTCCTTTGTTTTGTCGTAATATTATTTATATCTTAGCACATTTTATCAAGAGTAAAGTTTTTTAATTTAAGAATACATACCTACGGCGGACAAAATGCGTGCGTGATATCCTGAAACCAGTGTTTTAAAAGGAGAAAAACCATGCAAAACGCACAAAAAAATGTTGTGGCAAACTCAGGTGCTACTATGCCATTGATTGGCGATGCAGCCCCAGAATTTACCGCACAAAGCACAAATGGCACAATTCATTTTCCAACAGACTATGCAGGAAAATGGGTTGTACTGTTTTCACACCCGTCGGATTTTACACCGGTATGCACATCTGAATTCATGGTATTCCAAAGCATGATGGATGAATTCCGGGAATTAAATACCGAATTGGTGGGATTATCCGTTGGAACGCTGACATCACACTTGGCGTGGATTGGCGCCATTCGCGATATCGAATGGAAGCAAATGAAAAACACGGAAATATCGTTCCCAATTATTGACGATATGGGTATGCATGTCGCACGTCTGTACGGCATGATTCACCCAAATGCATCCGGCAACGCTGCCGTGCGTGCCGTGTTTATAATCAGCCCAACAGGCATAATCCGTGCGATTATTTATTACCCAGCCGGCGTCGGACGTAATTTCCAAGAAATAAAACGTCTGATAATCGCGTTGCAGGTAAATGATGAATTCGGTGTTTCAACGCCAGCAAACTGGACCCCAGGCGAAGATATTTTAATATCCAGCCCAGCAACCAGCAACGACATGCGCGGTGTAAAAAATCGGGGCGCCGAATATGATGTTAAATCGTGGTTCTTGGTTTTCAAAAAATTGTCCGCCGACAAAATTTTTGAACGCTTGCATTCAAAAAAGAACGCATCCAAATCGAAACCAAAATCACAAACCAAAAAGGCTAAAAAATAAAAGATATTCCATCTGGACGCTAAAGATAGAGTTTTCGACACCTCACACACGCACGGCATTTGCACGGCGTGTTTTTTTTAGAATACCAGCGGGAAATCACGTATATCCATCGGCACAGCGTCGCGCGCGGGGTCCCACTGAAACTGGACCATTAAAACTTTCTTGTCTTTGTCGAACTTTACGCCTTCGGCTTTCAGGGCTTTATATTGCTGTTCAAAAAATTCTGCACTGCATAATGTGCCATCTTTGAATACAACACGATGCCATGGCAGATGCCATGATGCCTTGTTATTAGACGCAAACCCTACAAAACGCGCCATACGTGGACGCCCAATCATACGCGCAATTTGCCCAAACGTTGCAACACGCCCCGCAGGGATTCGCGCAACAACATCATAAACTTGTTCATTAAATGTAGCCATGGCAAATATTTTACATCAATACAATGCAATGTCAAATATAAAGCCTTGCAAAAAGAATTCTAGGCTGTATAATGGGCGGCGTCGGAGACGTGGCAGAGTGGTTGAATGTACCTGACTCGAAATCAGGCATACTCGCAAGGGTATCAAGGGTTCAAATCCCTTCGTCTCCGCCAGAATTAAAAATACCCCAATCGGGGTGTTTTTTATTCTGATAGAGAAGTGTGAATGAAACCTTATCGCGTCAGCGATGGGTTCACAATGAGTAAGCGAAACCAAGCGTAGCGCAGATTGAGTGCTAACGAATGCCCCGCAGACACGGCGCACATTGTGCACCGGTCGAGGGAAATCCCTTCGTCTCCGCCAGAAATTTACCCGCCACATGGCGGGTTTAATATTGATTTTTATTACACTTTGTGATATAATGTTACGCGTAAACACGGATGACATTCGTCACCGTTTTTTTATTACCAGACCCGCAATTATGCGGGATTTTTTATTTAAACAAAGGACTGCAACAAACATGACATCAGACGAAAAATTTGAAAAGGCATACAATAAATTAAAAGAAGCAGAAGGCGGATATACCGATGGCAAGAACCAGTTTCGCGACGAGCCAACAAATATGGGAATAAAACAAACTACATTGGATAATTATGCATCTGCACATCCTGAAAAATATTTACCCACTAATGTAAAAGATTTAAAACCACAACAAGCAAAAGAAATTTACAAATCTATGTATTGGGACAATACAAAAATACCGCAAATAGAAAATAACCGGATACGAAACGCAATGTTTGACATGGGCGTAATGAGCGGACCTGTAATCCCAGCAAAAACATTACAACAGACCTTAAACGAACAAATGGGTGCAAACCTGCCCCAAACTGGATATTTAGGCAACCAAACAATCACAGCAGTAAATTCAATCCCAGAAAACAAAATTGATGATTTTATGAATGCACTGATAAAAAACAGATTAAAATCATTACAAAAGATGCCAAATTGGATAACTGCTAAAAATGGTTGGACACGTCGTACATGCGCATATTAAAACGCCCCACATGGGGCGTTTATTACACATCAAAATTGTAATTCTTGACCGATTTTACAATCGCGTTCACCAATTTGTTTTGATGACTGTCGGTTGATAATAATTTTTCTTCAGCAGCGTTTGATAAATGCCCCAATTCAATTAATGCACCGGGAACAGTCGAACGCAAAACCGCAAATGGCGCATGACGTACGCTGGGACCAGCCTGTGGTTCGATCTTGGCATTGCGCATGCAACGGGCGCAATCACTGGCATATTCAACAGATAATTCAGACACCGCATGCAACTGTAACGATGATAATGCGGCACGTGTGTTTACATCAAATCCACCCCAATCACCAATTCCTGTTTTATCAGACGCATTTTCTGCATCCGCCAGTTTTTGTGCTTCTTCGTCAGATGCCTTTTCAGACAGGGTATAAATTGAAAATCCTTTCATTGCGCGGCTGGGGTTCGCATTCGCATGCAAGGACAGGAATAAATCAGCCTTGCGCTGTTCAGCGATTGCTGCACGACGATCCAGTTTTATATACGTATCATCACTGCGTGTTAAATACGTCTTGAATCCAGCAGCGTCTAATTTGTTTTTTAATTTTTTTGCCATTGCCAGAACAACAGTTTTTTCCTTGGTGCCGCCCTTGCCTATGCAGCCAGGATCCTTGCCCCCGTGTCCAGCGTCAATAACAATTACATACTTTTTTGATTGTGTTGTGGCTGATGCGATTGTGGTCGCAGCCTTTTGCTGCGCCGTGCCAGATTGCCCTGCAACAAAATCCAATACCAATCGATAATCATTATCGCCATTCGGTTCCAATACCATGATATTAGATTTTGGAATATTTGCGATTGGTTGACGTAAATCAACAATTATCTGTAACACGTCGCCAGACTGTGCCTGACTGATAGATTTTGCCAATGTTCCCGATGCCAAATTTGGCTTTAATGATGTATTTGCCGATGTGTTCGACAATGTAATAACCAATTGACCATCTGGATACGATAGTGAATATGATGGACGCGTTGCCGTTTCAATTACCAATCGCGTTTTATTACCAGGTTGGACACCTGTACGAATTGACTGTAATGAATTACGCGCTGCGAACGCGACACGTGGCAACAGCGCGACGGATACAACACTGAATCCAGCGATTTTTAAAAGATTTCTGCGTGATATTTTCATGCGACTATTGTATCAAAAATTGACAGTCGTTTCAAGCGTGATAAAGACAACAAACCTATAAATAATCTATTTTATGCATAAAAAATCCGCCACATGGCGGATTTTGATTTTTATTGTTTTATTTATTTCAAACAGTTCGCAAACGCCTGGGCAACCATTGAGGTTTCACCATCTGTCATTTCACGAACGGGCACAATATAACAACGCGTGCTGTCGCGAATAATAAAGACTTTTGTGCCACGTGTATATGCCGTCTGCATATTGTCCATTTGTGCACTGGTTAAATACGAATTCTGTGTCAATGCATTATTTGACAATCCAGCCATAACAACCTGACGTGCAGTGTTTGAATCATATATTTCAGACATACTGGTGATTTCTTGATAAACACTCCATGTTTCATATGGATTTTCAACCTTGTTATCATTTGTCGGGAACGCAACACCGACCGCCAATGCGGCAACGGTTTGCAATGCAGATGGCTGTGAAGCGCCAGATGAATGTGATACTGTATTTAATTGCATATTATCGCCACATGCCAGATTCATACGATTTGTGTACCCTGCCAAAACTGCGTCAACCGCTGCCTGCCAGTCGGCACCCTTGTTATTCATATCCAGGCTGACAATCTTTTCTGCCCAGCCCCAAATATTTGCACCAACATTACCAGCATTTGCAAATCGTGTTACCATTTCGGCTGAACCGCCCGGAACACCGGCACCACAATAGTCTGTTAACTGGGTTGTCAACATACTGGATGTTTCATTTCCATATGCCAATGCGACAGAATGGCATGCCATTGCTGCCTCTAATTCTTGGCGACGTTTCAGGCATAAATCAGAATGTGACTTTGTTAATTGTTCAGCCATATTTGCCATAGACAAGTATGACATCAATTCTTGTTGTACATATGCCGGGCACAAACGTGCGGCAGTATTCATACCAGCCCCACTGGTACGATATGTCGTGTTATATTGTGGCAACAATACAGAATTATCCTTTTGCAAGCATAATAATGTATAATTATACAATTCAGATTCTGTTGCATATTGGCAGCGTCCGGAACGTTGTCCTGCCACAACTGTCACATCACCGCAATAATCAGACAGGCAATTAAAAATCTTTTCACGGCATGCAGTGTCAACATCAGGTTGCTGAACCATATAATACGTATTACGTTGATTTTGCACATACGCATTCGCCAAACCTTGATTGCCACGCAACACCTGACCAGTTGACGCTGCAACCGCGTCAAAACCGCAGACCAGTGCGCCAGCAAATGCAATACCTGCAAATAAATTCTTCATGAAAATCCCTCTCGTTATGATGAATTTTACCATATCGGCACGCAAAAGGCAATCCATAAATCATGTTGATTTATCTAAATTAACTGATACACTTCATAGCATGATTACGTTGAATGACGTTTTATCGCAAATTTACGACGACATTTCTGCCGTCAGGGGGTATCTTTGACCCGGCACAGTTGCAATCCCAAATTGACGAACTGAACGAACGTGTAAATGCACCTGATTTGTGGAACAATCCTGATACGGCACGTACTTTGTTACAGAAAAAGTCCGGTCTTGAAAAATCCTTGAACGAATTACGGACACTGGAATCAGAGTATGAAAATCTGAGTGAATTATATCAGATTGCCCCAGAAGACGCTGATGTTATTGCTGCAATTGAAAAACTGTCTGCCGACGCGCATCGTGCAAAGTTTATTACCCTGTTTCGCGACCCGGCGGATGAAAACGGTGCATTTTTGTTTATTCAGGCTGGCGCCGGTGGGACCGAAGCACAAGATTGGGCACAAATGCTGTCACGTATGTATGCCCGTTGGGCGGAACGCCATAATTTTTCCATCGAAGTTATCGAAGAACACGAAGGTGACACTGCCGGCATCAAAAATATAACATACAGAATTTCCGGCACACGTGCATATGGTTGGCTAAAGAATGAAATCGGTGTACACCGTCTGGTTCGTATATCGCCATTTAATGCCAATGGAAAACGTCAAACCAGTTTTGCATCAGTTGACGTATGGCCAGATATTGATGACACAATCGAAATTGAAATAAACGAAAAAGACCTGCGTATTGATACATATCGTTCATCCGGTGCCGGCGGTCAGCATGTTAATAAAACAGACAGCGCGGTTCGTATAACCCACCTGCCTACTAATACGGTTGTGACATGTCAAAATGAACGCAGCCAAATTCAAAACCGCGAAATGGCAATGAAAATGCTGCGCAGTAAACTGTATGAATTAGAAATGCAAAAACGCGCCGCAGAACAAGACGCCGCGAAAGCCGCCCAAAAGAAAATCGAATGGGGCAGCCAAATTCGAAACTATGTATTGTACCCATATCAGTTGGTCAAAGATGTCCGTACAAATGTCGAAAAAACAGATTCTGGCGCGGTGCTGGATGGGGATTTAGACGAATTTATGCTGGCAGCATTATCACGCGAATAAATATTGACATCATTATTTTGTTGACTATAATTTGTTTTGACAAACATATTTTAAAGTACACTATGCAAAACAAATTTGAATTTTATGAAACAGCGATACGCCAAACAATTCCGAACGTTTATCGTATTTCGTTACCAACCATTCGTGGCAACAAAGACAATGTTTTGTTTGCCCAAACCACATATGGGGCGCACTATACATTCAAATTCAACGGGTTCGACAGCGCAATGCGTAACAGCAGCGTCAGTCATGCATTAATTAATGCAAAAATCCCTGTCCCAGACATACATGTATTTCAATGCGATGGACAATGGTTTGAAGGATATCCAACACTGCGTGGCGATACGCTATATGAATGTGTTGGACACGGTGCGACCAAAACAGAATTGGAATCAATATATCATCAGGCTGTATATTACCTGGGGCAAATGTCACAAATTGACTATTCCAATATTGATTTTGGCAATTTGAAATATGCACATCAATCCGCACGTAATGACACCGCAAACACAAATGGCGCAATTATTGGAAATCTGACTGCAATGTTTGTCGGCATAATGAATATTGGAATGCCTGCAAGTTATGGTCTGTATCATCATGGAATGACCCCTAAAAATATTCTGGTTTCACCAAAAGGTATTATTACAGGATTATTAGACATTGATGAGGTCAGTGTATGCAATAAAAATTATGCATTTGGCGTATTGGCAGCCAAGGCAACTTTAATTGGTATGAACATAAATGCGCTGTGCAGCAAATACGAATCAATAACCGGTCAAAAGTTAAACCACAGACAGATATCTGCAATTGTTGCGATTCAAAACATGGGGCGCAATATATTACACAAGACAAAATCAAAATGATAAATTCACACAGTATGGATTTTTATTACGCTGCGATTAAATCTGTCGATGCCGATGCATACGATATTCGTCAGCCTGCAATTTGCGGAAAAACAGCAAAGATATTCTTTGCGGATGTTTGCGACAAAATCAAAGTGTACAGATTTACAGATAATTTTTTCATTCGTCGCAATAATAAAATCAGTCAACTGCTGGCATTGTGTGATATACCAGCGCCACGCGTTCAAACATGTTGTTACATGCGGACATGGTTTGAAACATATGATTATCATCCAGACAAAACAATGTATGAACACAATCTGGAATCACCATTATCAGACCAAGAAAAATTTACAATATATCAAGAATTGATGAAAATAGAGTATGCAATATCAAAAATATCAATGTCTGATATTGGCAATATGCCATACAAATTCTATTCACAGATATATCATGTAAAGTACAAAGAAGCATCCACTGCCCCAGTTGCAGCCGCCAGAAGCGCCGCAATATACGCAATATCCAGAATGGGCAAGATGCACCTGTTTCATAACGATCCAACACCCGGAAACATATTGTTGTCACCGGACAGACACGTTTCATGTTTGATAGACCTGGACGGCATGTGCGTCAGTAATACATACTTTGCATTGATAAAAATGCTGCAATATTGTCCTGATTATATGTGGTCAGATTTATTACGATACTATGAAACAATATCGCGTCAAAAACTGCCCAATACAATGATTATATCAACAATGGAATTATTGCGAAAAATCAAAAAAGACTGGTCGCATTTTGTTCCAATGAATGATATGTCACGATAATATTATATCGCCCCCCCTTGCAATTTTCAGAAACAGACGTATAATAATGTCAGTTTGCACCCGTGGCTCAACTGGATAGAGCATCGCCCTCCGAAGGCGGGGATTGCGCGTTCGAATCGCGCCGGGTGCGCCAAAAATTTAAATCGTCATGCAAATGGCGATTTTATTTTTTGATTGTGTAACCCGCGATTTGAACGCGCAGTAAAGCGTTCGAACCGCAGCAAAAAAGGTGGACATAGACACCGGTTGCACGCAGTGCAATTTTGCAAGGTGGGCAAAGCCAATCCGCCGGGTGCGCCAAAAAATTTAAATCGTCATGCAAATGGTGGTTTTAATTTATAATTGTACAACCCGCAATTTGAACAGCAGAGATTTTTATCCTTGTTTTTATTCCTGTGGTTCAGATACAATACATGATGTATCATAGAAAGGAGATAGATATGTTCAGATTCATTGTTATGGCTGTATTATTAGCAGGTTGCAACAGTGTATATGTCAAACCCAATACATTGGATACAGACGCTGTTATATATGCCAGTCGTGGTGGATATTCAATGAAACGAAGCATTAAACAAGAAATGGAAAAACGTGGGTATAATGTTGTCGTCGGGCGCGCAAAATCCAGTCGTGATTATGACGGTGACACAGATATTGACATGAGTGCATCTGTTATACCAAACAATGCAAAATATATTGTCAAGGTCGCTGAACACAAAGAAACATTTCGCCCTATCTGGTGCGCGCTTAACGGGTTCTGGTGGTGGAATTTTAATGTATCAATTGCTGAACAGGATTCAGGCAAAGAAATATTATCTTGGCGTGGTCGCGGATGCCAAAACAGTTCTTTGCGAAAACTGGATACAATACTGGATAAAATGGAAAAAGCAAAATGATTGATTCTGTATTAAATGTTGTTAAATCTTGTGATGCTGTTGTTCTGGCAACCTGTGGTGCGTTATATCCAGACGCACGTCATTTAACCAATGCAATGAATCGGGATGCATCAGATTTAACATTATACTTTATGACCGGACGCAACACACCAAAATATAAACAATTGCAACAGAATCCAAATTGCGCGTTATACTATTTTAATTCACAAACGCGACATTCTGTGCGCCTGTATGGAAAAATCGAATTTGTTACAGACATGATAATACGCCAGCAATATTGGCGCGATGAATACAAAAAATTCGGTTATAGCGGCGCTGAATCCGATGATTTTATACTGATGCGTTTTATACCGAATTCTTATAAATTCTATATCGGTGGTGACATAAAAACAGGCATAATTTAAAATAAAAAAATCCCCGCAAATTGCGGGGATTTTTAATACAACATTATTAGTCAATGTTTGTGTATTCACAGAAACCTTCGTTCGTGTCACAACGTGAAATTGTGCCTTCGCTGATAAAGTATCCCTGGTCGTGCAAACATGCTGCACATACTTTTGGTGCTTCGGTTCCGATATGCCAGTTACCGCAGTTTGTGCAACGCCACATAACAACCTTGTCCTGCTTGAACAATGTGCCATTTTCGATTGCTTCTGCCAACGCACGGAAACGTGATTCATGATAACGTTCTGCATAACCAATGTTTTTCAATACTTCGGCGATTTCCAAGAAACCTTCTTGGGCAGCAATTTGCGCAAATTTTGGATACATATCTGTGTTTTCTTCGTTTTCACCAAACGCAGCTGCTTTCAGATTTTCCAATGTTGTGCCGATTTTACCAGCAGGAAATGCCGCTGTGATTTCCAACATACCGCCTTCTAAGAATTTAAACAGGCGTTCAGCATGTTCTTTTTCCTGATCTGCTGTTTCCAAGAAAATTTTTGCAATTGCCTGATAGCCTTCGCTTTTTGCCTTGGACGCAAAGAATGTATAACGATTACGCGCCTGGGATTCACCAGCAAATGCAATCATCAGATTTTTTTCTGTTTGGGTACCTTTTAAAGATATTGCCATTGTTGTTCTCCTTTGATTATTTACGGGATACAGCATATCATTCAAAGGGTAAAAAATCAAATTTTATTTATGCTATTTTATTGCGTTATTTCCAAAAATTTCTTCTCAACCGTTGCAATCAATTCATCAATACCAATGCGACCTGCTGCGCTGATTGTCATTATTTCAGGCTTCTTTTTGCGCCCAAAGGATTTCTTGAATGCAGTCATGCGTTCTTTTAATACGTCTGCGTCAATTGCGTCGATTTTATTTATGACAACCATTTCTGGTTTACCCAGCAGCCCACCACCATATGAATCCATTTCATGACGGATTGCGGCATAACGTGATGCCCAATCTTCTTCGGTGCCATCAATTACATGCAAAATCATTTTTGTGCGTTCTGCATGTCCCAGGAAACGGTCACCCAGACCAACACCTGTATGCGCCCCCTCAATCAAACCAGGCAAATCAACCATAACAAATTCACGATTATGTGCATACATAACACCCAATTGTGGATTTAATGTTGTAAATGGATAATTTGCAATTTTTGGACGTGCAGACGTTACCGCTGACAGTAATGTTGATTTGCCCGCATTTGGGAATCCAACCAGACCAATATCTGCAATCAATTTCAGACGCAATACAACCGTGCGTTCTTCACCTGGCAGCCCATCGTTCGCCTGGCGTGGGGCGCGGTTCGTTGGGCTTTTGAAATGCAAATTTCCCCACCCACCATTACCACCACGGGCGGCGCGCTATTCCATACCGTCTGTATTGAAGGCTGCGTAT
>CAMWQN010000016.1 GCA_947176385.1 uncultured Rickettsiales bacterium
GTTATATATAAATATACCGGTAAATAATTATGTATAGTTTCTTACATCACGATAAAACAGGGCAACACTAGACAACATTCCAACCCAAGAACCACAAAAAACACTATAAAACACAAAAAAATCAGAACATTTATTTTTACATATTTAAAAGATAAAACAAATCATTATAACAAGATATTAATATTTATTTTCAACTTACCATCAAAACACAAGAACCATACAACCAACGCACACGGCGACGACAATTTATTTTATACAACAACCAAATTGCCATACACATGACATAACAATCAATTACACGCAAATACACAACAAGTATCACAAAAAAAGCAAACGCACATACCCAAGAAAGCATTTTCATCACACAAACACATAATCAGGCACATCTGACAGCGAGCAAAATATTTTTTAACATATATTTATATGACCATCGCAGTGACACACGACAAAACATTCCACAAACATAAGCAACGTCACAACCAATCCCACAACAACTTAAAGCAATCCAGACGCCTTAAAACAAACAATTAAATAACCATACAAAATCCCCATTACCGCCCCACCACACACATCAAACTATACATAATATACATTATGCGCCTTTTTACGGCAACGTTTAAGAGACATTGCCCTGTCTCTCGAATCCATTATAGCAGTTACCTCAGCCGGTGTCCACTTTTTTCTGTAACCGTGGCGCATAATGTCGTCCAAAATATAATCACCGCGCGCATCTGAAAAGAAACGCCATATATCACGGTAACGACGACGCCAAACCTGCGGAACGCTAAACTTGCGACCGTTATAATCAACCTTGCCTGTACTGCATATTTTTATCAATTCGTCCGGCTTTAAGCCGTCCGGCAAATTGCATGATGTCCGACCATACGGAGGACGCTTGCCAGAACCAGGGTCATAACCTTTCTTATTCACGTATCCAGACACGTATTTTATCGATTTTGGTGTCAATGTACCATCGTACACAAAACCAAGATCACGACCGGTATAAACATCGCGCCACGCGCGTTTTACCAGCTCAATATCGTATTTGTAATTGTAAAACAGAACATGAAAATGTTCTCTGCCAGATTGTTCGCCGTATTCACCGGCGACGTGAAACTTTACGTCAGGTGTGCCATCAAGACGGCGCAACCGTTTCATAAAACCTGCAAAAATACTGTGGTCCAAACCATCGGGCAAAAATTCGTCATTGAACGTCAGGGTCAAGAACTGCCCTTTTGTCTTGTATTCGTGCGCGGCAAATATCGACACAATCATTTTTTCATTCACTTTGCGCAATTTACATGCTCGACATTTGTTACATGGATACCCCTTGACAGGATGCTCGCAAAACACCTTGAACTCCTTTCCTAGTGCGGTGTGTGTCAGTTGCCTGTTATATATCAAGTTATGTAACAGGCAATTTTGGCTCGGCAAAGCCTCGCCCGGTACGGCTATTCGGGCGCCTGCTTTTTGGGGGCGCGCCCTACTCGCCTACCGGCTCGACATTGCTTTCGCTTACGCGCTTCGTCTCCGCGCTCGTTGAGCCTCGGACCTCGCGCCATAAGCAACACGGTAACACTGCTAACTCGCAATGCTTCGCCGCTCGTTAGCGACGTGACCGTTGTTTCTTGCGACTCGCTAATCGTTCACCGAGCGCGGCGAACTCAGCTCGCTGGCTCATTGCTATATCTTCTCCGAACTCTCCACGGTCATCATAATCGTAATCGGTGATGTCGCCGTCAAAATCGTCCAGGGACTCGCTTTCAAGTTCGTCCATGATTTCATCATTCGGCGTAAACATCTGAAAAGCGTCCTGTACAGTCGTTACTGGCGAACGTTGATCCGTTGTATCCATTTCAGGAGAAAACTCGTCACAGCCCGAAATTTTTGGACCAAATGGGTATATAAATTTTGACTTTAATTCTTTATTTGACATTTTTGTTCCTTTTTGTATAATTTGGGTATGAAAAATATTGACAATTTCTTAGCAAGAGCAGGAAAAGAATACGTGATTGCATACAGCGTAATCGGATTAATATTCTGCCTATTAGGTATATTAAGTACCCTGTAAAGAATTAAGAATCAAAGATTCAGTATCTTTTGCAGACATATTAGGCCGTACAACAGTAGCACCATTTCCAAAAACATTAAGTTTACTGGTAGTAGTACCAAACATATCTTGAACAGCCTTTGCAGCTTGAACACGTGTATAACCACGACTAATAAGCTCAGATTTTACCTTTTCCTTAGTCAATTCAACCTGTGCATTAAGCAAAGCATTTTGAGAACGTAAATTCTCATTCTGCTCACCAAGATTCAAAGCAGTTGCATCAGCAACAGCGGTCTCAGCTTTAGTCTTAGAAATATCCGCTCTGGCCTTTTGTATACCAATAATATCAACGGGCGTTATTTCTGGAGCTTTAACTGTTGCCGCAGAACCTGACGGGGTCGATGCACCATTCGCACCGGCGGCAAGCAGGCGATTAAAGCCTGCTGCCTCCAAGTCTTTTGCATGACGCTGGACTGCCGTATTCGACATTTCTCGCTGAAAATCCATCTGTTCACGAGATAACTGAATATTTGTAGCGTTTGCAGCTTTCTGAGAATTATAATTAAAAATACTCGCACCAAGGTTAGAAACACCTTGAACAGCCGCACTCAACCAATCCATCGTCAGCTCCTTAGACTAAACCAGGTTGAACATTGCGCGCAAACGGACGACGGGCTTTCAATACAAATCCAATCTGAATCTGCATCTGGTCCTCGTCAAGTACACTGAACGAACGGTCTGTCGGGCGTTCATAACGCCATTTTGCAGACAATACCGGCTCTGTCTTATACGCACGCGCCATGTTCCAATGCAAGAACGTGTCTTTCATATGGCCATGCAAAGCAGACGGGATATACCACAAATCAGAATACTGCGGCACAAAACCAAACGCTTCATCAGGATTCTTAGAATTCGGGAATATCTGCTCACGCTTTACCGGCTGATCGCCGATGCCTTGCATCATCGGTACCGGAATGTCCAGACGGTTTTTACGGAACATATAAGCCGGAACAAATTCACGATACTGGGAACGTGGCATAACATTCAATATCGAGATTACAAACGAATGTTCGATAACCTTAATATGTATCGGGGAATTCACACCACCTGTAATACCATGACCTGCCAAGTTACCTTGTGGTGACGTTTCTGTCGTATTGGATGTCTGCAGAACTTCACTGAACACAACCGGCATACGGAACGAACCATGGAATATTGGACGTTGTACACGACCATCCGGGATTCTTACACCGAACATTGCCAAGGTATATTCAACCGCACGGGCACCTGCATTCTGCAAGATTTCGCCATAACGCTGCATACGACGAGCCAAACGGTCCATGATAATAGTTGCCGCTGTTGCCTGTGCCAAACTAGCACTAATACCAGACAAATCAGCATACTGCTGAGCACCACGAATTGTGGACTGCGATGTAACATCTGACAAAAGCGGAGAATCAGATTCAGAATTACCACCACGAATAACAACACTTCCTGATTTAACAAAAGACATCAAAGGAATAGAAAGTTCAGAAGAAGAATCCAAATTACCAGTCGAAGCATTAACAGAAGCTAAAACAGAACCATTATTCAAAACAGTTCCTGCTTTCAACGTATACAAAGGGGTAATATTGCCAAGTTCAGAAGAAACTTTCCAAGAATAAAGACCATAAGCGCCCTTTTGTGAATAAAAATACAAATCAGGTCCATTATACGTAGCTTGAAAACCAGACTTTATCTCAGCAAAATCTGGACTCAATGGAGCTTCACCACCAATCGGCAATCTTACTGTAGGACCTCGTTGGGTATTCGGAAGAGCGCGTCCAAAATAGTCTCGACTCCACGCTTTCGGGAATATTCCGTTGACACAAAGGTCATAGTCAATTGGGTCGCCTGCCGGCGTTTCAAATTGGTATTTACCATCCAAAAACTCCTGATATTTGGTTAAATCCAGTTTCTTAATAAAATTAGGGTCACGATAATTTTCATTGATGGTGTGCATATAAGCAATAACTGCCCATGCAGAATACTTACGACCGGCAGCAACAATGACTTTTTCACCAGTATCAATATCCTTATAATTTGTTGGATAATTCAACCAATCAGCCAAAGAACCAGGCTCATAACCACCTTCTGGAATGGTTATCATAGGCGAATCAATCAACTGATTACCATCTTCACCGCCTGTCAAATAAGCGTCCCAATCTAAGCCAATTTTTTCGCACAATTGACGTAATGGAACGGTATAAGTATCAACAGTCGCGGTAACACTCGACATAGTCGGCGCAACCTGCGGTAAAAATCGCAATAATGCTTTCATTTCCAGACGAAAACTATCACCGGGGAAACATTCAATTACATTACATGGGTAATTCAAACCCATATTGATTGTACCTGTACAATCAAACTTCATTTGACCTTTATTTCTCGACATCTTTATCACACTTTTCTATTGGGGGGTTAACTAAATCGCGCACTGAATAAACAACGCCTTCAATCAAAGGAATGATTATCGTTGCGTTTTTCAATATGCACAAAACAGCCTTAAGAAATTTATTCATGATAAACTCCTTTAAGGACGAATAAATCCGCCACGATGCGACAGCAATCGTGTACCAAACAATTTACGGCGACGACGACCGTAAAACGCTTTATATGAACGCGGTTTTTTGCCGAATCCACGGCGACGCTTTCTAAAAGCCATTTTATAACTCCTTTACGGTTAACAGTTAATAACTGTTGCCATAAAGGCAGCGCATAACGCGGGATTATGTTCAGCAAGGCTCAACATAATCGCGATTATACATTATGCGCCTTTTGAATATGAACACCCCGCCGTGGATCGCACACCCCACAAGCAAATAAAAACAATATAGATTTTTATAAAAATTTTTTCACGGGTGCCTTTTCCCTTTCTCTGATGCATAACCATATTATTATTCAAAACACAAAAAATATGGCACCATATGGACGCCATATTCTTTTCAATTATTTTATCACAATCAAAATTTAACGCTTTGTTATTTTTTTGATTTTTGTAATTTGACCTGTTGCCATTTTGCCCAGTCCTTTCAGGCTTTTTTGCAAGTCACTTTCCTCAACCACACCAGCCTCAACCGGTTCTACATCCGAGCAACAATTTGGGCATTTTACCGCTGCGATATTTATTGATGATTTGCAATATGGACACGCACGTGTTGTTACCGGCTTTTTGCTACGCGCCTTGCCAACCACTTTTACAACCCAGAATACAGCAAACATCGTTATCAAGAAACTGACAATTGAATTCAGAAACAGCCCCACATTCATAGTTGCTGCACCTGCCGCCTGAGCCTCGGCAACTGTATTATAAACCGCACCAGGTTCACCACCAGACAACACAAAGAACCACTGCGAAAAATCAATACCACCCAACAACAAGCCTATTGGCGGCATAATTACATCTTTTACCAACGAATTTACAACATTTGTCATAACACCACCGACAATGATACCGACTGCCATATCGATTGCACTGCCCCGCTCTATAAACGCTTTAAAATCCTTTAAAATATTACTTTTATCCATTGTTTTTTCCTTTTTTTGTATAGTCTTGTATTGCTGAAACAACCTTACCAAGGGTTTTTCGCAAACTCTCATCACGCGTTTCAACAGTTATATCTGCCAACGCGTAAGTATCATACCGTTCTGCAATCAACTGCGCCAGGATTTTTCTGCTGTCAGCATGCAATAATTGCGGACGCGTATCACGAAAATTCGTTCTTTTAACAAGCAGTTCTAATTCTGCCTTCAACCAAATTGTCACTGCCCTATTTTGCAACATTTCACGTACCGCTGGGGTTATAAACGCACCTTCGCCGGTCGAAATAACCTTTATTTTTGGCGGCGTATCCAACAAGCGCCTTATAACACGCTGTTCGACACGACGAAATTCCTGTTCGCCATACATTGCAAAAATATCGACCACACTGCAGCCGGCAGCCGTTTCTATTTCCTTATCAGAATCAACAAACGGAATTCCCAGGCGACGCGCCAAAGCACGCCCAACACTTGTCTTGCCCGCCCCCATCAACCCAACCATAACAATTGGTCTGGCAGGTAAAAAATCCTTTTTATCATTCATAACATATGCATTTTAATAAAAAAACTACAACCACACAATAAAAAACACTGTGATTTATATCCACGACACAAACCACTAGACATCCCTGTCTTTTGTACTAAAATCATAAAAAATACATAAAAAAAGCAAAAAATGAATATGAAATTAAATCTTGAAAATCGTGTTGCACTGATTACCGGCGCCACAGGCGGAATCGGTATGGCAATTGCCACCGAATTATTCCACCAAGGCGCACAAGTTGTATTAACAGGTCGAAACATCGAAAAATTAAACACATTTCAAGCCAAACTGGTCGCTAGCAATACGAAAAACACTCATCATCCGATAAGTGTTCCATTAGACTTGACCGCTATCGACGCCGAACAAACACTGATTGCACGCGTAATAGAAACATGTGGCAGACTGGACATTTTGGTAAATAACGCAGGCATCGTTGATGGATGTATGTTATTAAAAACCAGCAAACAATATACCGACAAAATGATGCACGTAAACTTTACAGTGCCATATAACCTGTCACGTTATGCAATACCACACATGACACGCAACAAATACGGTCGCATTATATCAATCACATCAATTGCTGGATACATGGGCGACGCAGGAATGTCTGCATACGCCGCATCCAAGGGCGCATTAGCATCCGCAACAAAATCAATTGCAACAGAATATGGTCGCCGTGGCATTACAGCGAATTGCATCGCCCCAGGCGTTATTGAAACCGAAGTCACCAAAAAGATGATGCCACAACACAAAGAAAACATGCGCGAACAAATCCCATGTCGTCGATTTGGAAAACCAGAAGAAGTTGCATACTTGGTTGCATTTCTGGCATCAGAATACGCAGCATATATAAACGGACAACAAATACACATAAACGGTGGTCTGATACGATGCATACATACCCCACACATAATTGTGGGGCTTTTTTAATTCAAAACACACAACAAGTATGATATAATTCAAACAAAAGAAATATGAGAGAGAATTACAATGAACCCCAAACACATACTTGCGATATCAATATTTGCCGCACTTAGCATAACTTGTAACGCAAACGCGACACCATTTGATGCATATCTGAACAGCATCACAATTCGTAATATTGCCACGATGCAGCATTCAATTGCAACCAACGCCATTCAAACATTCGAAGGCACAATGGCTGCCGCCCTGGGAAATCGCGCACACATCGTTATCGCACGTCCCGGTCAACAAAAACCATATAATCCCGAATACAGCAGCATGTCACAATATGGAAAAATGCCAATTTATGGCGAATACAACGATGACGGCACCGCAATTCAGGGGCGAAATGGTGGCGACATCGTATTACCATCTTTTAACAGCCTGTGGGCAAACTGGCAGCATTTTGACGACGATGTAAAATTCAAGAGCCTGGCAAAAGTAAACACAGATTACGATCTGGTAACAATCGCATTGGACGGCGGTCATGCACAAATGGGTCAAGGCATATCACAATGGGGACTGTTTGGCGGATATGCAGGCAGCACACAAGACAACAAATTTATAAACATCGATGAAACTGGCGGCTACATCGGTGTATATTCTGGATATAATATCAATAATATAAATATATCCGCATCTGTCAACGCAGGTGCATTATCCAGCGATGCAGATTTCACCCATGAAACAATCGACTATTCTAACACATGGGTTGGCGCGACAGCACACAGTGCATACAACATCGCAATTGACGATACATTCACCCTGCAACCCAGCCTGTATATTGGATACACATGGGTAAAATCCGATAATTATACAATAGGAAAATACAATATCACAAACACCAATCTGAACACATTAGAAATCACACCAGAGATACGCGCAATCAAGCACATTGGTGCCGGCTGGTTTGGTACCGCAAAGTTGCGCTATGTTATTAACTGGGACAATGGCGGCAAATCAAAAATAAATAACACACAAATTGCAGATTTAGATACCGATAACTATGCTGAATACAGCATCGGGTTGGAAAAATCAATTGACCGATTTAATATCGCACTGCACATTGGTCGTCGCGATGGCGGACGCACCGGCTGGCATGGCGGAACCAGTTTTAAATATATATTCTAAAATAAAAATAAAAAAAACGGGCACCTGCCCGTTTTTTATTATATTTCCGCCCTGCTATTCCATATTCGCCAATTGCTCCAATTGGTCTGCAGTAATTAAGGCGTCAATCATTTCATCCAGCCCTGCACCACCAGCCAAAATATCATCCAATTTGTACAACGTCAGTTTAATACGATGATCTGTCACACGCTGTTCTGGGAAATTATAAGTACGGATTTTTTCACTGCGGTCACCACTGCCAACCATGCTCTTACGTGATGCATTTGACGCGTTAACCTGTTCCATACGCTGTTTTTCATACAATTTAGAACGCAATACAGCCATTGCTGTCGCCTTGTTCTGTATTTGACTGCGTTCATTTTGACATGTAACAACAATACCCGTCGGAAAGTGCGTAATACGTATAGCACTGTCAGTTTTATTAACATGCTGACCACCCGCACCAGATGCACGGAAAATATCAATTCGGATATCTTTATCTTCGATTACAACGTCGATATCTTGCGCTTCGGGCATAACCGCGACAGATGCGGCACTGGTATGAATACGACCACCCGCTTCTGTTTCTGGCACGCGTTGTACACGATGAATTCCAGATTCAAATTTCATACGACCATATGCACCAGCACCATCAATTTTAAATATAATCTCTTTATACCCACGCAGCGATGTCGCGTTTTCTTCAATAACTTCGACTTTCCAGCCCTGACGCAACGCATACGACTTATATTGATTATACAAGTCACCGGCAAACAATGCAGATTCTTCGCCACCGACACCCGCACGAATTTCCATAATAACACTGTTATCATCCGCATCATCACGTGGCAATAATGCAATTTGCAGTTTACGTTCAATATCTGGCAATGCATGATTTAATTCTGCCAACTGTTCCACCGCGATTGAACGCAATTCTGGGTCATTTTGCATTTCTGTCGCGTCAGCAATACCCTGGGTTACCTGAAAATATTCACTTATCAATGGCAATATTTCAGACAATCTGGAATATTCCTTGGACAATCGAGTCAATTCAGCCCCGCCGATATCACCAGAATTCATCTGTGATTCAATTTCAGCAGCACGCGCCTGAATGTCTTTTAATTTCTGTTCAATTATCATTTTACACCGCCTTAATCAAATTTACAGTATCAATCAACGATAAATTTTGTTGCTGACCTGATGTCATATCTTTAACTGCCAACACATTATTTTTTACTTCATCTTCGCCAATTATTATACTGTATTTAGCCTTTATTTTATCTGCATATTCTATCTGATTTTTAAATTTCTTATCTGTATCTAAATACGGCGCAACAGATATCCCTGCATCACGCAACGCATTTACAACAGATATTGCATATTCAGTATTTTGTGCCCCCATAACCAAGACCGCAGCACTAATTGAATTTTCAAATCGAGACAAATCAATTGCGCCTGATTCCAGCAATGCGACAAACATACGTGAAAAACCAATCGCTGCACCAACACCGATTATTTTTGTCTTGCTGAATTTACCTGCCAAGTCCGCATAGCGACCACCACCAGCTGCCGTACCTAATTCAGGATGATCTGCCAACTTAAATTCAAATACCAGTCCTGTGTAATATGCCAAACCACGTGTAATCGACAAATCAATTTCTGCATTTTTTACACCGAACATACGCAGCACATCCATAAAATCTGTCAGCTCTGCAATTGCAGAATCCAGCTTGTCAGATTTGTTTAAAAACTGTTTATATCCATCTGTAAATACAGATTTTATTTCATTTTCCTGACTTTCATTATTCAGCGTATCACGCAAGCCTTCGGCAAAATCAGCGTCACCCATTTTGTCGCGTTTATCAATCAGAACAAAAATATTTTTCTTTTGCTCAGCATTTAATTGCAACCAATCAAATAACGCATCCCAAAACGGACGTGAACCGACACGAACATAAGCTTCGCCAATAAATTCACGACACGAATCCAACGCGCGACCAATAACAGAAATAATTTCAGCATCATAATTTACAGACAAATTATTGATACCCATAATATCTAAATCCATCTGATAAAATTCACGATAACGTCCACGTTGTGCACGTTCACCACGATAACGTTTTGAAAATTGCGATGCGCGGAATGGAAACGTCAAATCATTCAAATGCCCTGCAACATAGCGCGACAGACCAACTGTTCCATCATAACGCAAGCCCATTTTTGTATCGCCCTTTTGAAACAAGAACATTTGAGTTTCAATTTCATCCCAGTTATCTTTGTCAGTCAACACCTCGGCACGTTCGATTGCCGGCAAATCCAAATTTGAAAACCCCGCTGTACGCAACACAGTCAACATACGCGCCGCACATTCATCAAAGCAACGTTGTTGCGCGGGCAACAATTCTATAAATCCGGATAAAGGTTTTGTTGGTTTCAAGTCCATTGTAAAATCCTGTATTTTTTTGTAATCAGAAAATTGTGACATTTTTCATGTCGATTATATCATAAAAAGAATACAATATCTAATACGCCGCCCGCAGGGCGTGATGAAAACATGCAAAAATCTTTGATATATTTAACATTTCACAAACAATTTTATAATAAAATATCCGATTTTCAAGGAAAAATCAGAATACACGCAACCAACATTAAAAATATCGATGCAGTTCGCCACCGTTTATTTTCAACCAGCGTTTTGCACGCCCCACCCCATCACCATAAAGTTTTGCGACCGTTGCCCAAAACGCTGGCGAATGATCCATGTGTTTTGTATGCGCCAATTCATGCATTACAACATAACGCATAATTTCGCGCGGTGCGAATGCCAGGCGCCACGAAAATGACATTGTGCCAGATGTCGAACAACTGCCCCAACGTGTGGATGTATCACGTACCGCAATCCGCGCCGGCCAATATTCACGGGGCACAGTCTTTATCATTTCCTTTACAGCAGATAAAAATTCAGCCTTTATAAAATCACGTACGCGTCGTTCCAGCATTTCTGGATCACCACCAACCAACAGCACGCAAGTATTGTCATCACATATAATAAATTTATTCGCGCGACGCGATGGGTCATGCGTAATTTGAACACGACGCCCCAAGAATTCAATAATATCACCCGATGACACATGTGCTTTTTGCGGTGCGTTTGCGAAAATTCGTTCTATCCAGCGACGCTTTGATTCGATAAATTTCAATGCGGTTGATACCGGCACCAACCAAGGCTTTGAAACATGGATTTCACGCACAGGACGCGTTTTTGGACGCAACGTAATATTACGCAGCCCGCGTTGCGTATCAATTATAATCGGGATATTTTCCCCAGACGACGAAACAAAAACATAATCAGACAAAATTATTTTCCACCAATAATGCCCTTGATTTCTGATGCGATTGAATCTGCATCAAAACCACAGGCCGAATACACCGCACTGCCCGCGCCCGACATACCGAATTCATCGATTCCAAAGACAACATCCGCAATCGCAAACCACGGTGCAGTGCTAGCAGCTTCTATCGCTATTACCCGTCCACGTAAAATCTTGCGCTTATATATTGCTGATTGCGCACAAAACGCAGCAACGTTCGGCATACTGACAACCTGAACCGATGCCCCCAGCCTTGATGCGACATCGATTGCCAGCGGAACCTCGCTGCCTGTGGCGATAATAGTTGCCGAAACAGTCCGCCCACGTGCAGCACGAATAACATACCCACCACGCAATACATCCTTAATTTTGCTACGCGGGGTTGGAATTTGTTTTATTTTCTGACGTGACAATATTATGCATGATGGATGATTTGTATCCTCAATCGCAGCGCGCCAGGCATATACAACCTCGGTCATATTACAAGGTCTGAATACGTTTAAGTTCGGAATCAAACGCAGGGACGCCAACTGTTCAACCGGTTGATGCGTCGGTCCATCTTCGCCGACGGCAACGCTGTCATGCGTAAACACATAAATTACCGGCAATCCTGATAATGCAGCCAGGCGAATACTGGCACGCATATAGTCTGAAAATGCCAAAAATGTAGAACCATACGGACGCATACCAGCAAACGCCAAGCCATTCATAATCGCGCCCATTGCATGTTCACGCACGCCATAATTTACAAAGTTCCCAGCAAACCGCCCTGGCATAATATCATGATGTGATGCGACACGTGCATTTGTGCTGGCAGACAAATCCGCACTGCCACCGATTAAGCGCACCCCACCGGATATCAATGCATTTAAATACATACCGGATAATTCGCGTGTTGATATATCTGTCGGTGCATCTGGTGCAGATATATTTTCCACCGCCACATCCAATGGATTTTGCACATATTTTGCAGGCGCATCACGCGCGACATCCGCCCATAATTTTTCGCCTGTTGACGATGTATATTTTTCAATCAATGAACTTAATTCGGACGCCCCCAATGCCAATCCATGCGCACGCGCATCGCCAGCCAAACTGGATCCACGACCGATTTGTGTTTTGCACTGGATAAATGTTGGGCGTGTGCCTGTCCCTGCACGTGACAATGCACGATTCAAAGCGCCAAAATTATTACCATCAACAGTCACAGTACGCCAGCCCGCCGCACGCATACGCGCCACAACATCAATATCGGTCAGTGCCGCGCCATCAATACTAATTTTATTGTCATCCCACAACAGCACTAAATTATTTAACCGATAAATCCCAGCAAATACGATTGATTCCTGTGCAACACCTTCCATTAAATCGCCGTCACTGCACAGACAATAAATAACACCATCTGATTTTTTTATTTTTTCAGCCACCGCCATGCCAACTGCGTTTCCAACACCCTGCCCCAGGGGTCCCGTTGTTGCAGAAACACCATCCGTTCCATATTCAGGATGTCCAGGCAATCCGCCGATTTTACGAAACGTTTCCAAATCCTCAACATCATATCCTGACAACTTTAACACAGAATACAACATCGCACTGCCATGCCCCGCCGACAAGACAAATTTATCACGACCACGACGCAAAAAATTCGCATAAATTGTTGTTATAATGTCAGATGCCCCCAACACGATACCGATGTGTCCTGACATAGCACTGCGCACTGCACGCAAAGCGTTGCTGCGTACAGAATTTGACATTTGATGTAATTGTTTGGCATTAAATCTCATGATATGATATTATATCATAAAAAAGGCAAATAATAAAATGTTAAAAATTTGGACAGACGGCAGTTGTCTGGGCAATCCGGGACCTGGGGGATGGGCATTTATTGCTACCGATGGTAAAAATGTTGCAGAACGCAATGGCGGTGAACAGAACACCACAAACAACCGTATGGAATTGATGGCGGTCCTGCGTGCCGTAACAGCGGCGCACCGTCACAGTGAAATTGAAATCCACACTGACAGCCAGTATGTAAAGAACGGCATGCAGTCATGGGTAAAAAATTGGAAGCGTAATAATTGGCGCACCGCGGACAAGAAACCTGTCAAGAATCAAGACCTGTGGCAGGCATTGGACGCAGCGACACAAAATATCAAAATTCACTGGGTATGGGTCAAGGGTCACGCCGGCGAAGAATTTAATGAACGCTGTGACGAACTGGCACGAACCGCCGCTGAAAAATTGAAATAACATTGACAATTATTCAACCAATGATTGATACACTTTTATCGTATCATCCAGCATGCGTTTGCGTGTATATCGTGATATAAAGCGCGAATACCCAATTGCCCCCTGTTTTATGCGTATGGCACGATTTTCGATTATACGCAACATATGATTTTCATATTGATTTAAATTTATTTCATGGTCCGGGTTCATATCGGCATACAATGCAGCATTTCCAAACATTTCAACCATCGCATTTTCATTTGTTGATACAATTGGCAAACTGTATGCCATTGCCTCTATCCCTGCAAAAGAACATGCCTCTGTCCTGGATGCAAACAACGCACAATCTGCCATTTCATAATATTTCGCAATTTCATCCATATTATCCAACAGCCCAACACGAACAATTGGTAAATCAGCAATTTCTTCAACCAGCGATTCCGCTTCACGCGCCCACCCACCTAAGACATAGACTTCTATTTTATGCTTTTTTGCAATACGACGAATTACAGGAATAATTTTTTCAAATCCCTTATGCGGCGACCATCCGTTTGCAAATATAAAACGGAACACACCATCATTAGGATGTTTTAATTTTATCTTTGGTTTTTCCACCCCATTATATATAACACTGAACGGACGTGAACATTTCCAATAGTCCATATATTTGCGCCCGTTGTCACCCACTAATATTATATAATCCATATTAAAATAAGGATCATTTGGCACAAATCCAGGCGTAATATTAATTTTCGGCTGACAATGTAAAACACCAATTGTTTTGCAATATATACGGCTCTTTATCATATACGCCAATGCCTCGCACGACAGACAATCACTTTTTACAATCAAATTAGGCATTGATTTTATCTTGGACCAAATAATATGTATAACTGCTTCAAACAGTGTCTGGAACAGAAAATTCATCGGATGAAATATTTGTAATTCATCATCCGTATCGACGATGCGTACGTCTTTAAATTCAGGCGATCGATAGAAAACAATATTGTATGTTGATATATTTTCCGGCATACCATCACGCAACACATTAAAGTATGTTGCAATACCACTTTGGTATCGCGCATCACGCGAATCTATTTCAATAACGTTAATTTGTTTTTGTGCAAGTTTTGACATACGTTGGTCTCCTTTTGATTACTGTATATATGGACAACCACTGGCAACAATAAACGTACCAAATTTGTCTTCAAATGTTTTATTACTTGGATTTGCATATACGTGACAGGCTGTTATACCAATAACATCACGATCTGCCACCCAACACCAATCAGAATTACAATTTGAATTTCCATCTCCTGTGCCCGTACTGGTTATTCCTGTGCCACTCTCAAAAACATATTCTGGACATGCTGCACAACATGAATCCATACCAGCATAGGACGACAGCCCTGTTCCACATGCCCCACCTTTTTTGGTTATATACCATCCCGCATCACATCCGATGAAATTATATTCCGCACTTGTCACACGACCATCCCATTGTGTAGCCCCCATATGAGTATAACCATAATTACCAAAGAAACTGCTGCTGGTGCAATACAGCCCTGTAGCATCACACATTCCTGAACTGCAGCCCGGCACGTTAAACTTACGCGCCATATTATTATCACCAGATGTAAAACATTGATACCATGCACACGGCAATGAATCTGCCGACCCAGTTGGTATTACCGGTCCAGCACCGGTCCCTGTACCAGATGTTACACTGCCCCCACAACTGGTATAATCATACCCGCCATTGACATCCCACTTGCTTATATGCAGCCAATAGCCATTTACAATTTCAGCATTTTCAGTTCCTTCATATTTTGCGTGACCAACATTGCCAGATACCGCCATGGCACTGGCGTTACCCAACATGCTGTATATTGCACTGACAGTTGCAAAAACACATCCTAATGCACGTGTAATAATTCTGTTATTTTGTTTCATAATTAACATCCCCTTTGTTCATGACATAAAAAATACCGCCAAAGGAAATTGACGGTCGGGGAGTTAGCAAATCATAAGTTCAATGATTCTGTCAGCCTTTGGGAAGCCCTGTTGTATAGCTGACAGCTCCCCGGCGCAATGTCGGGGTACAGTTGATAACGACGCAAAAGCATGAAAAGCAATCGGATTACGATACTTTTGCACCGGAACTTACAGGCTTGCTACAGCCCCGAATCCAAATCCCTTTGAATTCAAATCTATTGTAATACACTATTAAAATAAAATCTATAAAAAAACGCCCGACTGGGCGTCTTTTTATTTTAATTTTTGCAACTCTGTCTTTTTCGCCAACAGTTGCATCTGGCGTGCGCGGTAATGCACCACAGAATCTGACCAAGCCAGCAACTTTTTTGCCTGATATTCACGCAGCGGCTTGTTCAAAACCGTGCGATGACTATCTTCTTTCTGATAATCACGCAACACCTTGTGCCAGGCATCTGAATAGCAGCGCTCTGCAACAACCGCCCGATCATACTGCGCATTGACTGAATCCAATGCAGTTTTTGCCGGTCTTAACGCTTCCAGTGTTGCATTTTCCTTGTATAAGGCTTTATGTTGTGCGACATATCTATGTTCCCAATCATAATGATATGCGGAATCCCACATCGCCGCACGGTTTTCCTTTAAATATTTGTCCAGTGACTCTTTATTACGTGGTGTGCTGTTTACATAAGGATACTGCGCACAAAAATCATCATATTCATTTTTACATACCTCGTATATATCCCCATAGGCTTTGGCTGCGGCATCAAACTTATTAGCTAACGCATCAATAGAATCCATTTCATGACTATACCGCATAATGACAGAATCCATTTCAGGCATATGTATTACAACCGGCTCACACTGTGCTTCTACAGTATCTGTGCCTTCTGTATTACTGCCCTTGCCACCGCACGCTGCCAACACCGGCATCAACATGCAGATTATTGATTTATATAAATTTTTATACTTACAGTTCATTTACACGCTCCTTACACAATAAAAGACTAGCACTAGTGTTTTTTTGTCAAGTACTTTCGATACAAGTATAAATAAAAGAAACGCCCGATTGGGCGTTTATGTTTAATTTTATCAATATGGATAATTACAATCCTGGGTATATTTAAATATTCCAGAAGCATCCCTCCCTGTTACCCCTGCATGCATATAACATGCCGAAATACCTGAATTATTTCCAACATCGCTATCACCTTCATTTTCTTCATATGTACTGTCTGTTGGACATTGATAACAAGAAATATTACCACTGCCAACACTATAATATCCAGCATCACAGCCATACTCATATGCTCCAGTCAATGAACAAATATATGCATCGGTTGATGTGTTCATATATATGGTACGTCGAACCATATTATTACCAAACCAATCCCAATCGCTTTTCATATCACAATTGCAAACATCACAAACAGCACCAGCAGCCGGGGCGCAAATCCACAGTGCGTCATCACCATTGCCACCATAGGCATCATGCAAATAACACGATTTATATCCTTTAGATACTGTATCTGCAGAACATGCCGAATGACGCCCATCATTTGTACAATCGCATTTATATACACGCCAACTGCTGACAGCAGGATGTGGACACGTCTGCCCAGCCGTCAATGCACCAGCCCGCCACGAACACGTCAGTGATGTTGCGGCAACTAATACCGCAACCAGAACAGATTTTGTTTTCATATTTTCAATCTCCTGTTTTTTGTGAAAAACAAAAAACCACTCAGTTTTATTGAGCGGTCAGGAGGTTGAAGACAATCGTAAGAATTGTGTGCTTATTCAATATATTCGCAACCCTCCTGACCAAGTCAGGAGATTATTTTTCGCCGACATACACAAAAACAGGCGCCAAATGGCGCGCCTACAACTATATCTCGACGCTTACGCAGGGTCTTCACACCCCATCATCAGAATTCCCGATGACAGAACAATTATATGCCACAGACACATGAAAAACAAGTAAATAAAAACAACTTTTTATCAATAATATGGTATAATTACATGCATAATGAATTATAAAACACTTATTTTGCCGATAATTATTGCGCTGGCAACCACAAACGACGGAATGTCTGCATTATCCAAGCAATCATTTCCAAAAAGTGGCGCAGATATAACATTTTCACAAAACATAAAATTAAATACTGCTGGATACCAACCATACCGCGACAGCACAGAATACCAATCGATAACAATCGCGGCACCAACACCTAAACAGAACAACAACATTCAGGGAACAGTCAATACTAATAACAATACAACAAGTGTAACAACTGCACAACAAAATACAGGTGCCACAAACAACAACAATAATAGTAATAATAATAACAGTAACAACAACAACAACAGTGGCAGCACCCCTGGGACCGAAACGCCACCCCCACCATCATCCAGCCCGCAAACCGGCAACAATGGGTCCGGGTCTGGGACCGGAACACAAAATCCACCACCTGCGACTGGGCGCAAGGCATGCTTTTCCCGTGACACAAACAGTGCAAAGCGTTATGTTCCCCCACGCGTAACAAATGCGTGCGCATATTGGTGGATTGGCGATTCGCGCTTTACTGGTATGTACATAAATGGCATTATCGGTCGCCCAGACAACGAAGCCGTCGTCGCACACGCCGGGCGTGGTCACGAATGGTTCACACGCACCCCGACACCCACCGGCATATCATTACTGGAAACATGCCTGCGTGATGGTGACGTTGTTATATTAAACCTGGGTGCAAATGATATTTGGAAGCATGACGCATATATTTCAACATATCGTAATCTGATGTCAAAATATCCGAATGTTGTATTCAAAGTCGTATCGGTAAACCCAGTTTGCGACAGCAAGGCGCGTTTGAAAAACACAAAAATCGAAACATTTAACAATCATATGAAAAACGCCTTTGCGGGCAATTTCATAGATACATATTCGGCTGTAAAGCCACTTGTAAATGAATCCACCACTGACAGCGAAGGATTACACTATCGTGGTGGTAACATCGAACAAACAATTTATAACACGATTATGCAAGCGGTTCGCAATAATTAAATATTCAAATTACCCGCGATACCCCAGTGCGACAATAAACATTTCAACAGAATCCTTGCGTGATGATGGCGGTTTTATATGATGTACTGATTCAAATTTTTCTTTGATTTGTTTCAACAATTCATTAGTTGTGCCACCAGTAAAAGATTTTGCAACAAATGTTCCACCGGGTTTTAATGCACGCAAAGCAAAATCAAATGCATATTCCAGCAACACCATCTGACGTATATGATCGGTCTTCTTATGACCAACAGTATTTGGTGCCATATCAGACATTACAACATCAACCGAACCATGCTGGGCAGCATCCGCCGGTAAATCCAATTTTTGCACCAACCATTCTAACGCTTCATCTGTTGTGAAATCACCCTGATAGAATTCCACACCTGGGATTGGCTTAATTTCCAGCAAATCCATTGCAAAAACCCGTGACCGTGGGAATTCCCGCATTACATACTGGGTCCATGAACCGGGCGCTGCCCCCAGGTCAACAACAACCTGACCATTTTTCAGGAATTTATATTTTTCATTTATTTCTATCAATTTATACGCAGCACGTGCGCGATAACCGTCACGATGTGCGCGCGCAACATATGGATCCGTCGCCTGGCGTTGCAGCCATGCAACAGATGATTTTTTTGCAGCAATTTTTTTATTCAATATTTTCATATTTACCTGCTATTTATTGCGGCTTCGAATACGTGCACGCATTCGTTTACAAAACTCAATCGCCTGGTTATATGCCTGTTGTGGTGAATTCACAAACAATCCATAATCCCCAACAGGAAAACTTTCGACGCGCTGACCGTGATAGTTATATTGAACAACAACCTGATACGCGATAACCTGTAACCGGTGCCGCCGATGGTATATTTCAAACGGTTGACTGACAGACGCGACAGACCAATCAAACAAACGCGTCCACCGAATCCCCATAGTTATATCCCTTTATCTTTTCTTGATATCACGCTGCATTTTTGCATACATTCTATCAAAAAACGCTGTGGCACGCGACAATGCTAATTCAGCCCCAGATACCAAAATACGGTCACGTTCCACAGGAAATATAACCGGATCCAATCCATGATGACGATACATTACATCAACACGATATGCGACAACCTTATCCGCTGTGCGAACTTCATATGGTCTTTGAATACCACAAATCGACCAATCAAATATTTTCTTCCAGTTTATTTGCATAATTTATACCCCTGCTGGTTTCATTGGCATGTTACCCTGCTGCATTTTCTGCATTACGGCTTCCATCCCACCCATGCGCTGAATCATTGCCATTTGCTGTTTCATCTTGGTATATTGTTTGATGATATGTTCAACATCACGCACAGTGCAGCCGGCAGTTTCTGCGATACGTGTTTTTGCATTTGCAAAAATCTTCTCTGGTTCTGCGCGTTCAGCCGGTGTCATTGCTTCCAAAATCTTTATCTGGGCATCAACGCTGCCATCTTTGATTTTTTCTTTCATTGCCGAAACAGCACCAGACATACCAGGCACCATTTTTAACAGACCGCTAAAATTGCTCATTTTCTTAATCTGCTTTAACTGCGCCAACATATCGTTCAAGTCGAATTGACCATTCATCATACGGTTGGCAGTTTCTTTCATACCAGCAGGTATTTTTTCATCTGTAATATTTTCCACAGATGGATTTTCAGCAGTTTTTGTATCTTTCTTTTTTCCGAAACCAAACAT
>CAMWQN010000017.1 GCA_947176385.1 uncultured Rickettsiales bacterium
TTATCGAACACTGCAATAAAATTTGTTTGATTTATATGCTATTTTTCATATAATAAGAAATGAATCCAATGGGAATTGGGTTCGGGGCTGTGAGAAGCCTACTTCGTTCGGTGTTAAGCAGTATGCATCGTTAAAATCCGATTACATACCTGTTTCATCATCGTTAAATCCGCCCGACTATTAAACGGTCGGGGGGCTGCCGTTATATAATAGGGCTTTGCCCAAAAGCGGCAGAATCATTAACGAAGTGATTTCTCAACTCCCCGACCGTCAATCCCTTTGGCGGTTTATTTTTTTACAAAAAGGGATGTAATAATGAAAAAATTAGCGATTTTGCCTGTATTGGTTCTGGCGGGGTGCGCAACCATTGTTGATGGTGGACCTGATACAATAAACTTGATGACCAGTGATGGATCACGTGTACAGGCGCAAGTAAATTCTAAATCTGGGACACAACAGGTAACATTACCAACATTGATAAGCGTTCCAAAATCCTGTTCCGATGTAACGATTCAAGTTATAGAAAGTGACAAGATTCAACAATCTGTTGCGGTTGCATCATCTAGTGTAAACCCGTGGGGCTTGGGAAATATTGTATTGGGTGGACTGATTGGATTGGCGGTCGATGCAATGACTGGTGATATTTGCACATATAGTAATAGTGTCGTTGTTCCAGTTTATCCTAAGTAATCAGATTATTTTTGGCAAACAAAGTTTTAAGTCCCGTCCAACACGCATATGGGCGGGGTTATAATATTTAATCTGCGCAGGTGTATGTATACGAATGCGGCATTCTGTACATGTTATTCGATACTGCGTCTATGAATACAGGCAAAATTCCAAATAACCAGCCAATTGGCAAGACATCCAATATGACAGCCGGCGTATTTAATTGACGGATTACCTTGGTTTCAGGACAATCTGCATTTGCAGACTGAACCGTTAAGTCATTATTGGAATAAACGATGATATCTTGGTCCGGCTTTACCTTGTACACACCGGTGTCGGCAGATACTGTTATTGTGCTGTTCGAATTATTATAAAGGTGGGTTTCATGATTACTGCCAATGCCAATTGTGCCACATGCAGACAACATAACCAAAGCAATAAACAACAAACAATTTTTCATATATAGTCCCCAGGTCCTGATACTGATGAAATCAGTGTAAAGAATAAAAACCTGTAACGCAATTATATTTTATACCAGATATATTGCATTTTGGGATGCAAATATCATGATGATGAATATGTTTCATTCACAATTTGTTGAATTAGTCAGAAAAAGAATATACAATGATTTTATGTAAATGGGATGATTATGAAATCTGTTAAAAAATCGGCTCAACATTTTTTGGCAAACGTGGTTTGTGCATTCATATACAATGATTTATGCCGTAAAAAGGTACGCGCGGTTATCAATTCGCCATATATCGAATGGAAACGCTTTGTACGTGCGGATTCTGGTATGCCACGGGCACGGATACGGTTATCAACCGGATTCAGTGGTCGCAATCTGATTTTCGCCATCGGCAATAAGTATGTATATAAATTCATACATAAGCAAGGTGTCACCGGCATCGAACAACGCGAATATGACATTGCAACCGCATTGGCGGATGCATCCCCTATTCCACTGGCGGTGCCAACATTGTTAAATACACCATATGGACTGGTGCGTCGGTATGACTTTGCCAATGGGATGACACTGCGCGCATTTGCAGAAAAGTATCCAAAACTGTATAAACAAAACAAAGAATCACTGGTCAAACAAATCGCAAAATTTATGTACGAAATTGCAAAACAAGACCCAGCAGCAATAAAAAAACACAAAATCGGATATGCCCCAAAGGGTACAAAACTGCGCGAACCAGGATACATGTACGGGTGGTATCATGGGGATATCGGGGACAACTTTATGATTGACCCGGCAACAATGCACGTCACATGTATTATCGATTTGGAAAGTATGACATATGGCGATTTCTCGCAAAACTGGTCTTGGGAAAAGTGCCCATTACTATCTGACTTTACACAATGCGTCAAACAGCAATATGATAAAATTTGGAACAAAAATCACAAATAATCGGGAATCGTATCATGACGAAAAATCCAAAAATTTCTGTTATTATCCCTGCTTACAAGACCGCGCCATATATACCGGAATGTCTGGACAGTGTATTGGCACAGACAATGCAGGATATTGAAATAATATGTATCAATGATGGTTCGCCAGATAACGCGTTGGAAATATTTCAAGAATATGCAAAACGCGACAATCGCATCCGCGTAATCGACCAGAAAAATCAGGGTATATGTGCCGCCCGTAACAATGCAATCGCTGCTGCACGTGCCGAATACATATTCCCGTTGGACAGTGATGATAAAATTGCCCCCGATTGTTTAGCGGTATTATACAATATAATCACAACGACAAACTGTGCCGCAGTTTGCCCTGCGGGGATATTGTTTGGCACTGTTCCAGACACGCCGTGGCATTTACCAAAAATCAATCACTTCAATATGTATGGCGGGAACAATGGGATTCATAATTCATCGTTATTTCCAAAGAAACTGTGGGAAAAGTATGGCGGATATTGCATGGATTTAAACCACCTGGGCGGTGAAGACTATGATTTCTGGCTGTGCTTTATGGATGACAATCAAAAGATTTGTCGGACCGAGGTACCACTGTTCTTTTATCGCATAAAGCCACAGGACCAATCCCGCAATAAGGGTGGCACGCGTGAGGTCGGTGAACAGATAAAACAAATTCGCATGACACGTCACCCACGGATTAAATTTTATATGTTCTTGCAATATGTACGAAACCCATTCCGTGGAATACGCGAAACAGTACGCAGCATACGCAGAAAGTTAAAGCAGAAATAATATCGATATTAACGCTGGCGTAATGCAGACCGCAACAGACGACTGCAATATATATACTTGCATATATATATTGCCTGTGCGGCTTGTTGAACAGCATCATTGCCAGAGAAACATCCCAACAGTGGCATATCAATCCAAATCGGTGAACATTTATATTGATTTGCATGTATATCATACACAATCACATTACCCAATGCCTGTTCCCCACATGGGTCATATACAGCATCTGACAATGTTGGATTTGTACCCTTATATTTCCGTTCATCAACAGTCATTCCGATGTGCGCTGCCAGCACCCATTCACAAAATGCCGGCAATGTTTCCAAGTATTTTTTATGGTTCTGATAAAATGCGTTTAATCTGGTCAAATTCTGAATTGTATATCCATTATATGTATCACGATTAAATCCAATATTTAACCCCGCAATCGGATAGTTTGAATATATCACCAGGTTATCAAAAGACTGCCCCAGCATTCTTTCCGCATCCCGGCGCGCCAATTGCGGTAATTCAATATCTGTAACATTGTCATGTAATTTATATATCTGGTCTTGGACAGCGGACATTTGTTGGTCAATGCTGGCACGTTGCTCTTTTAATGTGTGATACGTATGCTGCAGATTCTTGTATTCAGTTAAACTTATTTTGGGGCTGTTATTGTTACCTGACACGGGATATTTCCTTTGTATATATTTATGCAAAGATGATACATCAGCATGATTGTTTTATCAACCCAAACATAAAATATTGACAATTAATATATTTTGTGCAAACAATATTATTATGATACATCAAGGCGACAAATTTAATTTCAAAGAATTGCAAGCATCCATGCGTGAGGTATGCGATTACAACATACACAAATACGTCAATCCACGTAAATCACTGACAAAAGTTCTAATCGGCAGATGTCCATTAGAATTGCATAAATACACCCCGGATGAATACGCTGATATTGCTGTGCAAGCATATGAATGCGAATCCAGCGCACGCAGTCTGGACCAGCAGTTGGCAGATAAAGGATTCAAAACCACATACAGATTTTCGCATAAATATCACAATGATGGTATGACATCCGCGCAAATTATTCATGACGCATATTGTCTGGATTGGTTTCACCACATGTATAATTATTGTCGCCCATATAAGAATCATGAAGCCGAATATATCAATGCACTGGATGCTGCGTTTCGGTTATCTTATTATTACATGCAATATTTATCGGCAAACAATCGGTGTGCATTGGCGGACATTGCACATGCGCTGAACGCGCCAGACGTCACCAAATGGGGGCAAATTATCAGTGTACTGCAAGGTGTCGGTTTTCAATTTCATCCGACGGATATATATACACATGCAATCTTGTTTATTTCGCCTGATATTACAAAGCACCAGTTTGATGAACAATATGCATCGCAAGCGGCATTTAAAAAGGACATGCAGGATAACCATGGCATTGATACAGGATGCCTGGTACTAAGTTCACAAAATCGTGAAAAATTACGTAAAATCGTAACCAAAACCGATACACCATATTTTCTGCAAGTCATTAAAAAATTTATATCAATACAACACAGATAAAAAAATCGCCCCAGATGGGGCGTTTTATTTCTTAGCCTGATTTTGTGCGTTCCATTGCAACATTTGAATTATTCCGGCAATTGCACCTGCCTTGCGGCGACCGACCGGGGGATTGGTTAATATTTTGTCCCTGCCACGGTTAAAAGAAATTTTCTTTTCTGCCACCATTTTCTCTATCAATGTTTCCGGGATTCCAGACTGACGCGATGCACGGGCAACATGCCCACGCGCTGCGTTTAATGCGGATTGCGCTTCGTCGATATCAGCCTGGGATGGATTCGCCCTGACATGCGTGCGACGCGGGACGATTTTATATTTCCGGTTCCATTTACTTAATTGGTCAACCGTCACCGAACATTCAGACGCCAGAATAATAAATGCCTGGTTTGCAGAACGGTCATCGATTGGCATTGCGTCATAATATTGTCGTGCACGATTTAACAATTCAATCCGTTCGGGTTCAGAATATTCTGTGTGATTTGGTACACGACGTGGCGTATATAGTTTATATTCACGGTTCCAACGTTTTATTGTGTTTGCAGGGACATTAAATTCCCGTTCAGCCGCAGTCATGCCATTAGATTCAGCAAACATCAAAATTTTCTTTATTTCATCAACCGTATATTCTTTCTGCATCTGATAGACATGTAATTGATTGTTCCATGTAACAATCTGTGATGGCAGAACATCGTATTTATCAGCAGCAGCCGACACCCCAAAATCACGCGCATAATATAACATTTCCAGTTTTTGTTCGCGTGTGAATTTTCGTTGTGACGATTTATAGACATTTAATTCTTTATTCCAACGTTCAATTATCCCACGGGATACACCAAAATGTTCTGTGGCAGCCTTAACACCATGCTGGACAACATAGTTCAGAACTTCGCGTCGTTTTTCCATTGGATATTCACGTGTCTGGGGCGTATATATCTTCAATTCCCGGTTCCAACGCCCAATTGTGGCATGCGGGATATTAAAATGACGCGCGGCTGCATTCACACCATTATCACGTGCGTATGTTAATATTTCAACCTTGCGATCTGTTGGAATTGGTGCCGGCATATCATTACCTTAGTTCAAATTGGTTTTAAAGAATGATTCAATTTTATCAAATGGAATCTTGTCATGATTGGCGCCACCGTCATACAGATCAACATGAACCGCATCCGGGATTATCATCAATTCTTTGTTATCGCCTGTTAATTTCTTGAATGCGTCTTCGCTGAAATAACGGCTGTGCGCATTTTCGCCGTGTATCATCAATACAGGTGTGCGGATTTCATTGCTGTACGCCAATATCGGCATATTTATAAATGATAATGCCGTTGTTTGGGTCCAGTCTGTATTGGAATTCTTAGACCGCTTATGATATCCACGTGGGGTCTTGTAATAATCATAATAATCTTTCAAGAACTGTGGTTCATCGCCCGTCAAACTGTCCGGCAGACCATCGCCCACAGCATATGTACCGGATGCAAAATCAGCCGTGCGTTGGGCATTTAATTTCTTCTTTAATTCATAGCGCGCGTCTGCGTCCATCGCATCAAAGTATCCGTTGGCGTTAACGCGACTCATATCATACATGGTTGATGTGACTGTTGCGCGGATACGTGTATCCATTGCCGCGGCGTTCAATGCAAAACCACCAAAGCCACATATGCCAACAACACCGATTTTATCCGCATCAACGTTTGGATTATTCGACAGATAATCAACTGCGGCTGACATGTCTTCGGTATTAATATCAGGGGATGCGACATGACGTGGGGTGCCACCACTTTCGCCAGTGAACGATGCGTCAAATGCCAATGTCACAAAACCACGTGACGCCAATTCCTGGGCATACAGACCAGATGCCTGTTCTTTGTTTGCACCAAATGGACCGGATATCGCAATTGCTGGCAACTTCGCATCATATTTTTCACGTGGCATGTACAGGTCACCCACCAATTCAATGCCATATCTGTTTTTAAACTTAACCTTTTGCACAACAACATTATTGTTTTTCGGAAATGTCTTGTCCCATGTATCGTGTGTCATATATATACCCCCTGTTATTACAATGATTAAGATAATGATTCCTGCTATCCATTTCAACATTTGTTGGCTCCTTTTTTTTATTAAAACTTTAAATTCAAAACGCGCAGTTTTATTTCCAGATTATCAAATGGATAATTTTCTAATAACGGTAAAACAACCGGCATTGGACGCAATGCTGGGTCTGAAAATTCCAAGGCTGCCGCCCAGTTTAAATCACGACGCATATCTGTGTTTATGGATATAAATGGGATATTTGTATCTGGAACATCATAATGTGCATCCTGGGGCGCAGCATCTGATACATATTCGACCGTATTCTGCGATGATGTGTCAATCCCTGCGCCATATGCGCGATGGTTTGTGATAATCAATGAAACAATCAATGTGAATCCCCAGATACGCCACATCATGTAATTCCCCCATATATTTTATATTATTATAACCCAAATTTTGCCCCACGCCACAGATAATATTTTATTGCCCCATATAGTCATTTTTGAAATAATAATATTATTATGAATCAAGTAATTCTTTATATATTGACCGCTGTTATTACAATATTTGTAATATATATGTTTATCGAAAGTTTGGAACTGGTTATATGTCATATTCGGCGAAAAATCCCGCTGGTCCCCAGCACAGGGCGGTTGCGCCATGCGGTCATAAATGAAATACGTACAAATTTCCCCGACATGCGCACTGTATGCGAAATCGGGTCAGGATATGGCGGGTTGGCGCGCAAAATTTCCCGCCGGTGCAAAATGGATGTTGTAGGTCTGGAAAACATGCCATTTGCCGCAATCGTATCAAAAATCAAAGACTGCATTACATTCAGTCGCAATCACACAGTATGGTGCGATGCATTTGATTATATGCGCAATCACGACAAATTTGATATTGCCGTTGCGTATATGGGTCCGGGATTTAACGAAGATCTGTATAAATACACCGACCATTTTGATGTACTGATTACATTGGTTATACCGGCAGCGAATTTAACACCGACGCGTATTATTACCCTGCCCCGTGGATACACCCGTTATGGGTTCAAGAAATATCCGCATCGGTTATATGTCTATGACCTGCGTGGGACGCGGGAATAATTCCGCTTTATTTATTTGCAAAGGCGGCGTTTTATGGTATTATCTTAAATGACTTCACAAGGGATTGTGGGGTCGGGGCCTTAGAAAGCCTATCTACAATCGGTGCGAATGCATCGCAATATATCCGTGATGTCTTGGGTGCCGTCGCACCGTGACATACCCCACCAGTAACAGGTCGGGGATCCGCTGGTTATAAAACACGTAAAAACGAAAGACCATCGGGGTCACTATTGTAGATGATTTTCTAAATCCCCGACCATCAATTTTTGATGGTCATTTTTATTTATAAAAAATAAAGGGATTTTTTATGGGACTGCTGACCAAAGAAATGTATGATGCCGCCAAATCACGCCAAGGCGCCATGACCGATGGACAACTGAATTTGGAAATATACTGTAAACGATTACACCAGCGGAATTCAAAACCACGCCTGTTTAATATATATACCCAGTTACAGCAACTGGTGATGGAACTGCGTCCGTTTGTGGAAAAAGAAATAAATGAAATCAACCGCCGCGCCGCCCGCCGTGAAAAACGACAAATGAAATAAAAAAAACACCCCGCGGCATGCGGGGATTTTTATGACATGAAAACATTATTGATTATTAGCGTTCACCACGAACAGGTCTGTCGATAAAGTACCAGATTAACCATATCAATGCTGCGATACCGATAATGCTGTATACGATATTGCTGGCAACGGTGCCTGGTCCGAATATAAACGCAACCAAATCAAAACCAAAGATTCCAATCAGTCCCCAGTTTAAAGCACCGATAAAGGTCAATGGTTTCAAAACATAACTTGTTAGTCCTCTCATCTCTTTTTTCTCCTTTCAAGGTTGATGTTGTCTTGACTAAAAGACAATAGACATTATAACGTGTTTTATCGCCCCTTGCATTAGGAAGAGATTCTGTTCCACGAACACATTGCCGCGTTTATTTAACCAATTGCTCTATCACATAGTCTGCCATATACAGACCAAATGCGCCCGTGACGGTTATAATTGAACCAAATGCGCGCCCAGATACATTCGCATCGGCAGGCTCGGTCGAATAAACAACTGGGAAATCAGGAATATTACTGTCACGTACAATCTTGCGAATTTTCGCCGCCAATGGACATACTGTTGTACGACGAATTGTGCCAATTCGAATTTTTGACAGGTCACGCTTGCGTGCCGCACCCATACTGGATATAAACGGAATATTATGCGCCCCACACCAACGATACAGTGCAATTTTTGATGGCACGGTATCAATCGCATCAATTACAAAGTCGGGCGTTATATCCAAATGCGTATTCTCGTCAAAAAATGCATTTATTGCGGTAACCTGGATATCTGGGTTTATGTCACGTACGCGGGCGGATGCAACATCCACCTTTGGCTGACCAACAGTTGACGTGGTCGCAAACAATTGACGATTTATATTTGATGGCTCAATAACATCAAAATCAATCAGTATCAGGCGATTAACGCCAGAACGTGCCAATGCCTCTATCGCAAAGGACCCAACCGCGCCACAGCCAACAACCATAACCGTTGATTGCTGCAACTTGGCAACCGCGGCATCGCCCAGCAACATACGTATTCTGTGTAATTTATCCATTTTGCGCCACCTGAATTGAATTATTATAAATGTTACCAGATAAATCGTCCGGCGATATATGTTTTATTTCCGCAATGCGATTTATCACATCACGTAATACTGCGCCAGAATTGCACATATCCCCGTCACTTTCAATCAAAATGCGCGACAATGGCACGTCACACACCGCCGACATCAATCGCGCACGGCGTGCGTCACACACAGCGCAACCAAATGAAAAGTATATATTATCCCGCCGCCCCAGTTGCAGCATTACATCACGCATGCCTGTAAAACCATGCAATACAATTGCGGGAACTTTAAATTTCGTACATGTTAATATATCATTCCATGCACGGACACAATGAATATGCACCACACGTTGCAAATCATTTGCAATTTGCATTTGACGCATAAACACATCCATCTGAATATCATAATGGGGACGCAATTTATCCAAACCAATTTCACCAACCATAGCACGCGGATTTTTAACCAACGCGTTATATAAGCGTGCGTCCCAGCCGGCGACAATATCATTGATATACCACGGATGTACACCTAAGCATGGCAACACCGCAGGATTATGTTTGGATGTGGATAAAATATCAGACCAATCAGATTCTGAAACACTGTTGCAGAAAAACGCTGCGACAGAACCATCCGTCACACCATTTCCAATGTGGCAATGTGCATCAATATACTTTTGCATGTTTTATTTATACTAAAACAATACCCAGATTGCAAACGGCGCAGCGACCGCGGTCATCAGCCCTGATAATACGATGGCAAGGCTGCTCATTGCGCCCTCTATCTGACCCATCTCCATTGCCTTGGCAGTGCCGGCGGCATGCGACGCATTACCAATCGCCAGTCCACATGCAATCGGACTGCGCAGGCGCAACCAACGACACAACACATCACTGACCGATGCACCCAGAATTCCTGTTACAATTACAGCAGATACCGTTAATGCAACCACACCGCCCAAACGTTCCGTAATACCAATCGCAATCGCCGTCGTAACAGATATTGATACTAATGATTTTGCAACAATATCCCCCAGTCCAAATACTATACATACCAGCCCAACTGAAAATACAGATGCCAAAACACCAACCAACATCGCAATCAAAATCGGTACCATATGCCGACGCAGTACTGGCAACTGACGATACATTGGCACTGCAAAGCATACTGTGACCGGAACCAAGAAATATGTTATATATTGTGCACTGGCGTTATATGTCGCGTATGGGACACGTAACAACAACAATATTATAACAACAAATATCGTCGCCAGAAACAGTGGCGTTGTAAATGGGGATGGAAAACGACGGTTTAATAACACCGCCAACATAAACATAGCCAATGTCAATGCGACACCAAAATACTGGGATGCAGTTAAAAATTCCATCATTTTTTATTCCCCCGTGCTTTTGATTCATTACGATTGATGCGCCCTATCAGCCGGTCAGCAGTAACCCCGGTTGCAATCATTGTGACAACATACGCAATCACCAGCAACAAAACCAATTTCCACCATATATCTGAAATATCTGCCCATACGTCAACAATCGCAACCGCCGGCGCAACAAAGAACAATGGCATAATCCGGTGCAGCCAGTCAGCAACGTCCGCCACCCATGATAACTTTACAACGCCGGTTACCAGCGCCAAAAACAACAGAACCAGCCCATAAATACTGCCGGCGATTGGCAACGGAATCAAGTATCCCAAAACTTCGCCCAGAAACACGAACAGCATTATCACGAAAATTTGAAATAAATATCGCATAAGTCTCCCTCACTCTGCCCTTAAAATACAACTTTTGCCCCGCCCTGTCAAAGGTGTAATCCAACAATCAAGGTCGCACCAGGAAAAAAGTACAATAAAAATGCATTTTTTCTTGATTTTAATAAAAATATGTGTCAGAATTTGCCCCGAACCACGGAACAAGTAACGAAAGTTCTTTTGATTCCGGGTCCGTTTTGGGGACATAGCTCAGTTGGTAGAGCAAATGACTTTTAATCATTGGGTCCAGGGTTCGAGTCCCTGTGTCCCCACCAAAATAATCCGCTGATTTCAGTGGATTTTTCTTTTTTATCCCCCATCTAATTTCCCATTTCCAAATCTTTTTGCTATGTATTTGCTACAACAAAACCGCCAAACGGCGGTTTTGTTGTTTTGGAGGACAATGTTTCACACAGATATCAATCTGGTGTGAAACCGATTTTGCCAGTTGTGGTGGCACCTTTGACTGACTGTTCCTGGCGCAGCATGTCAATCAATTCGCGTGGGTTTGTGATATCCAGCAGCCCTGCCCGATTGCGGACAACACTGAAATCCCCAGGGGACAGCATTGTCAAATCAGACACATCCGCGTCAGTAACAGTACAGTCAAAGAACGTTTTGAACGCACGCACAACCTGGGGCGTCGTCAGATAATTATATTTTACCTTGAACATAAAACGACGAAGTGACGCCTGGTCCAGTTGCTGCATCAAGTTTGTAGTACAGATGAATGGATGGGTTGCCGATTCCATCTGGGTTAACATTTCGTTGACACAGCTGACCTCCCACGAATGGTGGGCACGGGTGCGGTCTTGCAGGAAACTGTCTGCTTCATCAAAAACTAATATTGCTTTTTTAGCACGCGCGGCAGCAAATGCGGCAGCGATGTTACGTTCGGTTTCACCAACATAGGAACCCTTGATATCACTGGCGCGGCGCGTTATTACCGGCATCGACAGCATTTCCCCCAGATACCGAGCATATGCAGTTTTACCAGTCCCGGGTGCACCATACAGACACAATGAAAATCTGCGGATATTTTTATCGCGAATCTGGGTTGCCAGACGCATTAAATCCGTGTCAGTATTTAACAGTGATGTATCAAAATCAACATCTGATACCGCCGCGCGCATGCCACGACCATTCATCGCACCAACCAGGCTGTCAATCGTTGTTTCAACCATATCCATACGGTTCATCAATTTTGCATTACGTGCCGCCGTATCCACCAGTGCCATTGGGACATCATATTTTTTACACAACGCGTCTAGTTTTGATGACGACAATTTCAATCCATGCGTTTGGAACACACGCCCCCATGCGTTTGCTTTGGCGTGCGCATCAGGGTCGCTGACATTCAGTGCAAACGAAAAACGGCGAATATATGCAGGGTCCATATCTGATATCTTGTTCGTTATCCATATAACAGGACGCGGATTGGTTTCCAGACGACGATTGACATACAGTTTGCTGGGGGCAATGCGGCTTAATGGATTCAATGAAAATACATCTTCGGCTTCATCAAACAATACAACCGCTGTTTTATCTGTTTTCAATACGGTTTGCGTTTGCGCCAAACTGCCCAGACGTGCATCTTTGTTTTCCTTGTTTTCCGATGTTGTATATAAGCACAGATGGGCACTGGCACATACGGATTTCGCCAATTCCGTTTTGCCGCATCCAGGGTTCCCATACAGCAATATGTTTATGCCACTGGAACCTGCCTGAACAGCAGACTGCAAAATCCCACGAATTGCATCAAAATCTGATGACATATAGTCAAAATTCTTGCGCTTTAATGTCGCCTGTAATGGTTTGCCTATCAGCATGTTACGGACATCTGCAGCACTTTCAAATCGCATCCCCAGCAGTTTTGTAAACGTAGATGAAAATTCATTATCACCATATTTATTAACAATAATACCCGCATCAAATAACGGACCGTTTGCAGCAAACGCTTTACGTACATCATCAGGTGATATACGGCACATACCTGCAATGATTTCTATATTTTCTGGATTGGTAATGTCACGACGACTGCCACAGCCACAATGTTCCATAATACGTCCTAATAGGCGTATTCTGGTAATATAAACCAAGCACTGTAATAACGGACGCACAGGTTGCGCTAAATCAAATGCCTCGCATATATACGTAAAACTGTGATCGAAATCAGATGCTGTGATATCAACATTTAAATCATCCTTGTGCGCGGCAAATTGTTTGTGCAACTTTGCCAAATCATTTTTATTGGATGCCGTTTCACGCAATGGAATTTCACCACGCATCAAATTTTGCAGTAAATATATCTTGTCTTCGGTTGATATGTCCCGACGCATACGGGATGCAACTGCGCGCAGGTCAAACCCCAGTAAAACTTCGGAATGATGTGATACTATATGAAACAGACCATCATAGTCATCAGGCACAAAATCACCTGTCGTCAAATTCCGCAGATAGTACAGAATTGCTTGCTTTTCTTTGATGTTCATATTCAGTCCTTTTGGTTTACATTTTTATATATAAATCAACCTGTGGACATTTTTGGTCCATGTTCTTGACCGGGTATGTGATGTGTGTTAAAATTTTTCCATAATCAAAATACAGGACACACAATGGCACGCAGAAATCACCGCAAAGCAAAGATTTTAATGGAACTTATCAACGCATTGCGCACGCGTGACATGACGTTCCAAGATATACGCGATTTGTTGTCTGACCTGTATATCCAAAATGATTCCATTGATAAACGCAGCCAGGTTGGGACCTTGAATGATTCCAAGATATCTGAAAAAACCGTTCAACGCACACTGGATGCAGTTCGTGATATTTATGACACACGACTGGATTTTAATCCGGAAACCAAGTCTTATCGTCTGTATATTGATGATTTCCCAGATACATTAAGTCCCGAAGAACTGCAAGCATTGGATGTTGCTATACAAAAGGCGGGTGCAAATACCCCAATACGTCATCTGTTGGAAACATTGAAAGAAAAGTTGACGACCAAACTGTATCGCAGTATTAAAAACCTGGACCCAAAACGGGGTGCACGCCAGGTTGCAAATATTCAGCAAAAAATTGATGCGGATTTTGCATTCATCGGTCCGCATGCAAAAATAACTATCAATCCGGATATCAAGGCACAATTGGACGACGCGATTTTAAATCAGCACAAGGTTATTATTCAATACAAGGGACGCCAACATACAGTATGCCCGTTGGGTGTCATGTATGGTCCAAACAATGTATATATGGTCGCAAAAATATGCTGGAAAGACACGATTGGCGACATGCCATTAAACTATATCTTGCCTGAAATATCAGCCATAACAGATACAGGCGAATGGTTTGCACGCGACAATGCCTTCACCATTGAAACATATGCAAATTCTATGTTCGGCGTTTTCCATGAACCAAATACATACGATATTGAATGGCGGGTTGCACCCCATGCCGCGACCGAGGCATTACGCTATCAGTTCCATCCAACACAAAAAATCACCAAAAATCCGGATGGCAGTTTAACAATACGATTTCAGGCAGGCGGTCTGTATGCAATCAGCCTGTATCTGACCCAATGGGGCGGCGCGATAACGCCAACCGCCCCGGCAGAGTTAATTACAATGTATCGCACCCTGCTAAGAGATTGTATGAATAGCATATCCACAAAATAACTAAACATCGACATATGGGGTATGAATGCGCTGTGGGATACGATGCGCGTCAGAAAAGAATGCATCACCATATGGCAACAATAATTCTGCGCCAGCCATATCTAAAACTTGACGTGATTTGGATGCGTCTGATGTGTGAAAAGATATACGTGTTGGAAAATTTGCCTTGATATTACCTGGGATACTTTTGCCATCCACACGGATTGTGCTGGCAACAATGTGAATACCAACCGGGCGCGCCTTTTGCGTAAGTTGCAAGATAAAGCGTGATGCCTTGGAATACGATATCGCCATCAATTCAGCCAAATCATCAATAATAACGACCAGACGTGGCATATTCCCGCCATTGTATGCATCAATATCCGATGCACCTGCCGCTTGCAAGATATTATAGCGACGAAACATTTCTATCCCGACAGCGCACAATCCCGTTGTTGCAGCATTTGCGCCACAGAATGGTGAACACGATAAATATGCTGCATTTGCATCACCAATAATCCCATCATCAGTTGGCGACAATACCATAAATTTACACGTATCGGGCGTGTTACGTGCGATAACCCCTGCGGCAATTGATTTTAATAATGTTGTCTTGCCAGTGCCAGAATCCCCCGCAATCAAAATATGCTGCATATCCGCCAAATCAGAAATTATCGGGTCACCCAGGGTGTCCACCCCAACCGCTATCGGCAGACGCCCCGTGGCATTTTTAAACGCATGACTGTTTATTACATCTGATAAAGAAACTTTGTCACGTGGTTCATGGGGGACGTCAACTGCTATCTGGTCAGAATTTTCCCCACGGCACCAATCAACCCACAGTCCGCACCGTGACGCCACAGACCGCAACCGTGATAAACATGCGCCCGGTGTTGTTTTGTAATAATGCCGCGTAACAACAGGTCCGTTTGCACCACCTGCACGCGTCATCTTCATACGATTTGTTAAGACTTCGTCCAAATTTTGAAAATCATACATATTATGTCCTTTTGGTATTTCCAAAACCAACATAATATATTAACCGGACACTTTTGGTCCGGTTTAATCGTTAATTATTCGCCTGCATACATCCGGGCTTATAATCCAATTCTTTGCCAGGAAGACGTTTGCCATCAACACGATGGACATTGTCACTATGAACATCCCATGGCAGCCATATTAAATTTTCAGGACGATTATCATACCCGTCATTTGTTATATGATGCACCGTCCAATCAGGTTCCGGCGGCGGATTAAGCCACGTTTCCGCGACCAGTCGCCATACCTTTAATTCTGGATAATCGCGAACAATCAAATAACCAATTTTTGATGTGTTCAATATATCTGCATTTAATGATTTGTCCCTGTGATAATCCTCGACCAAGGGTGCAATCCTGGTGCCGACATCATCTGTTATTTTTATACGCCCCAGATTACTGACCCATAATTCTTGAATTTTTGGGTATCCATGCTTATTATAAAGTCGCCAACGTTCCGTGGTACCGTCCGGACGCGTCAAGTCATCCAGGGTGTCTTTATTACAAATCCATTCCGCAGCAGACGTCCGACGATAATATTCATTTATACTTTTCGCAGCAATCAGCATATCGCGCAAATCCGTCATTGACACAGACATATCACGTTCCACATTGCCGCATAAATCCAAGATAATATGTTCGTATTTATCTTGCATAATGGTCAATTTTATTTCTTAAAGATTTTTTCCGGCGTACTTAAATTACAGAATCCGACAATCAAATCGACCAATGCCCAAATACCTGTCACAAACAGACCGATAATTGTAATTGTTAAAATTGTCATAACAATCGCAGAACCGATTTTACCGGCATAGTAACGGTGCGCACCAAACACGCCCAGGAACCAGCACAATAACAGGTATACAACCATGGACTTTTCGCCGTTGTACAGACCGTTAATGCTTTTGCCCAGCGTCATATTTGGGCAGCCGCAAGCCGGGCACTTTGTTGCTTTATCAGACATTTTCTTGCCACATTCGGTGCAATAAATCATCGCCATTGTATCATCCTTTTGTATTAATTAATTGCATTGATTTTAACACAATGGGGATAAATTTCTAGCATAAATTACTGAGCTGTTTTTTGTGCGGGATTTGGACTGACGGTGCCAGTTCCGTTCAACAGTTGTTCAAATCGCACGGATATAGATGCGTCTGTATCCATCCAATCAATTATAAAACGGATAATTTTTTCCGCGGTTTGGGCAGCGATGCGCCTGTCCTGATGAAACCGATGAACGTTTATCATTCGTTGCAAATTATGCGCCAGACCGGTCAAAGATTGCACCTGAATCACAGACAAAATGTCGCCCCTGTAATTGCGGTATATCAATTCATCCAGTTCATGATGCAGTGTGGTTAATGCCTGAATCTGAGTTGGGCGCAATTTTATCTGGGTCGAAATTTGCCCCAGGCGCAAATCCCCCATTTTATTCAGCACTGTCAAAGTCAATTTGCCACGCATCCCCATCATCTGGCGCAGGATTATAATTATGCTGATTAGTGTGGAATCAATCTTGTTATGCGTAGTGTCTGTCAGTGCATTGTTTAACTTGCGCGATATGCGATAATTTGAATAGTCATACAGCAAAAATACAATCGGTATTGACAGCAATGATGCAGCAATATTATTGATTAAATCAACCCAATCAGGATTATGAATGTTATCCTTGGTCACCAAGAATAATACCAAACCACCGACTATTGACAGCAGGTATGGAATACTTTTCAGCAATATATTGCGTAATTGTATGTTCATACCCCTGATTTTACAAAATGTAACGTTGCAATTTTACAAGAACCAAAACCTAAAAAAAAAACACGCACAAAAACTTGAAATTTTGTCAAATTTCACTATAATAGTAATGTGAGTGTGAACCAAAGGGGGCAACCATGGCAGATGTATCAATGAAAGAATTTTTACAACTATTCTATATGCAGAATTTAATCATAAATATGCCAGAGGCTCAGTTCGCTCAGTATCAGGTATATTTAAACGCCAATGACGGCAAAGGCGATTTCCGTGGAAATATGAAGTTATGGCGTGACAAGGGATTTGTTATAAAGAATAGCGATGGTAAATGGGAACGCAATATGCAATACCCTGGCGACCAGGGTACACGTGCTTCAAGCACACACCCACGCATTACACCCAGCCAATTTCAAATGGAAGATAAAGACTGGGAAAAACTGTTCCGCGAATTGCAAACGGCATTTCGTGACATGGCAGCCAACCGTGATGACTTTAAAGACAATAAAGATGCAACTGAATTTTTAGACGAATATTTTGGCGATAAAAAACTGTTTTCTATCTACAAGGCAACACCACAGGCAAAGTTGCAAATAGATAAATTACAAAATTTATTGGATGTACAGGCAAATACTATGCATCCATTGTTGTCCAACATATTTGAAACCCGCCAAGATTACGATAAATTTGTAAAAGATATTAAAGATGAAAAATATAACAGCACCCCAAAGACACGTGATAAATTATTACGCGTAATTAATGCAATATCACATGAAATGAATTGGGGCGATGGCTTCAATAAGCATCCTGTAATTCAACGCGAACTGCAAAATATTAATATCGAATCAATTATATCCGGGTTAAACGATAAAAATGAAATAATTAATCCAGATAAACTGGACTTCTTTAAACGCAACTATCAAAACATCTTAATCGGTGCCCCAAAAGGAAAAGTATATGATGTTGTAAAAAATTATAGTCCCAGTATTTACAGTGCGGTTGAATACGCTAAGGGCAAGGTAGATTATAACAACCCCAACAGCGATGACTATATTCCGGCGAAACGTAATGACCAATTGACGGATTGGCAGAAAATTACTGAATGGGTGGGCAACCGTTGGTCCGACCACATGGACAAGTACACCAAGTTGCGCGGCGGACATGTATATTTTTCGCCACAGGCAAAATCAATTGTAAAC
>CAMWQN010000018.1 GCA_947176385.1 uncultured Rickettsiales bacterium
CCGAGATCTACACCTCTCTATTCGTCGGCAGCGTCTGATGTGTATATGAGACAGCAAATACACACCTAAAATCCGATTCGTAGTAAAAAATCCTTGACGAGTTTATACTTATGGTATATATTACTATAAGTCGCGACACTGACCCATTAACCAAAGGACATAAATATGAAAAAAGCCTTGTTATGCAGTATCGGAATCGCGCTAAGCGGATGTGCAACTATATGCCAACCAAACACAAACTATGCCAAGGTTGGATTATTCCAAGACAGATTTGATGGCATGTATTACCACTATGCCGAAACCGGCAAGACAATCCCCATCAACGATAACAACAGCATCAATACATACGTCGGTGTCCAAGAAGGCAGTGGCGCAGAACTGATTAATAACCAATCAACCAAAGTGTATTGGGAAGTCAACTATCAGTTAACATTCTGAACAACCATGGGGCAACACAAATGAGTATGAATATCGGATTTTATACAGAAATTCTGGCAACTGTGTTTGGACTGACACAAGGAATCTTGATTATGCAGAACAAACGCAGTAACTGGATTTTCTATATTTTGCAAATCGCAATGTTAATCGTATTTTCAGCTATTAACCATCTGTATGGCGATATGACAAACAACCTGATATATCTGGGGATGGGTATATATGGTGCAATACTGTGGGGACACGGGTCATCAGAACGCCCGATAACAAAATGCACGCACCTGGAACGCATCGGATATACATTGGCAATAATTCTGGGGACACTGTTGGTCGGAACCATACTGCGTTATACAAATGATCCACTGCCAATGCTGGACGCATTTTCAACCACATCCAGTTTTATTGCAACGTGGTACATGGTGCGCCGCAAACTGGATGCATGGATAATATGGACGATTAATGACCTGATATACGTTGTGGAATACAGTCTGTTACCAGATGCAGCGTATTGGTTGATTGGTCTGAATGCAATATGGACTGTAATGGCGATACTGTCATACAGAAACTGGAAAAAGATTATGATTGGGGGTAAAAAATGAAGAAAGTATATCTATCTGGAAAATTTAACAAAACAGCAGAACCAGGTGCACAACTTGCCCATCGACTGCGCAATGATTACCGGGCAATATTGTTGGGTGATGAAAATAAACTGGTGACCGCGGCAGATAATGTAAAACTGAATGATAAATATTCTTATTCAGGACCATTTTATTGTGAACAAGCGTCAACCGGCGAATTCACATCAACTGAATGTAATGTCGTTGTCGCAGCAGAACGCATGGCAGTTGATAAATGCGACGTGTTTATTGCTGTGTTCGATGAACAATGTTCTCCAGGGACAATCGTCGAACTGGGATGGGCATTAAATGCCGGCAAACAGATTTATATTCTGTATAAACCCCAGGAATCAAAATACACCATTAAATCAGAACACTGGTTCCCAATAACAGATGCACAAATGCGCGACAAACGTGCCCAAACATTTGCATATATGAATACGTCTGAAATGCTGGACATAATAAAAAACAAGATACTGATATAAAAAAAAGGATGTACCATGAAATACAAAGAATTTGAATTAATCATGTCGTCATTTAAGTGTGATAAAAACTGTCCATATTGCACTGCCAAGATAACCCAATGGCCAACAGTTGATAATCATCTGGAACTATTACCGGAACGATTAAAATACCTGCGGGATTTGGGGATATCATTTCGATATTTCATTCTGTCTGGCAATGGCGAACCATCCCTGTATGACTATGAAACACTGCAGACCATTTTAAACGCCACCAAACAGGTTGATATATTTGATGAACGTCGCCTGCAAACATCAGGAAATCTGTTCTTTGACGATAAAAAGTTCAATCTGATGAAAGACGACTTTATGCTTGAGGTAACCAGAACGGACTTTGATTCCGCAATCGATATGCAGACACTGGGATATCGCCGCGATTATATCCACAGCAAGAATTTCCAACATGCAAACATTCGCCTGAATTACGTGATGTTAAAGGGCAAAACGTTCGATGAATACATCCGTGAAATAAAACGATACATCAACACATACCCAAACATAAAAACTGTCAGTTTAAAGACACTAAATACAAACACCCGCAATTCTGATGTCAGCAATCCCCGTTCCCAATGGATTTTGCAGCATGCATTAACCAAGGCAGATTCAAACCAAATCATACATAAAATGTCTGAAATAACCCAACCAATCGTCAAAGATGAAGAATTCTTTGACCGATATGAATGGATTTATAACGGGATACCGATAACATTCTATACAAAAAAATTGGACTATGGTTATTCAAACATAGTATATTATGGTGGAAATCTGGTCGACTATAAGTTAAACCCGATTAAACTGAAAATGGAAAAATCGCGATGAATGTAAACTTAACATGCGTTATGCTGGTACTGGATACAGAAACAAATCCGGACATCCGAAAAAACGACATACAAACTATCAAGGTAGTGTTGCGCCGTGGCACGTGTGCCCTGCCCCGGGTTATCGCGAATACATCCGATGACATAAAACGTCAGGCGCGCAATATGTTGCGTGACATTGTAGGGACTGACCTGTTTCATCTGGAACAGGTCTATGCCCTGGGCGATAAAAAATATATGTCAGCGGATTCAGATATAGACATCATTCATCTGGCGATTATGAATCAGGCGCGCTTGGATAAAATTCACCCAGAATACGAACTGGCTGATATATCAATCCGCGACAACACAATCAAAATCGGTAACACAGAATATAAATATCAGACAATCGAAAAAGTCGGCATCAGTGTTGAATATCTGTTCGAAACAAATGCCACAGATTTGCAGTGCGACAAAACACTGATTGAAATATTGACGACATGGAAATATCTGCGTGGCAGATTGAATAACACCGATACGATATTTAAATTTATGCCATCCGAATTTTCACTGGAAGATGTACGCCAGGTATATGAAATCATATCGGGGCGCAATGTCGATAAATCAAATTTTCATAAAAGAATAACAAAATATTGCACACCTGTGCCGGACAAAACGACATGTCGTGGACATCGCCCCGGCAAGGTGTATCAATACAAAGCAAAAAATGGGGATGCATGGCTATGAAATACAAGCAATTTATATCATTGGAAAAATATACATGGTGGCACAAACTGGCATTTTTAAAGGTTGAACGTGAACTGCTGGGGCATAATACACTGCGTGGTTGCGTGCATGATTTGGATAAATTGTTATATCTGTATCCAGTTGCCCTGATAACAGGTCGCGATAAAAAATGGGTTCATAACACACACCGAAAAAACAATCGCCATCACGTAGAAAATAACAAAAATAAAACACGCCGTGACTATATCGAAATGATTATCGACTGGGAATGTGCACGTTTTACCAAACCGGACAAGCCACTGAACGCATTTGAAACAATGCAAAAATTCTATCCGGAAATGGCACCACATCTGTTGCCTATAATGCGTGAATTTGGATTGGTTCGTGAATAAAAAAACAAACGCCCAAATGGGCGTTTATTGTAAGTCTTAGTTATCATTATATCCGAACTGGCGTGTTTGAAAGACATCTTTCCAGAACTTTTCGCGTTCTAATGCCAGGTCGCACCCAAGTTGATTTTTCTTAAATATTTCCAATATACTGTATTGAAAGTTATTTTTTATATATTCGATACCTTCTTTCTTTACCAAATCCTTCAATTTCTTGTTCGGATAATCTTTATTCGAATCATCATAACCCTGGTCCAGATATGTGCACCAACGACCGTATATTCCGTCCATACCTGTTGCAGAACCAATATATTGCTTGCCTGTTTTACGGTCTGTTAAAACATATACACCATATACATTACTAAGTGCACTTTTCCATTCTGTCGAATGTATACAGCGACTTAATGATTTATAATCGTAACATAAATTATCACAGCCTGGGAATTTATCTGCATTTTCACGATACGATTGGGGTAAAACACAACTGACTGTTATATTATCTAGTATATTATCATCAATATAACGAAAGCTGCGATTTGCTGGCTTTTCAATAACCAATCTGCCATTAAACACATCAAATTCTGATAGCCGTTTCGCATTCGCATATATATAATTTTTGATGCGTCCTTTATTCAGGTCCAGAATCTTGTACGCACCAACAAACAGCCATCTGTTTTGATACGCGTCTATCCTGATAAATTGAAATATAACATCGTTCAGTTGCATTCTTGTGTTATTAGGCTTACCCACAGTCAAAATCCATGGTTCAAAATCATCATCTTGGTCATGGTGCATTTCGGCAAAATCCCGTGGCACAATATCATCTTTGATATTAAAACGTACCTGACGGCGACAACCAGGATGATTTTTCTTAAAAACATCTGCATGAAATCCTGGCAACACATCAATCAATTTAATCGGTTCTGTCATGCTATCACCACTAAGTCTATTAACTGTTTTACTTAGACATATTATACAAAAAACACCCCGTTGGGGCGTTTTTTTATTCTGGCGGATGGTGAGGGATTCCCTCGGCGCGATACGCCTGCGGGGAAACCGTAGCGTCTCGACTGCACTTCGTTTGTCTCGCCTACTTGTTTTCGAACCCCGGGGTTCTTCATCCGACCTGCGCATCAGAATAAAAACACCCCCGTTGGGGCGTTTTTTTATTCTGGCGGATGGTGAGGGATTCGAACCCCCGGTGGAGTTGCCCCCACAACGGTTTTCAAGACCGCCGCATTCGACCGCTCTGCCAACCATCCGAAACTATTTTTCCGCGGTCTTTCAACCTACGGTTTTGTTCGCTTGTCGCACCTGACGGTGCTGCTCACCACTCGTTAGCGTGCGAACTTCGCTAACGCTTGTTCTTACGGACTCGTAAGCAAGACCGCCGCTATTGCCCCGCTCTGCCAACCATCCGAAACTTGGTTCTTGTGAACTAATGCCTGCCTATTTTATATTTATTTTTTTCGCATTGCAACTGTAAAAATTACCGCACCTGCGATAAACATTAAACCAGACAGCAATTGTCCCATCGTCAGCCCCCAACTGGTTAAAAATCCAATCTGGGCATCTGGGGCACGGAACTGTTCACAGAATATACGCGCGACCGCATATGCCATGCCCAATATTCCACCCAGCGCACCGGCATGACGACGCAGGTTTGTAAATCTATACAGGCAAAACATCAATACAAATAATATGATGCCTTCGGTCGCAGCCTCGTACAGGGGGCTTGGGTGACGGGGAATTGGAATGTCACCTGTAAAAACAACGCCCAGTGGGGAATTTGTTGGGCGCCCCATAACCTCCATATTTATAAAATTGGCAATGCGACCAAAGAACAATCCAATTGGCGCAACAACTGCCATTATATCCAGAATACGAAATGCGGTTTTATATGTACCGCTACTTGCGACAAAATCTTTTTTACGGCGCAAACGCCACGCGAACAAAAACACAGCAACAATAACACCGATAAGTCCACCATGAAAACTCATCCCGCCATGCCACAAGGCGAATATTTCCAATGGGTATTCCATAAAGAACGCCAAATTATAAAACAGCACATATCCCAATCGTCCACCCAGGATTACCCCCAGGATTACTGCCGTCAGCAAATCATCCAGTTGCGTCTTGGACAGTTTGATTTGGGCGTCATCGCGGTTCATTAAATATTTAAACAGCATATAACCGCATACAAATGCTGCAATATATGCCAGCGCATACCAGCGCACAGGCATTCCAAAAACAGAAAATGCAACCGGCGAAATTGGATTTATTGTAATAGACATGATTATTTGTTTACCCTTGAAATACCACCGTCATTGTATTATATATACATCAAATAACAAGGAGAAAGTTATGATTGCAAAAAAATCAGGCACGGGTATTGATTTATACCTGAAACGTATATTCGCATTGATGTTCGGTGCGGTTGGATTAACAGCAGTTGCCGCATGGCTGACCATGGCGACGCCGTTATTATATGCAATGTTCACACCAACAGGTTTGTCACCATTATACTATATACTGTTGTTTGGTGGATTGGGACTGTCAATCTGGGCACAGGTTCGCGCATTCAGCATGAAGCCTGCAACGGGCGCGTTACTGTTGGCACTGTATGCAGTGTTGATGGGTATTGTTATGACACCACTGTTGTTGGTCGCGATAACACATAATCCATACACAATTTTATTTGCATTCGTATTGGCGGCAGCAATGTTTGCGTGCATGGCACTGTTCGGATACAAGACTGTTAAGAACCTTTCATTCTTGGGTGTATTTTTGACCATGGGCATGATTGGTTTAATCTTGGTGGGTCTGGCATCATTTATATGGCCGGCGTTGGTTGGCGGCACATTTGGCACGATTGTATGCCTGATTGGTGTATTGGTGTTTGCGCTGTTTACTGCGTACGACATGCAGAATTTAAAGAACGCATATGCACAAATTGGTGATGACACCCAAAAGAATCAGTTGGCGGTATTGGGTGCATTACACCTGTACATATCGTTCATTGCGATGTTCCAGTATTTGTTAAGCTTGTTTAACAGAAATTAATAACCAAACAGTAAAAAGGATAAAAAATGGCTTATAAAATTGATCCTGCAAAATGCATTGGATGCCACACATGCATGGGCATTTGTCCGATGGGCGCGATATCTGTGACCGCCGATGGGAAATGTGCGATTGACCCAGCGAAGTGCGTATCATGCGGTGCCTGTGCAGGCGTATGTCCTGTCAGCGCAATCGCACCAGATACAGGCATGTAAAAAACAGAAAGATAAGAGCACAGGGGGATGAAAATCCCCCTGCTCTTTTTTTTATATTATTTTTATTTCTGAAAATCTTTTTCGTATGGCAACAGCGTCTGTAATAAACCAAGTCCAACGCCAATATCTATTGTCTTGTTCCGCATGGAATCCATTAAATAGCCAAGTGTAACCACACCAACCACCAGTGAACCACCAATCACCGCTGGAATAATCCAATCAGGTTCTTGACTGATACGGTTATATATTATTATGCCCCAGATTCCACCGATTTCATATCCACATATGGCGCGGAATACATTATACTTGCGACACAGTTTCTTTTGATCAGATATCAATCCATCTGCCAATGTCTGACAAGGTTCAGATTTTGCCTGATTGCGTAACTGCTTAAAATACACTTTCATTATATTCAGTGCTTTATCAACACTGGTTGTTGCAAGCAAACGCAGTGCCGCACACCATTGCAACTTTTCAGGCAACCGCATCCGAACACGGGCGTCATATAATGCCTCGTTCCCACGGGTCAGTGATTTTAAATCCGCATTCTGTAATCCAAAGCGTTGCGACAGGCGACGAACATAGGCTGCGTCCACCATATCGGGCGTCGCATCATATGGAACAACCAAAGTACTGGCAGCATCATGCCGTTTTTCTGATAATGTCATAATATGTCCATTTTTATTGCACAGAATATAGCACACAATCACAATATGTCAACACATGCATTCTTTTTTTATATTGCAAATTTGCAAATTGTATATCACAATAGACCCTGATAAAAATAGGGGTAAGAAAATATGCCAGCAAAAACTATCAATGACATTGTCGCATTATGCAAACGCCGTGGCTTTATATTCACAGGTTCTGAAATATATGGTGGTCTGGGTGGTGCATATGACTATGGTCCATACGGCGTCGAATTGATGAAGAATATTCGCAACGCATGGTGGAATGCGATGATTTATTCACGTAATGATATCGAAGGATTGGATGCAGCATTAATCAGTAATCGTTTGCTGTGGAAATATTCTGGACACGAAGGCAGTTTTTCAGACCCATTGGTTGAATGCAAAAAATGCGGCGCCCGCATGCGTCAGGATAAAATGAAAGACCAGACAAAATGCGATAATTGTGGTTCCGCGGAAATAACAGAACCACGCGCATATCAATTGATGATGGGATTGTCGATTGGGGCAACCGCTGATGGTGCGATTAACGCATACCTGCGTCCGGAAACCGCAACGACAACATATACGAACTTTAAAAACGTATTAGATGCCAAGCCACATAAATTGCCATTCGGTATTGCCCAAATTGGCAAGGCATTCCGAAATGAGATTTCCCCACGTGGATTTGTATTCCGCATGCGTGAATTTGAACAGGCAGAAATGCAATACTTTGTACGCCCAGATTCAGATGAAAAATACTTTGAACAGTGGAAAGCAACACGTATGGCATGGTGGATTAACGTTTTGGGGATACCAGCCGACAGCCTGCGCTTTACGCCACATGACAAACTGGCGCACTATGCCAAGGCGGCGGTTGACATTGAATACGCGTTTCCTGACGGCTTTGACGAAGTCGAAGGCGTACATAACCGCCAGGACTTTGACCTGGGGTCACATACCAAGGCACAAAACGAATTTAAAATTTCCGCCAACGTTATGGAAAACAAAGACAGTACTACAAAACTGTCATATTCCGACCCACAGACTGGCGAAAACTTTATCCCATACGTTATTGAAACCGCGATGGGGGTAAACCGTGCAATGTTGGCAGTAATGCACAATGCATACACAGAAGAAGAATTGCCGGACGGCAAATCACGTCTGGTATTAAAACTGAAACCATGGTTAAGCCCGGTTAAGGCTGCTGTTATCCCATTGGCACGCAATGTACCAGAATTGCTGGATACAGCGAACGATATTGAAAACGCCCTGCGTAAATTGCAGATTGGTCGTATCGAATTGGAAAATTCGGGCAACATCGGTAAAAACTATCGCCGTCATGATGAAATCGGTACACCGGTATGCATAACCGTTGACCACCAAACACTGGAAGATGGCACCGTTACCATGCGCCACCGCGACACAATGGAACAGGAACGCATTAAAATCGCAGATGTTCCAACCCGCGTGTTACAGATTGTAAATGGATTGTAAAAAAACGCCCCACAGGGCGTTTTTTCAAAGAACAATTAACAAATAACAAAGAACAAATTTCTGGATTTTTTTAAGTGGCATATGTTATAATATGCCAGTACTGGTGCGTTGCCAGTATGGGGTGTAGAAGCCCGCAGAACTCGTAGTGTCCGCAAAGACACAAAACTTCCAATTTCCTGTTGGGGATTGGATGGTCGTGATATACATAAATAAACGACACTATAACTACGAGTATAGCTTCTAACTTCCAATCCCACTCTTGATTATTCACGGGTGGTTTATTTTTTATACAACCACAGGAATTGAAAATGTCAGGAATCGCATTTACCCCAACAGAATTCGATATCAATCTGGGAAATTTAATACAAATTACACGCACACGAATGGGCATGAGTCAAAAAGATTTGGCAGAAAAATTGGGCGTCACATTCCAGCAAGTGCAAAAATATGAAACTGCTGGCAATCGTATTGCGGCGTCACGTCTGAAATCAATTGCAGATGTGTTTGAAATCCAGCTGTCTGCCCTGCTGAACGAATCCACAAAACCATACCTGCATGATGAACAAATCATATATGTTATAAAACAAATGTATCGCGCAGATAAAACAAAACGAAAATTGATTTTACAGATGGTTGATGCAATTACAAATGGACTGTAAAAAAACGCCCCGTGGGGCGTTTTTTCAAAGAACAATTAACAGTGAACAAATAACAAATTTTATGCTGCGCAGTATTGATTTATCTGGATACCGTGGTCAGCATCACCCACAAAATTTAACAATTTTGCGGGGCCCGATAAGCCGCGGTATGACAGATAAGAGATAGTTATTAGCCTATATTGCGAAATTATCCACATACATTGTTCTTTGTTATCTGTACTTTGTTATTTGAAAAAAACGCCCTGACGGGCGTTTTTTTATCCTTATGGCATTTCCAGAATTGTAACAACATCATTATATTGCGTTAAATAACGCGATCCTGTTATGCAATAAACCCGGGTTAATGAATCTTCGTATTCACGCGTGGCAGATAACCAGCGGTCGCTTATATCCGACTGCGCACCCTGATATCCTGAAAATGCACCCAACGCACCACCAACACCGGCACCGGTCATGGTTGCCTTTAAACGTGCCTTGTTCCCGAAATCAACAATGCCACCATCTTCGGCAGAACGATATATAGGATAGAAGTTTTCAACAGTATATGATTTGCTGCCTGCGGTTTGTTTGCCATTAACACCACGACCAACAGGCGTCTTGTTACTGGAAATCAATTTTTTACGCAAATTGGACCAATCAGATGACTTTAACCCAAATGTAGAATCTTTGACATCTGGTATCATCGCAGGATACTGTTTACCCATGTTACCAGCACTGACAACCTGGGCATAAATACTGTCATCTTTCTTGGTTCCACTGGCGGCGCCACTGGGTTCCATTTGCAATGTACCATCCGCGGCTGTGGTCAGTTGAAACTGCTTGGCGGTATCTTCGACTATCAAATTGAATCTGGTTGCAGATGCCTCGTGAATATCTTTGTCTGGGTATGCTGTCAACCTGATGTTTACCAGGTTTGCAACCTTGCAATTATTCGATCGTGCATCACATACATATGCGGTTTCGCCATCTGTTATGTTGAAATAAATCGTATTGTTTGCCGTATCAATTGGGGTTGAATCCATGACATATCCCCACAGACATGTGGTTTTACGATGTTCAATTTCACAATCTTCGATACGCAGAACGGAATCGCCAGATGCCAAAACATTACCAATAATTCCACCAGCGGCAGCATTCACACCGGTTGACATGATGACGTCACCGCCAACCTTGCCCCCGAATGCACCACCAGCGGTAATCGCAGCACCAGATAATGCACCGATTATACTGCCCTGGACTTTGCCTTTATCGGTTCCCAATAATCCATCTTTGCCAACATCATTTTTACCGGCAATGTTGCCACCAATTGCACCGATAACTGCACCCGCGGCAATCTTAAGACCCGCGTTTTGTTTTTGTTCAGCATTTAATACCTTTACAACATCGTCCATTGTCGGTGGGTTATCTGCTGGGAACACAAAGTCAGATATCGCACTGGTGTAATCAATTTCAGGAAATTCCGATATATTACAACGAACACTGCTGCCAGATGCAACATTTGCACGTGCCAAGACCAAATCAGAACCATCAGTGGCAGCACCAACCGCACGCATTTCAACAACTGCAACACATGTTGGGGATCCACCGCGACCGACCCCGGCAGTTGGCTTGTCCCAGGCAAATTCACCACCAGGATACACCATACCGCACCGCGACAGGTCATCAATCGTTACCCCTGCTGACGCGTCACCACGTGCAATTCGGTCTGCCAATCCAGCATTCGCCACACGAATTGGTAAATTCGATACGTCTGCAGATGTTGTGTCGTTGGTTGTGGTATTATTTGCAGATGCCACATTGCCAGATACGCTGACACGTGGGGTGGAAATTTCATTTAACTGATTATATGCATCGGCATAAGAACGCGATTTGTTCCCCGCACGAATTGCACCCATTGCGTCATGTGACGCGGCGCCTGCAATCACAGCCAATACAGCAAAATTCGATATAACGTGGTTGATGGTCATTCTCTCTCCTCTGTGCCACAACTATCAGAATTGCAGTCTTAATCTGGCACCGATGTCAACCATTCCAATACGTCCGCTTTCGTACCAGTTTGTATAATGGAAAACACTGTCGTATAATGCAGGTTCTTCGTATGGGTCAACACCACCTGTTGATAACCATTCAGTCTGGGATACGATAATACTGCCCGATGTTTTGACACGCCCCAGGTTCGCATAACGCACAAACAGGTCCAGTTTCAGCCCGCCCTGCAAGTCTGATGTTACGCCACCTTCCAGCATGAATGCGAATTGTTCTTCGGTGCCACCATTATGATACGCATATACATCAGATACACCCGTCAATTTACCCGCAGGAATAATGGATGGGTCAGGCACTTCGGCATAAAAGGTATTATCATACACAACATAGTCTGCGATTGTATTCAATGAAATACCAACACCTGCACCAACATATGGGCGCAACATTCCACCGGCAATATATCCTGTATAAGAGTCAATGTTATAGTAAACATTCAACATTGTTACATTGTTGGTAATTGCACCACCATCAACGGTTGCATCAACAAAGCCGCCGGCACCATTGGATGATTGAACAATGCTGGGATAACTGATGCCAGAATAACGCAGATATGAAAAGTCAACACGGACATCATTGTTTATTGCCGCACCAACAGATAACTGTAACGGTATAACAGTATCCGATTTAAAATCCGCCGCCTGGAAAGCCCCAGGTACAAAGAATGAATCCTTTTCCCCGGTGTAATCAGATGCGATATTGCCCATAACACTGGCGGAATAACCAACAGATACACCAATATACAACCCACTGTCCGCCAGACGGTCATAATCCGCAGGCTGATAATACTGGCGTCCGGCACTGACAACATTACTGCCGACGCGTGGCAGGCTGCCTGTTATTCTGGTTGGGCTGGCTGCAACGCCACTGTTTGCGACAACAACATTGCCAGACGTCCCAGGCAAATAAACCATCTGCCCCTGGGCATTGGTTGCCTGATACATTTGCTGTGGCAGTTGTTGGTTTTGATACCCTGAATACACTGGATACGCCGCACGTGACGCGCCCGGCAGCAATGCCGCAATACCAACAAGTATGGCAGAAATATTGATTTTTTTCATACCGATAGACTTCCTTTTGGTTCTTATTATACCACAAAAAGCCAATACCACCAATAAAAAAACCGCCCCAGGGTGACCTGGGGCGATTTTGTCCAATATTTGTTAATTTTTTGTATTTGTGCCTTAGAACTTGAAGTTCACGCGAACACCGGCTTCTGCCTTGACATCTGTACCGTTCTGGGAACGTGGTTCCGCGGTATCAAATGTGTATTCACCATACAATGCAACCTGGGCATGGTCTGTGAACTGATGTGCAACAGACAAACCGATGATGTATGCATCAAAGCCGTCTTGCAGGTCAGCCAATCTTTGTTCCAAACCTTTCGCTAACAATGCAGCATTGCCAGACATTGGTGTTGTGATTTTTTCAATCCCCTGGGACGCGTGATGTTCATAACGGAACCATGCGCCAGTTGACCATTTCGATGTCCACTGATAGAACATGTTCAAACCAGCATTTACTTCGGTTGTAGATTTAAATTCTGCTGCAACTTCGGATGGAACACCAGCTGCTGCTAAGAATGTAGCGGTTGATGTTGATGGACCAGCTATCAATGGTGTGCTGTCACCAACAATGCGGATACGGCTGTTATCATCACCGATTGTACGCAAAACTTCTGCAAATACAGATGTTGTTAATTTATCATTCCATACACGACCAAATTTGGTACCGATATGATATCCCCACATACCGTTGGAATAATTGTCATAGTCAATTACGCCTGTTGATGTCGCCAATGCAGCCATTGCGATTTTTTCGTTATCACCGGTCGGCAAAGCTTTCATTGCTGCTTTTGCATCGCCGGAAATATTATACTGACCGCGCATCTGACCCAGACCGCCCAGGTGCAAATCGCCATATACATCCCATACAAAGCCGTTGTACATGTTCAAGATACGATATGTTGTACCCAGACGACCTGCGGACAGACCTGTGCGACCAATGTCATCGTCGTGTGTATATTGAACAGAACCATGTACTGTCCAACGATCGGTTATACCGAATCCCAGGTTTTCCTGGATACGGATAATTGGAAATTCTGTTGCGCCATCGTGGTGTTTTGCTTTGTGCGCGTCGGAACTGTCTGCAACTTTCAGCATTACGCCGTTTGACAGTTTGGAATAGAACACATGGCGTCCCGGCATATACAATGGGTTTTCCATATTTGTGTTCAATACGTTATAATACGGTACAGGAACTGTATCCGCGATTGCCGGCGTCGCCAATATTGTCGCAGCCGCCGCCAATTTTAAAGTTTTTTTCATCACATTATCCTTTTGTTTCGATGAAATTACCAGCCCCCATTATTGGCAAGACTGGGCGTTATATCCACACCGCCCATTATTGGCAACAGTGTGCTTTTGTGACATAACATCCATATAGGGTGTCAGTTTATAGGAACAAAGTCAAAACAATTCTTTTTTTGTTGACAGCGCACTTGAAAAGTACTATGCGCGCACTACATATAAAACGTAAGCGGACAACAGCATAAACAAAGGGGGCAACAATGCAAAACAACAGCATGAAAATAGAACGGAAATTAACCCCACAGGAAAAAGAAAAACTGACAGCTGCATTCTTGGAAATGTACGAAGGTTTGGTAAAAACCAATCTGAGCCAGGATAAAACACTGGGGCAATCAATGTACAACGCGATACAGCATGAAAAGACATTTGTTGAATCCAAAAAGTCAAATGACGTGGCAACAATATACCTGCGCCAGATTCAGGCATTCTATGCTGTCGCACAATCACAACAGTCGATGACAGACCCCAACCGCGATAAAAAGCAACAATTCAAAGACGACGCAGAACGTAAAACTTTTAAAACCGCAGCGGAAAACCAGACAAAAACTGGCATCAAATCGATTGATGAAATTTTGGCTGAATTTGCACGTGCAAATGACAAGGCACCGCGGACACAAGCAAAACCGATTATCAAGACTGCGCAAGAAAACCGCGACCAGTTACCAAAGACATTGGAAAACACGCCACGTGCTGTGCAACATGGTCCGCAATTGCCAGGCAATGATTTAATATCTGCGAAACAATTGCCAGCGCAAAATCCGCACAAGGCAGATGACTATGGTGCTGCCAAACCACGCACAGCATTCAAAGACGGCATGGCGAAAGTTCAACAGCGTGGTCGCGATTTTGAAAACATCAAAAAATTGCAACAGGTACTGATTCAGTACATGCAATACCAAAGACAAAATCAGAAAGCCGCATAATAATATAACAAACGCCCAATGGGCGTTTTTTTAGTAACAAATTCCTAGATTTTTACGATTGGCATATGATAAGATGTACACGTATTGGTGTGTTGCCAATATGGGGTGTGAATACCCGTTTATCGGTATTCGTCGAAAGATGAATAAAAAAAACTCCAGCCTATTTCGGTTGGAGGGTTGTGATATATAAAAAATAAACAACACTATTCCGATAAATAGTATTCAACCTCCAACCGTCTGTATATTTGACGGTTTTCATTATAAAGATAAGGGGAGGTATAAATGCGCAAAATTTTCTTTGCGTTCGGATTAACTTTATTGACGATTACTGCAAATGCCACAACCTGTCTTGACGACCAATTCGTATCATCCAGTGGCGCATGTACAAATTGTATCTATAATGCGACCTGTGATGGCGAACAATACAAATGCATAGATGGCTTTTACGATACAGGTTCCACCGAATGCGCAGCATGCCCACCAAATTCGATATGCACATCACCAGATGAATTTGTATGTATGCCAGGGGCATATCTGTCCGATGGCACATGCGCCACATGCCCACCGAATTCAGTATGCGACGGGGGGATGACCGCGCCACATTGCGCACCTGGATATTATCAGGATAAAAAACATAATTGCGTATCGTGCGCAGATCACATATGCGAAGGTGACAAAATAGTCTGCTGTGGTCCGGGATATTATTTACACAGTGGCGGTCAATGCCTAAAGTGTGGTGCGGCACAGGATTGCCACACAGAACAATGCGTTGTTGGCATAACATGTGATGTCGGTGCATACACGAATCAAAACGGACTATGTTCATGGTGCGAACCAGAATACTATTGCCCACGTGGGACACTAAACTATAACACCAGAAACAAATATTGTAACATTGGATATTACCGCATCGGCAACGCATGCGACAAATGCCCAGATGGTGTAACATGTGTCGGTACATACCCGGATAATATGACGTGCCCTGATGGACTTTATTTATATGACGACGGACGGTGCATGCCATATGCCCAGGGCGATCCGGGAGTCAGTGGTGCATGCAACCCAGGATACTATGATGACGGCACACAATGTAATGCGTGTCCAGCCGCATCCGAATGCACATCAGATACAGATTTCACCTGCAATGCCGGATATTGGCGAAATGGAAACAAATGCGATATTTGCCCTGACAACTCTGCATGCCCACAGGGCAGCACACAAATCAGTTGTAATGCCGGATACTGGTTAAATGATAAAAACGAATGCGAAATGTGCGGCTATGGATTTTGGTGTACAGATAACACACGTCACCCATGCCCTGCCTTTGGTCCCGACACAGCACCGCAGCCCGATGATCATATTGTCGATAGCTGGTCAATATCTACCTATGGCACAAAAACAGCATCAACGCCAAACACATGCAGCCTGACAATTTATATCACAGCACCAATGGGGCAATATAAAGGGACATATTATTCATACAATCCAAAAACATCACAGTATGTACCGAATAACAAATCATGGCTAACTGCAAATACCGGATATTATTTGGATGATGCTAGAATTCTGTACAATGGTATCGAATATCGCAACATCAGCGCATGTACAAACGCCCCGGAAAATTCATACTATACCGATGCAGGAACACCAACGGGCAACGATTGCCCATGGTTATGCAACGATGGATATATGCGCAATGGTGATACTTGCGTTACATGTCCGGCAGGCTATCAATGTGTTGATGGTTTATTGGTTTGCCCGGTTGGGCAATATGCATCAGGTATGACATGCCTGGATTGCCCAACGGCTTATCACGACCGCGCGCCTGGTAATAATGCACCACAATCGGTCAATCAATGCCAGATAAAATGTGACGTCGGCACATACATCGCATCGGCAAAAGCAACAACATGCACTGCCGTTTCTGAACGGTACTGGAATGATGTAAACTATACAAATTGGGGCAGCGTTGGCAAACGTAATCAATGTCCAGATGGGCTGACAACCATCGGTCATGGGCGTGGCGCAGATTCAGAAAGCGACTGTGGCAAGATATTACACATCGGCAAATATACATTGCATCTGCGCAGCATTAAATTAACATCACCTGCATTGGCGATACAATATGGCAACCGGATTTTGTATGGCGACATGAGCCAGAAAGAGCAAGGTAACCTGCGGACAAAATATAATGGCATAACATATTCGGTGTATAACAACGATACAGATTAAAACGCTATTTCTGCTTATACGCCAAAACACATGGCACAAATTTATCTGGATTCGCATTCCCCAGCCATGCGCGTGGGATAATCAGACTGTTGTGTTGCCCCGCTGACATTTTTGGATGTGCTTCACGCGTCCGGGCATTGATGATTTGTGGTAAAGTGACTGACACTTTATCATCACCCGGCAACAAAAATGTTATCGTGTCACCGGCGCAAATTTCATTACGCAATTCCAATGTAATACTATCGCTATCTGTGGCGGTTATGACACCCGCCACATGAAACTGTGACGTGCTGCGTGTTGTTTCAAAATTGTGCGCCGTCGCTGGCAGTGGTCCGTCAAAGAACGCAGTTGTATAACCACGCGATTCCAATATTTCCAAATCTTGCATAAATGGGGTCGGGTCAAAGTTTTCTGGGTCACGTGCATATGCATCCATCGCGGCGCGATATGCACGCGTAACAGAACCTACATAATATTCACTGCGATTTCTGCCTTCTATCTTTAACGAATCAGGTTGGGCGGCGATAACCTCGCCTAACCTTGGCATCAAACACAGGTCTTTGGAATTCATGATGTATGCGCCGCGGTCATCTTCATCAATTGGCATTTCAATGCCACTTTCACATTCACGCAAAATAACATCATATTTCCAACGACACAGTTGCGCACATGCCCCACGGTTCGCAGGACGCCCCGTTATAAAATTCGACAGCAAGCAACGACCAGAATATGACATACACATTGCCCCATGGACAAATATTTCCAGTCCCATATCCGGACATGCGGCGCGAATGTTTTTAAATTCATTATGTGATACTTCGCGTGCCAACACACACAATTTCGCACCAGCATTTTGCCAGAACTTTACAGATTGTGCGGAACAAATGTTTGCCTGGGTTGATATATGAATTGGAATATCGGGATGATTTTCACGCACCCACATCAGAACACCAGCATCTGCAATTATCAATGCATCGGGGCGCAGGTAATTTATAACATCACTGACCCGTTGCATGTTATCAAAGTCACGATCATGCGCAAACAGGTTAAATGCCAAATAAACCTTTTTCCCTGCCGCGTGCGCCAGGTCGATACCCTGCTTTACGCCTTCGACATCGATTTTTGCGCGTGCACGCATTGAAAATCCGGGCAAACCTGCATAAATTGCATCTGCCCCATACAAAATCGCCGTTTTAAAGGCATCCACTGTGCCCGCCGGTGCTAATAATTCTGGTAATTTAATCATGATTTATATTTTTAATGCTTATTTTATAAAAGCAAGCATTTTTTCATTTTTTATACTTGAAATTACAAAATGAACACTGTATAGTATAGCAC
>CAMWQN010000019.1 GCA_947176385.1 uncultured Rickettsiales bacterium
GCTTCGTCTTCGTCATTGCTGTCGGCGGTGTCCGGATTTTCAACTGGTGTTGGTGTTTTATCCTTGGGGTCGCGGGTTGAATCAATTTTGCCCTGTTCCGCGCTGACAATGCGACCATAATGTTCAGCAGCCTGCAGTAAACGTTCACGTTCGATTTCGTCTGTGCACTGACGCGCCTGGTCGATGTATTGTTTTCTTTTTTGGCGCCACTTATGACACCGCTGAATCATCATCCCAACAGATGTTTGATTTTTTTTGTTTTGCATCTTTGTTCTTTTTATCAGGAAGTAATTATTCCAACGACAATATTTTTATCACCGTCTTGTTTCAATGCTTTCAATATAATTCATCCTAAAACTGATTGCAATAGTTTTTTTTGATTGCTATCCTTGAGTCTAGTAGGAGGAGTTAAATTTTGCAATCTCAGCGTGGAAATTTTTTACTGCAATCGCTGTTGGCGTTGACGCTGATTTTTGCATTCGTCCCATTTGTTGCACAACGCTTGGTTGACCAAGACAAAGATGCTCAAATGCATTCTGCTGCATCCCAGGCAGATGTTGCCGCAACCGCAGCACGAATTTATATCCGTGAAAATGCGAATCAATTGCCATATGAAACAACACGTGTGTCTGGTAATGCATTCGCAGACCTGTTGGAACCATATGGTTTGCCATTGGGATTTGTGCCACATACAGCATTGGGTCAGGATATCAGTCTGGTCATTACAAAGACATTGGATTCTGTGTCTGGATATTTGGAATTGACCGGTGGTGATTTGTCCGGGGTCAAACGCGCAGAATTGGCACGCAGAATTGGGTTCTATGCATCACCAACTGATAATGGTGTAATTGTTGGAATTGCATTGGATGATATGTATTCAGATATTGTACGTCGTAATGAAACAAATCTGGATGCTGGTGCATTTTTAACAAATTTGGATATGGGTAAATTTTCAATCACAAATATTGGTACGATATTTGCACGCCGTGGCAGTTTTGATACATCACAATTTACAACTTTGTCTGTTACCGGTGTTGAAAATGGGCGCAAGGAACGCAGTAATGTTTCCACAATGACAACAAACCGTGCCGTGTTTCAAAGTGAAAATGGTGAAACTGCATTAAATTTGACGCGTGGTGTCCTGGCGGCAAAATCGGTTAATGGTCGCACGGTATCAAAGTTTGGGGATACAGGTAACATAACAGTTGGCGATGCAGCGGTTTATGATTTTGCAATGACGGCTGGGCGCACCAGTTTTACCGGTCCTGAAAAATGGACGGTTCACGGCAGTGTTGTAACAGATAAAATCAGTTTCAGTACCGAACGCTTGGAAATCAGTTCTTTTATAAATGCCGCCCGCGGTCAGGATGTGTTTATTGATGCGGAATCATTAGAGTATAATACCAAAAGCGGTATGGATGTTGGCACAATATATGCATCAAATATAACATTGCGTGATCAGACGTCTAATGCATTGGCGCATGGTGGCACGGGTGATGTTTTGTTAGATATCAGACCGGCTGGCACATCTGTTTTACCAGACGTATTAACTGATGATATTGATAATGACGCGATAAAGATTATTCGCAATCCCGCTGCATCTGATGGGGCGACGGTTTCGTGTCGGGATGTTATTTCTGACCTGGGTGGGCGATATAATAAAAATTCGTTGGGGCAACATATAATTTGCCAGTATCTGTTTTGGCAACGCCTGGAACAACGAATTGATATAAAACAATGTTTGTTGGATGGTAAAAGTGGCTGTAAATAAAAACGCGATTTTTGCAAGTGATGCGTCCGAACGCGGTGCCAGTGTTGCAGAAATGTTACTGGCAATGGCAATCGTTGCCATGTCTGCGCCGTTTTTATACAGTCAGATTACCGCAGCAAATCATACTTTGACAGATATTGCCATCGCAAACAGTGTAATTGCATTACGGTCGCCAGTGTTGAACTTTGTGCGCCTGAATCAGGATACATGGCCGGATACCGCACAAATCAAATTGGCAGACGAAGAATTAAAACAAATATCTGAATTCCCCAGCAGTGGATTTATTGATAAATATTCTGTGCGTGGCGCAGCCAAGACAGATGTTTTCCTGGCGTTTGATATTGGATTTGATGCGTTACGTGCAAATAAAATTGCACGCCGCATTGGTATGGATGCTGCCGTTGTTGATAATGATGGGGTGGCGTATGGCGCGTCGTGGGCGGTTGCAGCGCCTGATTTTAAACCCGGTAATTTGATTTATCGTGTGTCGCGTGATGTGTCGGGTGCTGATACGTCTGTATATCTGCATCGTGGTGCGGCGGTCGATGATGGTTTAAATGTTATGGCGCGTGACTTAAACATGGGCGGATATGATATTTATAATGTTGGTGCGGCGGTTGCAAAATCAATTCGCGCACGAAATGGGGCGGCTACATTTATTGCATCGGATAATGCCCATGCAGACAGTGTGTATTTTTCATCAGGTGCAACATTGAATGGTGAAAATGCAAATCTGGGGGCAATGCGTGTAACCGGTGACATAAATGGATTCCGTAATATCTATGCGCGGGAATTAAATGGGCGTACATATACGACAAACGGTCGTGTTGTGACGGACCGTGCAACAATAACAAATTCTGTGAATGTATCCCATGATTTTGTGTTGAAATCTGACACGTCACGCACAATCAGTGCATTTGTTGCATTAAGTGCAAATTCTGTTTTGACACCATACTTGTCAGCCGAAGAAATAATGTTTTATGATAATGTTGGATTAACTGTATCTGGCGAATTGCTGGTGTCAACAAATGCGCCGTTAAAAATTGGTTCTTGGGCGTTTCCGACAACAACACCCCCGCAATTTCATGAAATAAATTTTACACGTGGGAAAATACCATCAGCACCAAATGAAAAAGAATTTGATATCATAATGCGTGATGGTTGGCGTGATGTCAGACCTGCGGATTCAATTACAACCATGGGGGGCGTACAATGAAAATATGTCGATATTCATTAAATGCCGAACGTGGTGGTGTGTTGGTTGAATTGCTGTTGACGGTTGCGCTGGCGGCGGTTGTTATGCCGTTTTTGTTTCAATATCAGGAAAAGGCAGTCCAACGTGCCCAGAATGTTGCATTGACACGTCAGATGGGCGAAATTCAAACAGCATTGGAACGTTATATTGTTGATAATCGGGAAAACTTATTGATGACAGTTGGACGTACAATTTCACGTGTTGAAATGTCAGAACTGGCATCATATGGATTGCCGGAATCTGTTCTGGATGCAGCGGATAAATATCAATTGCGTATATTAAAATCGAACGAGGGTGCATCAGGTGCAACCCTGCAAGGTGTCGTCGTAATGTCAACTGATGACATGTCGGCACTGCGTACGCGTGAAATTGTGTCACGTGGTGGTGCAAATATGGGCTTTGTCGAAGGAACGCGCGCATACGGTGCATTTGGCACATGGCACGCAGATACATTGGATTTGGGTATAAATTTAACTGACGCTATTGTTGAAAAAACATCTGTAAATCGTGACAATGCGTTGTATCTGTGGCGGGTCCCATCAGATAATGCATCGGATGCCACGATGATGGGTGGGCTGAACCTGGGTGGTCACGATATTGAAAATATACAGTCGTTGAATGCGACCGGTGCCCAGTTCCAAGAAATTATGACGTCCGGTATTATTGCTGCGGATAATATTGTATTCAAGAACCGTACGACAATCGATAAAACATTTGATGCGACCACATCGACAGTTGCAGGGGCGTTGTCCGCAGATTCCCGCACGATGGAGGTGTCGGGTACATTTTCAATGTCTGACATAGGCAAGTTTTCATCATTTACCGCAGATGATTTATGGGTTACGAATTTAACGTTGGCAGGATTATCAATTTCCGATACGAACAAAGTTCCAATTTTAAAAACGAATCAATCGATTGATATGACCTCTGGTCGAATTGATGCGTTGTATGCAACGGTTGGCTTTACCGGGTCAATAACGCCACGATTACAGGTCAGCAAAAGAATCGAAGATTCTGGAAACAGCGCATATTTTTGGGATGTACAATCACGCACAGCAAATTTTTCAGACGCGATATTTATGACATTAAATGATATGGCTGCGCGTGTGTCTGTGCGTCTTGATGGGCGCAACACCATATCCCATCAATTGTTTTCAGCGGTTGCTGTAAACAAAAACGCGACAGTATCACAATATCTGAATGCGATATCTGAAATGCAGTCACGGGTACGTGCAAAATATCGTCGGTTGAATTTAGAATAATTTATGGTATAAAGCGAATATGAAAATAACATGTGATTTTTGTAAAACAGAATATAATTGGACATCAAATCGTGCGGGTCCTGTTCAATGCGCGCTGTGTGGGCATGTGTGGAATGTACGTCCATCGCAAAATCGTGCGTCTTGGATGCTGCTGATTGCAGCGACATGTGCGTTGTTGGCTGCACTGATATTTACATTTGTTGTCATCGTGCATCACCAGGCGCGCACAGAAGTGAATGCGCCATTGATTGCAACTGTCACCGATGTGCACAGTGTATCTGATGCGGGTGGCGTGCCACATTTTGTTGTGTCGGGGCGTGTTGTGAATAATACCGATGAAATATATGGGGTGCCTGACCTGATAATTGTGTCGTATGATGATGCAGGGCGTGAAATCGGACGCCAGAAATTCCTGTCGCCGGCATCATTGCTGGATGCGGGGGCGTCTGCAACATTTACGCATACATTATCATCGTCGAACCTGGGGGTTAAAAATATCAAGGTCACATTTGATGCAGCGGGGGCAATCCAATGAAGAAAATTTATCTGTCGTTGATATTGTGTTTGTGTATGTCTGTGGCTAATGGCGCATCATCGGTAAATCCGGGCACACCGTCTGCACCAGGGGAATTGGGACCAAAATACAGTATTTTTTCAACCAGTACCGATTGGCAGGCATTGACCGGTTTGCAGTATAATCAGTTTCGTGGACGCTTTATCCCAGATAAATCTTTGATTGGTCGCCAGGGATTGGTGCTGTATTACCTGGATGGTTTTCCATGCTATGGGCTGGGGTTTGGTGTGCGTGTTTGGCTGGGACCAAATAACAAGCATGATGGAACGCTGGATATTGTCTGTGTATATCCGCCAAAGGAAATAAAGTTTGCCTGGCGCAATGCCACACGTGACGCAGACCAGGCGGCAGCGACAGGATTATTAACATGTCCGGTTACCAACAATGACCGTGAAATAACAATTGACCTGTCGCGTTGTGTGCAGGATACAGGTTGGTCAAAATATCAATAAGGATTTTTAATCATGCAGCGTGAATTTACGGTTTTTGATGCAGACGCAGGTGTTCGGTTGGATAAGTTTTTGTCCGCCCAAATGCCGGAATATTCACGCAGTGAAATTCAGCGCTTTGCGGTAACACGTGGTGGGGTGTCTGTTAAATTTTCCGAACGTGTCCGTATCGGTGATGTGTACACCGTAACGATTGCAGAACAAACCAAGACAGATGTTGCGTCGGAAAATATTTCATCTGATTTTGACCTGGATATTTTATTCGAAGACGATGACATAATCGTAATTAATAAACCACGTGGCGTTGTAATGTATCCGTCCGCTGGGAACAAGACAGGCACATTTGTTCAAAATATTTTGGCGCATACACAATTGTCTGCGCTGGGTGGCACAACACGTCCCGGCGTCGTACACAGATTGGACAAGGATACCAGTGGTGTCATGGTGTTCGCAAAATCGGACGCAGCATTCCGCGAATTGGTCAAGACTTTTTCAACCCACGACTTGACACGCCGCTATGTTGCATTTGTTTGGGGTGTGCCAAACTGGACCGGTGCGTCAATTACTGGCAACATTGCACGGTCATCACGTAATCGTCAAAAAATGTCGATGGTTAAATCGGGGGGCAAGCCTGCAGCGACTGATGTTACCGTTATGGATGTGTGGACCCGTGCTGGTGTATCGGCGTTTCGTTGTAATTTGTTGACTGGACGCACGCATCAGATACGTGTGCATTTATCGGCGCATGGGTTCCCTGTCTTGTGCGACCCGTTATATGGTCGGGCGGGTACCCGATTGGGTTCGGTCAAGGATCCTGAACTGTTGGAATTTATAAAAACGCATGATGGTCAGATGCTGCATGCGGAATTTTTGGAAATCCGTCACCCAATAACGGGTCAAGTAATGCATTTCAAGGCGCCATTGCCGGAAGATATGCAGGAATTAAAATGCATATTGGATGACATGGGCTAAGTGACCCATAACCGCGACAACTTTCATATATTTTGTTTTGTTTTACGCCGTTTTTATGATATACTAAATCATAAATAATGGAGTGAGTCGAATGAGTCTTCTGAAGAAAACTATTGGTTTTGTGGCTGTTTTAGGCGTTTTGCCTGCGGCAAATGCGTTAACTGCGCGCCCCAGTATAATTGGCGGTGCATCATCCCGTATGCCGACAATGACCACAACGATTTATGGTGCGACTACGTCGACCACAACCACGACGTCAGCGTCACTGTTGGCGAATGCGGAATGTATCGAATCGTACACATCGTGTATGAAGGGTGCAGATGCCTGTGGTCCAGAATTCGAAGAATGCACGAACAAGGTTTTGTTCCATGGTAAAATGGCACAGTGTATCAGTACACTGGCACAATGTAATTCGACCGGCATTGAAAACTTGTTTGGTGTTGGAAATATTGGATCATTACAGACTGTCGCGACCAAGAACTCCTATGGCGAAGTTACTAATTACACATACCCAACAGATGGCAGTTTGCTGGGTCAGATGATAATCAGTGCATCGATTTCAAATAAATATGACACATCGACATGTGTAAAACGTTATACATCATGTCTGAAAAAAGACAGCGTTTGCGGTGATGATTTTGAATTGTGCACCACAAACACAGAATTCAGAAAACAACGTGTATATTGCGATTCAACCCTGGCACGTTGTCAGAGTGATGGCGTAATTGAATTATTCGGTTCAAATTCATTGACTGCAGTCCCAGCAGCAACCAGTCGTATTGGCGAATTAATTGCCGAAGGGGCAAAATTGGCAGCAACAAATTCTGTGTCAACATGTTACAAGGTTATTGACCAGTGTATCTTGGGTGCATGTGCAGCAAATCCATATCGTTGCGAAGAAGGTGTATTCAAAACCATTGCCAAGGCAGCCGATGATATAAACAATGGTGCAGAAACCAAAGAAGGTGACAACACCACGTCCGGTGACAAGACAACCAAGTCTGAAATCAACGGATATATCAAGGCAGCATGCTTGGATACAATCGGTGCAAACAAATATTGTTATGCAACATTCTTGGGCAATGGCAAAATGCCAACCGCATCCCAGTTAAAGGATGAAGACAACCAGGAAGAAATCTTTGACCAGGCATATACATCACGTATGAATGAATCGATGAAATCAAAAATCGCAGACCTGCGTGATAAATTCGATACCAAGGCAAAGCAGAAATGTACTGAAACTATTCGTGCATGCGCAATGCGTACATGCGGTTCTGGTTCTGGTGCAGCATGCTATTACAAGGTATTTAGCAGCGCGGACAAGTCTATTAACACCGCATCAACCCGCGAAGAAATCAAAACAGGATGCGAAGCGATTGTTAACACAGACCTGTACTGCAAATATGCAGCGGCAAATCCGAATACAACGGGTCCATATTCGTATTCATATATAAATACAAGTGCATTTGACACACTGTTCCCAGAATATGACAGTGCGACCCCAGATCCAATTGGTGTTGTTGCGTCATTGAATGCGTCGCTGGCGACAAATTACAGTGATGCCGCCCTGGCACAGATGAAAAAGCAGTGTCAGTCGGTCGCAACCAGTTGCGTAAAATCCCTGTGTGGTGCAGATTATGTAAATTGCTATCGCAACCGTACAGATGTGTATTCATCATTGACCAAGACTGGCGAAGCTGCATTTGATAACAGCATGAACAAGGTCGGTGGTGTGCTGGATTACACAATTGTATTGGGATTGTGCCTGGATACAGTTAAAAATGCATCTGTCTGCGAAGAACACCTGGCAATAGAGGCAAGCAAATATGACATCGACAACAGCAGAACAAAATCATGGGGCAGCAACTCTGTCCGCAATGACTGGGTTGATGCAGGTTCTGCAACGAAACTGAGTATTGTTGATAATGACACTATCCAGGAAGTCGATGCAAATGGTCAATCATTGTGTTCATCGAAAACCGGTGAACAAGGTCCATGCTATACGGTTGATGATGCAGGCAATGTTTATGATCAGCCGGTTATGGTGTCCATCACGACATATAAGCAGACCCAGGCAGCCAGCACATTGTTCAAAGACCTGATTTATGACATTGAAAAAGAAGCCCAGGCGAAATATAACGCTAAATTGACCAAGGAACAAAATGCATGCTTGGCAATGAACGAAGGCGGTCTGTTGGGTAAATCAGATACCGGCAGCACATATATGTGGGTAAAACTGCGTTCAAACAAGACACCAAAGAACTATTCGATTAACGGATTGGCTGCGAATCAGTTTGTCGCCAGTAACGATTTGTATGGTTCATTCTGCCGTGCGCGTATAACAATCCAGTCGGATGACAAAAACATCCAAGAATTGATACGCAAGGGACCGTCATGGGCAACAGCATACTTTGCGGTTGGCGACGTATATACCTGCGGCAGCTGGATTCCAAACAGTGTATTGGAAGGTATCGCAAAAGATTTGGCAGATGAAGCGGCACACAAAAACGATGCACAATACAAGCGTGTTCGTGACTGGATGACAGCATTGGGCGCGGTTGGTGGTACCGTTGGTGGTGGTTATCTGGGTGCTGGTATTCAGAATGGCTCTGTATTCAGCGGTCTGACCGGTCTGAACAACAGCAAGGGTAAAGCCACTGTTGATAACAAGAATAACTGTACGCGTAATATTGGTTGGGCAATAGACGCGGCAAACAGACTTAAGCCAAATGCAACAAAAGACACTGGTTCATATGCGTATGTCAAAGATTATACAGATAAGGCATTAAAGGCATGTGAAAATCTGGAAGATGTCAAAGGCTCTTTACCTTACAAAGATGTTAAAGATGCCAAAAATGCATTGGGTTCTGTACCATTTAAGGTTGAGACTTCAAACGCATGGGTTGAAGGAGAACAGGCGAAAGTACAAACTTTGATTACTGCGTTAGAAAAATTAAAGACAGTGGCAGAAGATTCTGATGGTGAATCTGCATCCAACGGCAAAAACAAACAGTGGATTGGTTCATCGATTGGTTCTGCGCTGGGGGGTGTTGGTGGTGCATTCCTGTTACGCCAGATAACAACCGATATCCAGGATTCTAATCGTGATGCTGCATATAATGCCGCGTACGAAGAATTCATGAATACAATCGGTAATCATATCCAGTGCTATATCGGTGGGGAAGAAGCCGGAACCTATGGTCAAACCTATCAGATATACATGGAATAAAAATCCAAAAATAAAATCCCCGGCATATCCGGGGATTTTTTTATCGGATGTTTATCTTGCGCGCCAGGAATTGCAGTTTGGCATAAATCCTGTCGCTGTGCGGGATTGTTGAATCCAAACGCTGCGATATAAAATTCACAGATTCTGATATTTGTTGTGCGTTATATTTATTTAACACGATTGCCAAATCATCCCATGGACGATACAGAATTGTGTTTATAATTTTGGTCATATATGGGCGCCCAATGCGACATTCATTTACCTTTATCATGCCTGTATCAATTATTTTGTTACCACACTGGTTCCCGGTCCCGATATCATCACAGAAATGATATGTTTTAAACACGTCATATGGATTATGCTTCACATCGCCGATTACACCATCAACAAAAGGGTACAGTATATATTGCATGCCGCGTTGATTACTGATTCCGGCGGTCAATACTGTACGATAGCGAACATTGCCACAGTATTTTTTGCCTGATACCAAGAATGAAATCTGGGCTTCGATATCATGGATGTGTTCCTTCATTGTGAAGTATGGCAGGTCACTGTGATATACTTTCAATATATACGCCTGGTTATCAGATGTGATTTTGTATGTTTTTGAAAAGAATCCATGCCCATAGTATTGAACATTTGTGTTTACACCGGTTGCGTCTGTGATACTGCGTGCCAGTGTGCTTAATACAGGTGTAAATTTAGATTGCAGGTCTGGATATGCCATATATACCGGTGAATACAAGTCACGTGCTGCGCGCTGAAATGCCGAATGCAGTGTATCTGTTAATGCGCCACGTTCAGCTGGTGGTGTATTTTGCAACCATTGGTATGGAAAGCATCCTGGGTTTCTATATCCGGCATCCATCATTGCACGTACATGGTTTGGGTTATCCAGGCGGCGTTTTACATATCGTGTATATGTCTTGCCCAGGTTTTGTGATTGGACTGGTAAAACAATGTTTGCCAGTTCGTGCAGGTTCAGATAACTTAATTCATCCAATGCGTCATTGTTTCTGTAATTGGCGCAGAATCTGTTTATGCCTATAAAATAGTCCTGGATGCGTGAAATTTCGCCATTTATGTATTTGCGTGTTTTTGCATCAATTGGTGCGCTCTTCAATGCCTCGATAGATTTATTTATTGCATGGGCAATAATTTCGACTGCATAGTGTGGTGCGTGCATTTTGGTTGCCGCCTGGATTATCTGGTTCTTCCACATATCTTCGCGGGCGGATTTGATTACAGCGCGGGCATTTTCATCAAAATATGTCATGCCACCGTGCCGTAATGCATAGTATCTTTCACCGCACAGTCCGGACTGGCAGAATTCTGGTGATGATAATTGATATAATTCGGTGCCGGCAAACGATGATTTGCGAACGACAACATACATTTCGTCTTCTATAAATGTTATCGGTGCACGTACCCAGCGATTGTCGGCATAATATGATATTTCTGTAAATCCACAATCGCGAATATATCCCATCAGTTTGTGTGGAATAATACGCTTGCCATATGGAATACGTAATGCACCATGCGAATCGATGTCGTTTGGTGTAACTTGTTCAAATATGTGGTTGTGTTCTTTCATATTGATAATTGTTATACAAATAATACAATTTGTCAATATATTTGTTCCTGTTTTTTATGACTTGGTATGATTTTTACCTTTTATAAATGGGATTTTTATGTTAAACTTTATGATACGAGAGAATATGAAATCTGTATCAAGATTTTTACTGGTTGCGCTGGCACTGATATCGGTCGGCGCGCATGCATCGCCTGTTGCGACCACTGCAGGCAGTAATTTAACTGCCTATAATCCCAATGGTGGCGCCGTAAATAATAATACTTGGAACAGTTTGACCAATCCACGCAGTGGTGCTGATGTGGCACCTGTGGCGGATTTTGGTAATTGTAATGCGCTGATAATGCGCTGTGCCCAACCGAAATGTGCAAATGGTGGGTGCACGAATATGGATGTAACATCCGCGATTGTAAACGGATGCGTTAATTCAAATGATACATGCAAACAATATGGCGCAGACCTGGTAAATTATATTTCTGGGCAATTGGTCGCACAATCGACTGCTAAGACTAATCAGGCGAACGTTGCCGCGCAAAACGCAGCTGCCCAGCAGAACAGTCAACAAATGGCAGCAATGCAGCAACAAATGGCGTCCCTGCAACAGCAAATCGCGGACAGTAACGCTAATATGCAGGCAGCGATAGAGGCACAACAACAAGCCACCGCCCAGGCAATCGCCGATGCCGCCGCCAGTGTCGCACAACCATCATACAGCAATAATTATGCAAACGGCGCAGACACGGCAGATTTGACTGTAACACAGCAGGTCGCGGTCGAAAGTGGTGTTTCCGAAGACTTGGTATTGCGTGAAACGATATCTGGTCAAATATTGACACAAATCGAAAACGCAGAAAAAAGCCTGAAAACATTGGAACAGGCTATGCAGAATGCGTTTGAATACGCCGGTTGTGACAAACGTGGCGACAATTGTTCGGGACCAAAACGTGTAAAAAAATTCAAAGACCTGGCAGGCGAATTCTTTGATCCATACGAAGATGTCCTGGACGATTTGTACGAGGCTATATATCTGGCCCAGACCGTTGGTGTTGATGTTTCAAACATTTACATGATGCTGAATAACAGTTGTGAACGCTGGGCAAAATATACATGCGCAAAGCCGATGGTTTCTGTTCGGGACAAGGATGGCAAGCCTGTTTATGCATGGCCACGTTATGATAGTAACAATTGCAGAAATAACAAATCTGTTGCGAATGGCTTGATACGTGGTTGTGTCAAATACGATGACAGTAATAATTGCACCCGTTGGGGCACAGACGGTTTTGGTTCAGTTCGTGGTGGTATGGAATGTTATGAAAATCAAACGATCCCACCCGAAGATGATACATCATGCACTGCAATCCAGATTTTGTCCGGGGATTCTGCAACCGATGTTGCACGTGGTTTCCTGTATCCGGATGAAGGCGACATGGGCGACATGGTACGTGTTGGATGTGCATCAAATGCGTTAAAGGGATCATGGTTGTTCCGTGGCAGAAAGCAGCAGGCATCCATCGATATTGAAACATTGCGCCGTATTATCGAACAGGACAATGCACAAATCAGTTTTGCACGCCAGTCTAAAAATGCCCTGGGACAGCGTGAACAATTGAAATATTGTGCGCTGACGGAATCTGGCTACATGAACCTGCAAAAATATGTCAGTATGCGTGGTCTGCCAACCAAAAACATTTGCGTAAATGAACGTACATTGAACAAGAATCTGGACAGGGTATATGTCGGCGAATCGGAAAGTGTCATAGAAATGGCACGCCAGGCATGTGAAAAACTGACAGGAAATCCTGCATTCTCAGAAAAGTTGGGTCAGTGTTTCTGTCGTGGGGATGATGACAAGGATGCAACCAGCAACTGCAATCAGAAAAAATCACAAGACGCCATGGAGGCAGCGGAAACCAGAATATGTGAACGGATATATGGTGGAAAGTATTTGGGTGGTAAATGTGATTGTACACATGCACCATATGATGAAGATCGCGAATTGTGCGAAACTCGTTTCGAACGCCCCGACACAACCAGCCAACGCCCCGACACAACCAGCAGTGGTTCGGATTTGTGTGGCGAACATGGTGGAAAAACTATGGGTTCATTATGTCGTTGCAGTGGCAGGATTATGGATGTGGATTGTTGTCGGTGTATCAATGGCAATATTGAACAAATTGATACAAATAATGGTAGTTGTACTAACAAATGTTTATGAAAATAAAAATGTGCATCTTTGGTAAAATTGTGTCATGTATCGCGCTGGGCGCGGTCATGGGGGGCGCATATATTTCATTGCCTGCGTATGCCGTCGTCGATAATACCGGATGCGATAATGAAAACAATTTGTATATAAATCCGGATTTGGCACTGTGTTCAACGCATGTGTATAATATTGGTAAAATTGAAAATCCATCGGGCAGTGCTGAACGTCAAGTCATGCAGGATGTTGTTGCGTTAAAAACAACATTGATGACGCAGCAAATGTATTCGCAGTACGAAATATTGGCAACAACGGTAAAGCGCCTGCGTACCCAGTTACAGAAAGAAGTATTGCTGGCAAAATTAAAGTCTGCCAGTGCCACCGCCAACGGCGGGTCATATAATGACAGCACCAGCGGTTCTTCCAGCGCCGGCAAGGATAAATATGTTGTTCTGGCAAATGCCGAAAATTGTTTGCAAACAACAAATGGTGATCAAATATTGGCATTACAATGTGTACAACGTAACCTGGGACGCGTTAATGAAGCGATTGCATCTGGTAATACCGGGGATGCAAAACGTCAATTAAAACAAGATTTAGCGGTTGCTAAGGGTGTTGGTTTTTATTCTGGTAAATGTACAAAATCAGGTAAAGAGATGGATTGTTATCCAGAAGAAGAAATTGAACCGTGTAAAAATCTGAATAATGCCAAAAAAGAAGAAGTTAGTAACTGTGCAACGCAATATAATTTCCGAATTGGTAATAAATTGCGCGAAATGCAACAACGTTCCAGCGCCCAGCAACGTAATTCTGGTTATTAGTTTTGTTGGGGTATCCATTTTGCCGCCCTGTGGGGCGGTTTTTGTTTAAAATAACAGAATAAATCAGAATTTATTGACTTGTTAATATTAAATTCATTATTATTAACCTGTTCTTGCGACGCAGGAATACATAGTTAGTGGATTGGCTTAGAACACCAAAACATTGCATTGCTACGACTATACCCGACATTGGTCGGGATGTTGTTGTTATATAATACCCATATGGGAAAGACAACAAGGTCATCAATGTTTGACTGTTCTAACTCCCGACCACATTTCTATGTGGTTTTTTTATATGTTTAACAGGGATGTGGATATGTCAAGACTTAGAACTCTTGCGATGTTTCCTGTTTGCGCAACATTGATAACTGCAAACAGTGCATTTGCAAATGATTTTGTAAAAGAAATTGGAAATTATATGCAGGTAATTGTGCCAGCATATGCATTTGGTATGGCGATGAATGAATCTGACTGGCAGGGCAGTCGCCAATTCGCCTATTCTTTTGCTGCAACCGAATTGTCTGTGCTGGGGCTGAAATCTGTAATCGATGAAACCAGACCAAACGGCAGTAACAAAAACTCTTTCCCCAGTGGACATACCGCCGCCGCATTTAATGGCGCGGTATTTATCCATAAACGATATGGGTTTAACAGGGCGATTATCCCATATATGATGGCAGGCTTTACAGGATATTCACGCATCGCGTCTGATATGCATTATCTGCATGATGTTGTGGCTGGCGCTGCAATCGGTGGATTGTTTTCATGGTTTTTAACCAGTAAATATGAAAATGTATGTTTGTCAGCGGGAAATGACCATGTGAATGTACAGTTTAAAACATCGTTTTAATTCAAAAAAACTCGCCATTGGCGAGTTTTTAATTTTTTTTCTTATGGGCATTGCGCCAATTGATTCATAACGTTCTGTACATCGTTATTTATTGATACCAGTGTCTTGCGTTGCAGACCGTCGGTATATGTATAATAGAACTTCGCGTCTTTGAATTCTGGTAATGCGTTATACACCTGATTAAATGGTGCCAGCATTGCAGTAAACCATTGACGACCACGGCACAGACATCCATTGCGTACGTCTGCTGCCACTGCTGCAGTTGCAGTATTTGGATATTTTGTATCCAATTCTTTGTCTGTCATCATCAGGCAACGTGACCCAAAACCATAGAAGTTCGCATCATCTGCCAAGAATTTATATACCAGTCCATCAGACGCCCCTGCCTGCTTTAATGCGTATGCCATACCATCTGTACAGCATGCTGATGCGCTGCGCATTAACATCTTGTACCGTTGTAATAATGGCGCTGCCGCTGGGTCAGATGCATCAATGGTCTTATTACAACGTGCCGCTGCAATAAATTCGTTTATGTTACTTTCGCGGATTTTTGGACTGCGTGGGGAAACCGTTTCACGAACAATCGGCTTGCGACGCCATATATTGCATTCTGTTTCGGTTTCAAATGGACATCCGTCATCAGATGCAAATGTAACCTTTACAACTTCGGTCATGTCTTGGGCAACATATTCCGGACGCATTGGCGCAATCGGTAAATTGTTTACAACCTGGATATCGTCATCCACCCACAAATTTTCGACCGGCTTTTGCGGGGCTAATAATTCTTCAACCCGTTGACGTGTCGCCGCAGCGTCTGCCATATTCTGATTATACAGGTCTATGGCATAGTCTGTTGTGGTTGTATCTGATACAGTCACCGCTGTCGGGACTGGGGAATCAGCCTCGCGCAGGTACAATTCTGGCAATGGCTGGTTAAACCAGTCTGAAAAGTCTTTTTCTTTATAATTAGAAATCGAATCGTCCCAAATTGGTACGCCATCACGCCAATCAACCGTTTTGTCGTATCCACGCTGGACGTATTCGCCCTGGGTTCCGTCCCATACCGCCGGACGGTTGTCGCTTGGGACCGGCTTAATAGATAACAATTTTACCTGGCGCATTGGGATTTGATCAGCATATACATATTGTACCGGCTGCGAATACCGTGACACCACAGGCATTGTTTCAACATACTGGGGGCGAACCGCAGTATATGTTGCAGGTCGCTCAACAGATTCGGTGATTGTTTCAGACGCATACATATTCAAGGCTGTCGGTTGACCAACGTTTGCCGAATACATTGGTGCGATATCACATTCTGGTCCAAAACACTCTGATGCTTGAACCGTATTTGCCCCACATAAACATATCAGGGACGATAAAATTGCAATTTTGTTTTTCATACCTTGAATAATATCACAAAGCATGGGGCTTTGGAAACACAAATTTACAAAAACAGGGGTGTTTTTAGATAAAAATGCCATTTTTTACGAATCGTATTCGAAAAATAGGGGCAAAATATCACGCGTCCGAATCAATTTATGCCCGTTTCCGAATCATTCTGGGGCGGATAAAATAAAAAATCCAGAAAATTAAAAAAAATTTTTTCAATAGGAAAAATCGCGGAAATCCGCCACTTTTCCTATCTAAAATGGGGGCGGATAAAACTTTTTAAAAATTATTTTTGAAAAAGCGCTTGACTTTTTGAAACTTTCGGCA
>CAMWQN010000020.1 GCA_947176385.1 uncultured Rickettsiales bacterium
GAAATTAACTGTGCCACACATACCAAATTGTGGGAAACATACGTATTGTGCTGGTAAACTAAGCGTGGTCAATCCACAGCAGACATCAATTGGCAGTTTTGTGTCAATTGGTGAAAACGTACAACTGGGGCATGGTGAACATCCAACACACTTTTTATCAACATCACCTTATTTTTATTTTGATATACTTGGGTTTAAGTCAGATAAAACAAACTCATATAATAATTATTGGTATTATGAACCTATTATTATCGGAAACGATGTATGGATTGGGGATGGTGTATTTGTAAAAAATGGAATACATATCGGTAATGGTGCGATTATTGGGGCACACAGTGTTGTAACACACGATGTACCCCCATATGCAATTGTTGCTGGCGTACCTGCAAAAATAATCCGCTATCGATTTCCAGATGACATTTGCGGCAAACTGGAGAATCTGCGGTGGTGGCGTCTGCCGGATGACATCATCAAACAAATCCCGTTTGATGATATAGACAAAGCCATTAAATTCTTATCAATATACAAGAAAGATTATGATATTTAAACATTGGCACATTGACCACAGACATACCATATATTAACATTCGCTACCTTTGCAAATGTAAAGTCTGTGGTTGTTTTTGTGTCATATCCGGCAACCCATCCTGGATAATAAGACTGATTTGTAGCGCCAACCTGGGTACGTATCAATGTATAATGGTCATTTGCCATTTGCATCGGCAATGTAACCGTGCCAGTTCCGGCAATAATTTCACCGCCCATTTCCACCCAGCCGCTGGCGTATTTGCGATACCAAGTGTAATCGTTTTCTGCGGTTGGATTTTGCCATTCAACGACATAATCAATATTTTCTGGTAATTGAGTGTTGGATGCGTTACCACCAGTTACCGCGTGACCGCCCTGGGTTTGTCCATCATGTATACGCAGGGTATTCGTATCGGTATCCATGGTAATTTCACCCGCCAGCCCCGTGTATTCATCATTTTGTGCGGTCGTACCACGCTTAATCAACAATTTGCGGTTATTTCCGGTTTGGGTTAATATATCGTCTGCGGTCATGCCACAACATGCGTGTGTAATTGTATTCATCAAATCACGACGTTCCAGTGGTGTTAATTCATTATCATCATCAATTAAACGCAGCAACACTGAATACAGTGTATTCTTTTCTTGGTTTGTCATAAAAAATCCTTGGGTTAATTTATTCGAATAAAAAAACACCGCATGGTCGTGCGATGTTGTTAGAATTATTATATCAAAAAATGCTAAAAAAATCAACCTATTTCAGTTCATCCGACAACTGTGCAATCGCAATCGCATACCAGTTTGAATTATTCCACTTTTTAATCCGGTAAAAGTTCGGATATGTCAGGTATGCAACAATAACATTGCGTGGTTGAACGTCTGTGTCTGCATCAACAACATCAATGGTCGCAGATGCTAACTTTTTTTCTATTGCTGCGACATCAGCAACCAGCCCCGCCGTCATGTTCGCGGTGGGCAATGGGCTGCCATCTGGCAATGTGACACCCATTGCTGCCCATTCGGACAATGGCTTTTTTACATCGCCCTTCATCAAGCCTAAATCAAAGTTTGCAGGAACAACGACCGCACGGGCAATTCTTTCATTCGGATTCCAGCCCAATTTATGCAGATAGTTCCCCGCACTGAACATTGCATCGCCCACACTGTGGATTATGTCAATTTTACCGTCATCATTACCATCAACACCATATGACGCCAATGTTGTTGGGATAAATTGAAAATGTCCCATGGCGCCAGCCCAACTGCCGTAAATATTATTTATGTCCAGACCGTTTTGATCGGCAGTCTTCATCAATGACAACAACTGATTACCAAAGAATGTTTCACGACGACCGTCATACATCAATGTAAAAAATGCGTCTTTTAGGCGATGCGCCGCCTTGTATTCGCCATAGTTCGATTCCATTCCCCAAAATGCCAAAATAACATGCGGTGGGACGCCATAAATACTTTCGACACGTGACAACATTGTTGGATACCGTCCACGCATTGTACGACCGTTTTTGATGCGCTTTTGACTGACCGTGCGCTTCAAGTACTGTTCCAATGTCAATTTAAATTCTGACTGGTTCTTATCGCTTTTAACAATTGATGGAATAAAGGATGGGGATTTTAATGTTGCCTTTATAGTTTCTTCTGAAATTTTTTCGGCTGCCGCACGGGTGCGAACATTTTCCAAAATACTGTCCCAGCGCGCCATATCAAATTCACCACTGGAAGCAGCATGTGCCCCAACCGACGTAACAGTACAGAACATCAACGCACCACATAGGCGAAATATCATATTTTTGTTCATATTCATACCTTTGATTTAAAAAGAATACTTTATTCCCAGGTGCAATCCAAATGACTGCCATGTTGCTTCTTTCAAGGAATTGCTGACATCAAGCGTTGTTGCAGGTACCATTTCCAATATCGGTAAACCATTGGTATCGGTAACATAATTTCCATCATCGCCAATCTGATATTGCCAATATTCTGCCAGATACAGTTTACCAGGGATATTACCAACATGGAACAAATTTGTATCAACCTTTAACGCCAGTTGCATACGGTCAGACAGACGCAGGTTATATTCCATTTCGGCAGAATATGAATATGCGCCACTGCTGCCTTCGTCCAAGAAACTGGGGTTTTGCTGCCAATCGGTACGATTTGGCCAAATACCCTCGGATGAATACTTTGGCAGCCCAAATTGCATATAGAAACGCAATTTATCCGTCAGGGTCATCTGCTTTTCAATTTCCAGACCGACATAAAAACCAGACCACGTTGTGTTATAAATATGTGTTGTACCCTGTACTATAACAGGACCGTCACCACCAATGATAACACATTCATCTGGTCCAACGCCCCAAATATCACCAAATGATTCTAAATAATCTTTGACCTCAAGTTCACATTGTGCACCTTCTGGACATATAGACCCATTGCTAATGTTTGTATAGACGACCTTTATATCTTCTGGTGTCATACATACCTGGTACCAGTCTTCGGGGGCATAGGCAGCCTCGGACTGTGGGATACTGTAATAATGCCCCGCATCATCCCCAAATACATAGTCACCATGCTGGGTCAACAATGGCAAATAAATCCCCGGGTTTGGATACATGTGGTTTGACATTTCCAAGTTATGCTTGAAAATTTCATACCCAATCGATGGCGATATTTTCCATCCACCAATATCCCAGACGTGATGCGCGCCAATGCCAAATTTAAAATGATTGGTCTTGCCCGATAAATCCCCCATGGATATGGTAAAAATACCAACCTCTGGCAATGAGGATTCAAACGGTTCCAGGTCATAGTCCATGGACAGACCGCCATGATTCATTTTGCCGTATGTATATTCTGCATACGCAAACATATCAAAATCACGCAGTGAAAAGTTATGACGGGCGCCGACCTCTATTTCATCGAACACCATGTCATCCCATTCCAGGACAGAATTAACACCTGTTTTAAATTCAAAATCCGCAAAACGACGGGCATAGCCTGCATAAAGTGTTGTTGCTGGCTGATCAGCGACTGGCATTGCGATACCGTTTGCAGTCATATTACCACTGCCAATCTGTGGTACAACTTGACGTGGCACCTGGTACGAATATGTACGGGTATCCACAATTTGCTTGCTGCCGGACTGACCAACATACTTGGTATAGCCCTGGTTGGCATAAGCACTGTATGCCGCCTGGTTTGCGTTCGGTCCGCGGTCTGTTTGATAGTATGATGGAACGCCTTCGTTCGCGGCAAATGCCGCAACTGGCGCGATAATCCCTGATAAAAACGAAACTAGTGACTTTCTCATTTCCTGCAACTTGTGGTTATTATACCATAAAATCCCCATATACAAAATGATAATTTATGACTTGCACCGCAAAATATCATTTGTACAATAGTCCCAAATGAACATCCCGCACAACATATATATTCATGTACCGTTCTGCATTTCTAAGTGCAAATACTGTGCATTTTGGTCTGTGGCAAACCGCGCACCGGACTGGGATGGGTATGCAGACGCAATTATTTCTGAAATTCATTCATGGGGACAAAAACTCGGGCGTGCGAATGTACCAACAATATTCTGGGGTGGTGGGACGCCATCACTGATGCCGGTGGCGGTATTTGACCGGATAATGGGCGCCATCCGCAAAAACTTTGATGTGACAGATGCCACAGAAATCACACTGGAATCCAATCCAGGCACGCTTGACGGGGCGCGCTTGCATGAATTTATGACAGCAGGGGTCAATCGCCTGTCGGTTGGGGTGCAATCTTTTGATGACACGCGATTGGCATTCTTGGGGCGCAAACACACTGCACATGATGCGATACAACTAATTAGCAGCGCGATGAATATGGGATTAAATGTATCCGGGGATTTTATATACGGATTGCCAAATGATACAACAAATGACATTATTGCTACATGCAGACAGATAAATGAAATGGGGATTAAACATTGTTCAATGTATGAATTAACAATCGAACCGGACACATCATTTGGCAAAATGAATTTGGATATGCCATCAAATGAAGTAATGGCAGACATGTATATGGCAATATCTGACACGTTGCGCCTGCCGCGGTATGAAGTATCCAATTATGCCGCCCCTGGCTATGAATGTCAGCATAATCAAAACGTATGGGATGGGGACGCATATATCGGCATTGGACGGGGCGCGGCAGGACGCATATATATTGGTGATACTTGGTATCAACAACGTGGCGCCGGCGCAGAATTTACCCCAATTGACGCGCACACACGCGCGACTGAAAAAGTCATAACCGGAATGCGTCAAGTGCGCGGGGTAAAACTAACCCCGGATGTGTTGGATATAATAGATAAAAAATATATCGACATGCACCCGGAACTGGTGCAATATAGTGCGGACAATCGTCTGAGTGTGACACGTGATGGCATGTTGATTTTGGACGATTTGATACTAGATTTAATAGGATGAAAAAAATGCAGAATAAATTTCTAAATTTTTTGGGCGCGTTTGCTGTTATAATATCAGTTACAGTTGCCTATTTGTTAACCAAGGAGAAAGTCATGACCGCAGGCATAAATATTGAAAACATGGATTTAACAGTACATCCTGGGGATAACTTTTATGACTATGCGACGCGCAGCTGGCGCAATACGAATCCAATTCCTGATGATTATACGCGTTATGGTTCGTTTGAAATTCTGCATAACAAGAATTTAGAACGCGTGCGTGAAATCGCAGAAACAGACACCGGCAAAATCGGGACGTTATACAGCATCGCAATGGATGACAAGAAATTGAATGCAGATGGTACAGCGCCTGTCGCACCATACATTGCAGAAATTGATAAAATTAAATCTGCATCTGATTTGCCACAGTATCTGGGCAATATGCACAAATTTGCAACTGCATTCTGGGGCGATGCGGTGGCACTGGATGAAAAAGACAGTGAACATTACCTGTACAACATTGCACAGGGGGGGCTGGGGCTGTCACGTGATTACTATTTTGACACGGATGAAAAGTCCATAGAAATCCGCACAAAATATAAAAAGTTTATTGCAGACCAAATGAAACACTTTGGCATTTCGGTTGATGCAGATAAAATTTATGCCCTGGAAGAACGCATGGCAAAGTCATTCTTTACCAAGGAAGTTTTGCGTGACCCACATGCGAACTATCACAAAATGACAATCGCAGAATTAAAAGACCAATTCCCGGGCTTTGATTGGTATACATATCTGTCCACACGTGGCGCAGCGGCGGCAACACATATTAACGTCGGGCAACCATCAGCCATTGCAGAATCTGTTGCGATTCTGGGTGACACAGATATCAATTTAATCAAAGACTATTTAAAATACAAAATTGTCAGCGCATCAGATTCTGTATTGGATGATGCGGCATTTGACATATCATTTGATTTCTATAACCGCACAATGGGCGGACAAAAGGAGCCTAAGCCACGTTGGAAACGCGCAATTAGTTTGTTGGATAATACACTGGGCGAAGAAATCGGTCATCTGTATGTTGATAAATATTTCCCGCCAGCCGCAAAAGAACGCATGGAAAAATTGGTAAAAAATTTACAACGCGCATACAGAATGCGAATTGAAAACCTGACATGGATGGATGATGCAACCCGCGCCCAGGCATTGGAAAAACTGGACGGATTTCATGCAAAAATCGGATATCCGGACAAATGGCGTGATTACAGCGCCCTGGAAATAAAGGACGACAGTCTGTGGGAAAACATGGTGCGTGTTGCAAAATTCGAAGACGCATTCTGGATGGACAAAATCGGCAAACGCAAAGACCCAAATATCTGGTACATGAATGCACATGAAATAAATGCATATTATGACCCATCAACAAATGAAATTTGTTTCCCAGCGGGAATATTGCAATACCCATTCTTTGACATGGGTGCCGATGATGCATTTAACTATGGCGCAATCGGCAGTGTTATCGGTCATGAAATGACACATGGGTTTGATGATTCCGGGCGACACTTTGATGTAGCAGGCAATATGCGCGATTGGTGGACCGCAGATGACGCCGCCGGATTTGATGCACGTGCAGGTGTAATGCGTGAATTCTTTAATAAAATCGAAATCGCACCTGGTATTTTTGCAAATGGTGAATTTACATTGGGCGAAAATTTGGCGGACTATGGTGGTGTAACAATATCATTTACTGCATTTGAAAATTTCGGCACCAAGACAAATGATATTATGGGACTGACACCGGATATGCGTTTCTTTATCGCATATGCAGGCGTATGGGCGGAAAACATGCGTGATGCCGAAGCACTGCGCCGTACCAAGATGGATGAACATTCCCTGGGCAAAAATCGCATAAATGGAATACTGCCGCATATTGATGCATGGTATAGTGCATTTAATGTTATGCCAACAGACAAAATGTATATCGCACCGGAAAAGCGTGTCAGACTGTGGTAAAAAAACGCCCCAACCGGGCCCCGCAAAATTGTTAAATTTTGTGGGTGGACAATGGGCGTTTTTTTCAAGGAACAGAAGGACATAGAACAAATAACAATTATTTGCAAAGGCGAAAATAATCCGATATAATATTCGTGCATCGGGTGATGTCCGATGTGGGGTGTCATTACCTCTTTGAATACAAATTTCTCCAACCTGGTTGGAGGGCTGTGATATATTTGAATAAACAGCACTACCGTATTCAGTAGTAATGAACCTCCAACCGTCTTTCATCAGGACGGTGTTTTTTTATTAACAAAAAACCAGGAGGAAAAACAAATGTCAGTAATAATCGTCAGTGCCGACTATTTCGGCAAGGCAATATATAAAGTTCAACGCGAAGATAAAATATCTGTTGGTAAACTATCACACCTGTTTGGGTGCGACACCAAGCAACTGCATCGCTATATATACGGTGCAGATTTAATCCCCCAGGATGTGTTACGGCGCATAATAAAATATGCGGTAATGACCGATGCAATGATTGAGCCAGAAAAATAAAAAAAACAGGGACACGCGGTGACCGTTCCTCATTATAAATAAATACAAATAAAAATCCCCCAAACGGGGGATTTGTTTTATTTACATGTTGCTGATGCTTCATCCCAAGATTTGGTCTCATCAGTACAGTCACATATACCATACTTGAATGTAGTTCCTGTTTTACATGTACATGATTTACCTGAGGCATTCCATGTTCCACGTATTGCCAAGCAACTTATTTCATTTTTGACATCACCCAATGTACTGTATGTACCAGTTACTGTTGTATTCAATGTTGTCTGTAACCAGTTATACATATCACCAGAGATATTGTTACCCCATCCTGTAACTGACATACATGATGTAATAACTGGACGACATGCGGAAACTGCGACTGCTGATACTTTACCTGTGTCAGTTGTTATTGTTGCCAAATTGCCATAGTTATTCTGACTTAAACATGCAGAAACATCAGATATACATGTTTCAGCATAACTTGACAACAGTTCGTCCTGTGCAGCCTTGATCTGTATTGATACACGTTCCAGATAGTTACGGATAACATCATTGTCTGGCTTATATGCTTTATTATTACCCTTGCCTGTTGTATATGTATAATCCTGGCACTTGTTCAATATTGATACGCACATACCAATACTTTTCCCAGTGCTGGAATCGACATAACCAATTTTCTGTTGCAAGTATTTTGCCATATTTGTTGTTACAGCTTTCATATCATTTACAGATGTGTATAAACTCTTTTCAACATATCCCGGAACACTTCCTTTACCAAATGCTGTAGTTGCAGTCGTATCCGTGTAATTCCATACAGAGTACATATCTTTTGCTTCGGTGGTCGTTGGTGATATGTTACCGCCAGATACACCTGGGGTGCTGCCGACAACGATTTCGCCGTTTACGACATATTTACCCGATGGATCCAAGCAGTTTTCATAATCAGTACCGCATACAAATTCATCCTGCATACAGGAATCCAATGCATTTACACAACCACGCAGGTCATATGAATTCTTTTGCTGCGCAACCATCAAACGTGCCTTTTGCAATACGCTTTTTGCATTGCGAACGGTGGCTGACATCTGGTCATTTGCATCAGACAATGAACGTTCATATGCGATACACTGTTTATCAATTTCCAAATCATATGAATTTGTGATAACAGATATATCAACACCCTGGCTCTGGCATGATGTCAATACCGCAGCCTTGCAACGGGCAGCCGCTGTTTTATACAACTGTTCACCACGCTGGTTGCTGATTGATGATGTGTTGGCATTGTTTGTGTTACCGAACAATGAACTTAAATCAAATCCTGTGCTGCTGATGCTGAAATCCAACAGACCCGACAAATCGAAACTTAAACCATTATCTGTTGATACAGATGCTGTACCTGTTTTTACATCAACAATCATGTTCTTGATACGGTCCAGGTCACTTTTCAACTGGCTGCTGTCTGTGTTGCTGGACAGGGCTAATTCAGCCTCGGTCTGATTGAACAAGTTTTCAATATCATCTTTGGACAAGCCAATATATTGAATCTGTTGTGCAACGTTTTGCAGACTTTCGGTCGCTTCTTTTAATGCGGTTTCTGTTTTTGCATAATTCTTTAAATTCGCACTGCAACTGCAACGTCCCTGGTTATCGTCCAGAACATTACAGAAATTATCCATACACTGTGTATATTGTGCCTTGCAGAAATCGGTCATCTGTGCCAATTCATCCATCGACGCTGCGGCATCAGCCTTGGTTTCCACCTTGGTTTCTGCGACAGCAGTTGTTGACACATTTGATGACGCTGTTGCCATACGCACCGCTGGGACACGTGCACGAACGGATCCAACCGATGCGACACGACCATTATACAATGGTGTCCCTACTGTATCTGTTTGTACAATTGATGCACGCGCTGTGTTTGCAGTTGGCGCTGCGCTGCGTGCGCTGTTAACACTGGCTGGGACTGTGCGTGATGCTGCAACACCACGTGATGCCGCGCTGACTGTGCCACCAGGGGCACCAGTTGTGCGCAAACCATTTGTGCCAGCACGTGTTGTTGATGCACGTGACACAGTTGCACGCGCCGTTGTAGCAGAATTCGACCCTGATGCGCGTGTTGATAAATTACGTGTAGAAGATGTTCCACTGTTCGTTACATTTGCACGACGTGTCGCACTGCCCGCCATTGCGCGCGATGATGTTGCACGCCCCTGGGTTCGCGAACTGGATACAGTATTAGCAGATGAATTATTTTGCACATCTGTTGCATCATCGGCAACATCAGCCACAGCATCTGTGTCGGCAATTTCCGTATCAGACATTTCGATTACGTCTTCATAATAAATCGGCGCAACCTCAGCAAATGCGGGCAAAACCAACAAACCACTTAATACGACAACAAGTCTTTTCATAGCGAAACATTCCTTCCTAATGTTTGTATTTTATCATAAATCAACAACTGTGGCAAGCGCTAATATCAATATTAAAAACTATTTTTATAACACGATGGGGATTGATTTACCTTGTAAAACATTTTTACTTTATAATATAATCCCGCGAAAGGGGTTTTATAAATTGTCGATAATAACAAAAGTATCTATGTTTGTTTTGGCACTGCCACTGATAGGATGCACAACTGTGCCGACAACAATGCATGATAAACGACTGGATGGATACAACGCCAAGGTCACACATGACGATTTCGACTATGACCCAATGGAAACCCCAATTGCACAATGCTATGCCCAAGAATTAAACAACGGGGACGAAGTCAGTGGTGCATCACTAATAGAAGACGGACTGTCTGCATTTATAATCCGTGGCGCGTTCGCACGCATGGCAACCAAGACTATCGATTTACAGACATATATATACAGCAACGATTTTTCATCCAAGGTATTGGTCGGGGAATTAAAAAATGCTGCCGACCGTGGGGTAAAAATTCGAATTCTGGTCGATGACTATGGTACCAAATCCGACATCGCTGACTTTATTTTATTAAACCAGCACCCAAATATAGAAGTAAAAGTATTCAACACTGTATCAAATAGAACCAATATTTTATATTATCCGCAATTCTTGATGGATTTTTCACGCCTGAATTCGCGCATGCATAATAAACTGTTTATTGTTGACAACATCGCATACATAACCGGCGGACGAAATGTTGGCAGTAATTATTTCTATCCTGAAACAGCGGCAAACTTTTCAGACACAGACGTATTGTTCTTGGGCGACATGACACGTTATGCAACTGCCAGTTTTAACGAATACTGGAATCACCACCTGTCAATCCCAGCCGATGTGTTTCCAAAGGCAAAATCAAAAAAGGCAATGCGTAAATTGGAACGGACTTTCCAGACAATTCAACAAAAGAGTGCTGCCGACATTGCCCGATACAACAAAATTATATCGCTGGCACAACACGAATTTAAGTATAAACACTTTGACTTTTCATGGGGTCACGGTAAATTCTTGGCTGACCCACCGTCCAAGGTCGAAATGACAATGGCAGAAAAAGAACAATATCGTGGCGCAATTATACAAGCCCTGCAGACCCTGTGGGATAAGACAAACAAAAGTGTATATATGTCGGCAGCGTATTTCGTCCCAGGACAAGGTGGCTTGGAACACATGCTGCGCGAAGAAAAATCTGGTGTACACTTTACCGTCGTCACAAATTCACTGGCATCAACCAATGCACCGACCGTTTATTCAAAATGGGAAAAGTACCGCGACCAGTTAATTGAATCCGGCGCAGACGTTTATGAATTTATGTTGTCAGCGGAAAACCTGCGGGCAAAGCAACATGACCGCGAAAGAAAACAATCCAGTTTTTCCGTCTTGCATAGCAAAACAATTGTGTTTGACGACAACATTTCCTGGATTGGCAGTTTTAATCTGGATCCGCGCAGCGCGTATTACAATACAGAAAATGTAGCTATCTTTGAAAGTCGCGAATTTGCAGACAAACTGCGCCAGATGATTATCCAAGACACCCAGACTGCATGGCACGTAACGCATGATGCGCATGGCAATACAATCTGGACCGGCAGCCGCCCAGGCGACACAACCCCACGCGTATATAAACGCAGTCCAGACACATCGATTTTCCGGCGGATGTGGAAAAATATGACTAAATTAGTTCCAGAAAAATTTGTGTAATTTAATATATTAATAAAGAAGGAGAGAAAACATGAAAAGAATACTTGGCGCATTGTGCACAGTTCTGGCATTAGGCAGCGCAGCAGACGCAAAAACATTAGTTGCGTATTATTCACGCACTGGGAACACAGCAGAACTCGCACAAAAAATTGCAACCGCCACAGGTGCAGACACATTTAAAATAGAAACCGTCGACGCAAATCATTATCCAACAGATTACACAGAAACAACCAAAATCGCACAAGACGAAATCAACAACGATGCAGTTGTCGCAATAAATGCCGCACCAGACTTATCCGAATATGATACCATATTTATCGGTACACCGGTTTGGTGGGGCACAATGTCAATTCCTGTAAAATCATTCCTGCGCGAAAATGACATGTCTGGCAAAACAATTGCACCATTTGTCACACACGGCGGTGGCGGTGCATCACGCACATTCACTGACATTGCAACCGAAAGTCGCGGCGCAAATAATTTAACAGGACTTGAAATATCAGGCGGCAGCGTGGACAATTCCGACGGCACAGTTACACAATGGTTATCTGAAATAAAAGTTACAGAATAAAAAAACGGGGGCATACGCCCCTGTTTTTATATCCTTTCCCCAAATCTAATGATGCGCTGCAACGTGCAATAATATACTGATAATAAATATTATCGTAACAATAGTTAAAATAACCTTTTGCACATGATGTGATTTACCACCGTGACAATGGTCGCAGGCACATTGACATTCACGCATAACCAGAACCCACGACAAGCCCAACATACCAGCCGAAAATACAAAAATCCATGGTTCCAGCCATTCTGGGATAAATGCGTCACTGTGCGCCAATTCAGGCGCAAACAACGACACAATTGATAATACTATCGGCAAACCACAGCAAAATATGTGTGGCAGGATACTTGCAACAATTCCAATATTTACGGCTTTGTTTTTCATGTTATTTATCTCTTGCTTTATAACTTGGCGTCCCCACCAGGATTCCCTCGGTGCATGCGCACCTGTGGGGAAACCGTAACGGTTCGATTGCGCTATGGCTTATCTCACCTACTTGTTTTCGAACCCAACGCGACGTTAACGTCGCTTATATGGTTCTTCGTCACTGTGTGTTCGCCAATTCTTGGCGTCCCCACCAGGACTCGAACCCGGATTTAATTCTTAGGAGGAATTTGTTCTATCCCGTTGAACTATGAGGACATGCGCAATTATTCTATTATCACGATTTTAATATTGCAAGTTTTTATCCGCACGGATATAATACGGCGTACAAAATTAAAAGGAATGGAATGGGCAGCAGATTGATTGGCTATGGTTCTTATTTGCCAGCGCGCATTATGACCAACCAAGATTTTGAAAAAATTATGGACACGTCCGACGAATGGATTGTTCAACGTACTGGCATGCGTGAACGCCACTTTGCGGCAGACGATGAAACGGTCGTCGATATGGCAACCATTGCAGCAACACGCGCATTGGAAAACGCAAATTTAACAATTGATGATATCGATTTGCTTATCGTCGCAACAACAACACCAGAATTGGATTTCCCATCTGTCGGTGTTCAGGTAATGGGACGAATGGGCGCAACCAAAGACATCCCTGCGTTTGATGTACGCGGTGCATGCACGGGATATATTTACGCCCTGCACTGTGCACGTGGATTCTTTACCAGCGGCATGCATCATCGCATCATGATTATCGGCGCAGAAAAAATGTCACGCTTTATTGATTGGTCTGATCGCAGTACTGCTGTACTGTTTGGCGATGGCGCTGGCGCACTGATTTTCGAACATTCAACATCCAGTTATTCCGGTATCATTGACACTGTCATTATGGCTGACGGGAAATGCTTTGATATGCTACATGGAACATTGGATCACAAGGTTGCAATGAACGGTCCAGAAACATACAAAAAGGCTGTAACATTAATGCCAGAGGCAGCTAGTTATATCATGGAACACGCCGGCATTACCGCAGACAACGTTGACTGGATTATCCCACACCAGGCAAACCTGCGTATTATCCAAAGTGGTGCACAAAGACTGGGGTTCCCATTGGAAAAGATTTTGGTTACCGTTGACAAGCACGCAAACACCAGTGCAGCATCTGGCGTATTAGCATTGGCGTATGGCATGGATAACGGATACATTAAACGTGGACAATTAATCTTATATCCCGCATTCGGCAGTGGTCTGACCTGGGGTGCGGCTTTAATCAGGGTGTAGAAAATGAAAACAGTTACAAGAAATGATTTGGCAATGCGTCTGCGCGAACGTTTTGGATTCACAACCGCTGACGCATATAAATTGGTGGATGTAATATTTGATGAAATCCAAGAATCACTGATAAATGGCGAAGAAGTAAAATTCGCAGGATTTGGCAGTTTTAAAATCTTGGAAAAGCCACAGCGCATGGGACGCAACCCAAAAACCGGCGAATCCGCGGTTATTTCTGCACGTCGCGTAACATCATTCCGTCCATGCACAGAATTTCGCGCACGCGTCGCAAAATAATACCAATAAATAAAAAAAACGCTCCAAAGAGCGTTTTTTTATTGAACCATATCATCATCCATTATCATTTTGTCCATCATTGCAGCATATTTGAATACGCGCCGCAGCACATCGCGCGGGATTAAATCGTATCCTACCTCGTAACGATGTAATTGTTCGGCCCCACAACCAAGCAAATGTGTCATTGTTCGTGCGCTTATTTTATATTTATCGCGTGCTGACCGTATTGCACAGCCATAATAACCAGCACTGATTATTATTTGGTTTGTCATTTTACACTCCATCATTTTTATTTGTTAATAAAAAATACCGTCGTGATTAAGGACGGTTGGAGGTTAGTTACTATTAAAGTCAATAGTGCTGTTTATTCAGATATATCACAGCCCTCCAACCAAGTGGAGTTATTTTGGACTTTACGAGGTAACTACACCCCACATTGGTAATCAACCAATGCAGGAAAATTATAACATACTTTTTATAATTTGCAAATTAATCAATCTTTATATTTGGACGCGCATTGCGCAGGCGTGCCAACGCTGCATCTTGGGCTGCGCGGAAATTATCAGGGTTCCAGATTTGAAAACTGTTCCCACGACCGACAAAAATCGCACTGTCTGTAATCCCGGCATGTGCCAACAGGTCAGACGGGATAACAATACGCCCTGTCACATCAAACATCAGTTGACGCGCATCGGCAAACAGCATTGCGGTCAAATCATCCAATTCATTATCAAACACACCCATTTTATCAGTTGCCGCCGCCAACCGTTCCATGCGGGACATTGATAAACCTTCGATACAATTATTGGTAAAGGAACGATATAAAACAACACCCGGAAACTTTTCACCGGACACAGAAGACCGGAAAGAGGCAGGCACAGAAATCCGCCCTTTGGTATCCAAACGATTTTCATAAGATGAGAGAAACAATGACATTTTGTGGTCTTTGTTTGTGGGCTGCGCCCGTGTTCCCTTTCCGACTTCAAACGCAATTTAGCACGCACATTCATGGTTGTCAATGACAATTTATAATCAATTCATGGGATTTTATGGTCTAGCAAATAAATTACATATATTTTTAAATAAAATTCAAATAAATGAATTTTCCACTTGACCTGCGATTCGTTTTTGTTCTATGATTCGTGTATAGACAAAGGGAAAAAGAAATAAAACCCTCAGAAATCTAAGAAAAACCGGAAATCTGGGGATAACGAAAACAAACGGCACAAAAATACGAACAAATTTGTAAATACGTATGTAAATACATGATTTGTTTATGTTTTTGATACAAAACCCGTAAAAGGAGGGACCGCGCCATGCAAAAAAACATCAAAGAAATCATGATTGCACTGAATCAAGTGCTGACAACAACCGTTTGGGTTAACGAAGATCGCCAGATTATATCACTGCGCGATGAATTGCAGATTGGCAAAAACAATGCACCACGTTCTATTGAAGATTTAAATCGTACATCATTGGTTGGTGCATACGTATCATTGCAGATTCGCACAGATAACTTTGACATTGCAGCAGAAAGCCTGGATACAAAAACATTAGCATTGCGCGTCAAAGAAATGGTATTCGCAGAAGCCAAAAAGATTATGGATGCAGGCAAAGTCGAATCCACAGATCGCGTTGCGATGGCAGCATAAGTTTTGCAATCCCCGTGCAATTGCGCGGTACATTGCACATCAGTTTCCGGTTATCCGGAAGGAAGGGAGAAATCGCCGGCAAGTAATTGCCGGCGGTTCTTTGTATTTAATCGAATACTTATTTATTCATATTATTGGTAACATGTGGTATAATGTCCTGACATGAAACAGATTCTTGGATTTTTATCAATATTGACCATTGTTGGTATCACAATTGACGCACATGCAGATGAAGGTTTAGATTCTGCAATACATAACGCACAACAACAATGTATCGGTTTCGCAGACGAATTTAATCATCTGAAAACAATGGCTGGGATAAATACTGCCGTGACAGGTGTTGGCACAGCAGCAGGAATTGGTGCAGCTGCTGTCGGATTTTCCAAGGCAGAAATTGATAAGCAACTGGACGCATTGTCACGTGAATTGTGTGGTGCGGGCTATTGCGACCCCAAAAACATTGAAAATATGTCTGATGAGGATTTCTTTAATAATGTATTGCCAACCATGGAACAAATGGCTGAATTGGTCGAATTACAGAATAAATCAAAAAATCTGGGCAATTGGCGTACTGGTTTACTGGCAGGCAGCACAGCAACAAATATCGCCGGGGCAATAATCGCCG
>CAMWQN010000021.1 GCA_947176385.1 uncultured Rickettsiales bacterium
ATGCTTATTTTATAAAAGCAAGCATTTTTTCATTTTTTATACTTGAAATTACAACTTGACCCCTGTATAGTATAGCACGTTGCCAGTTTAGCTCAGCTGGTAGAGCATCTGATTTGTAATCAGAGGGTCGTTGGTTCAAGTCCGACAACTGGCACCAGAATTTCCGCGGTTTCCGCGGATTTTTTTGTTTCCTGAATGTCGGTCCTTTTTGTGTATGTAGCAAATATGTAGATATTTTTATTGTTAACCATGTACTGATTTTATGTAATAATTATTTTAAATAAATACAGGGTGGGTTATGAATGCAAACAATAAAATAATTGTGACTGGCGGATGTGGATATATTGGTTCACATACTTGCGTTGCACTGCAACAGGCAGGCTTCAATGTTGTTATTATTGATAACCTGGTCAATTCCAATATCGGTGTCTTGGAAGGAATCACAAATATTACAGGTATTCGTCCAATATTTGAACAGGTCGATTGTGCAGACTTTGACGCGCTGCATAAAGTATTCGCACAGCACAGCGACGCAATCGGTGTAATTCATTTTGCTGCATTAAAAGCCGTTGGTGAATCTGTTGAAAAGCCATTGTTATATTACAGAAATAATTTAACTGCATTGATGAATGTTTTGGATGCAATGACAGAATTCAATATCCCCAATTTGGTATTTTCATCATCTGCAACCGTATATGGTGATTCAAAAATTTTGCCTGTGGTCGAAGACATGCCGACAGGTTCTGCAACATGCCCATATGGTCAGACCAAGATTATGGGCGAAGCAATCATAACCGACACCATCCATGCATGCCCAACATTGGGCGCAACATTACTGCGTTACTTTAACCCAATTGGTGCACATCCATCGGCAGAAATCGGTGAATTGCCAAACGGTGTACCAAACAATCTGTTGCCTTATATTACCCAAACCGCCGCTGGTATTCGTGATGTGTTAAATGTATTTGGTGACGATTACCCAACGCCAGATGGATATTGTGTACGTGACTATATTGATGTTAATGATTTAGCCGCAGCACATGTTGCAGCGTTGCGCCATATGATTGATGCACCACGTGGCGTCGAAATATTTAATCTGGGAACTGGACATGGTTTGTCTGTTATGGAAATCATAACCGCTTTTGAACAGGCAACAGGACAAAAAGTAAATTGGCGTATTGCCCCACGTCGTGCGGGGGATATACCGGCAGTTTGGGCGGACGTATCACGTGCTGCGCGTATTCTGGGGTGGAAATCAACAACACCGCTGGATGAAACATTGCGCAATACATGGCGGTGGCAACAGAAACATTCAAAAAAATAAAAACACCTGCCCATGTGGCAGGTATTTTGTAGGTTGGGTATTTACAATCCTTAACGCGATGTGCGACGATTGGCATTTGACGCAGGACGTTTTTTAGATTGTGCTGTGGATGATGTGCGACGCGCTGTCTTGGATGCGGTGGTGCGACGTGGTGCTGGATTCGCGTAATCATCTTCTTCGTCTTCGTAATCGTCAGCATCATCATATGAATATGCGCGCCCATCCGCACCATCAATAATATTACGTATTGTGTTACGCATTTGTGGATGACGGTCCGAATACTTTTTGATACCAAACAATATCGCAGCAGCCAGATATTTATCCATATCACGGGCATCAAATGCACGTCCCAGATGTTTTTTTACACCATCAGAAACATCGTCCATAACATCACGGGCACGATGTAAAAATGAACGACGACGACGTGCAAAGAATATTTCATGAATCCACATTCCCAGCACCCATGCCAACATTGGAACCGCAGCGCATATCAAAAAGTATTTGAATACACTGTCGTTGCAAAATGTGCCGCTGAACATTGCATTGCATGTATTTTGACAATGCAGCAATATAACAGCAATGATTTCGTACAGTACAAAAACTGTAAAGCATATTTTTGATTTTAGCATTTTGTATCTCCTTTTTCATACATGGTTATTATCATGTATTTATCGCGCGAATGCACCAGGAAGATATGCCAATAAAAAAAATCCGCCATGGGGCGGATTTTAAATCTATGTTTTGGGGTATTATTTTTTACCCTCGGTTTGACGGGTGGCTTCGCGTTCTTCAATTGCGTCGGCAACCGTTTTAATTTGCAACAACTGATTTTCCAATGCGGTACGTTCGGTTGTTTTATAGCCAACCTCTTCCGCTTGTGGGGCAGGCGCAGGTGCTGGTTTAGCAGGCTTTGCCGCTGCCGCAGGCTTATCAGATTTATCCGATGCCTTTTGCGTTTTTGCAGGTGTTGTGTCTGCCGGTTTGGTATCCTTGGTTGATGGTGCAACCGCAGGATTTATCAGATTATTATATATTTCCATCGCTTCACGTGTCCCCGTGATATCACGCTGTAATAATCTGTTTTCTTCGCCTGGGATAAACCACTGGTCCAATTTTAATGCTGTCAATTGCATCAATGGACGCGTACGTGCATCAGAAATCCATTTTGGCATCATTGGCGTATCAGAATAATACCACAACATTGCCCAATATACCAATCCCATAACAACCACACCACGGATAATACCAAATATAACCCCCAATGTATGGTCGGTAACATTCATGATGCTTTCTTGGATTTTATCGCGCAATTTCTGATTAATAAATCCAACAATCAACAATATCGCAAAGAATACTACAAAATACGATGCAACCAATGTGCCGACAGTTGAATCTGTTAAGTTAAACCAACTTTGCAGTAATCCGTCCAAAAATGGCGATACAAAACGCGCAGTTATCGCAGCGACAACCCACGATAATGTTGCAACAGTTTCATAAATACCGCCACGAATTGTTGCCCAAATCGTGGACGCCAATATGACGCCCACGTATATATAATCAAGTGTTGTTAAATCAAACATGGATTTATTCCCAATATGTCAAACAACGACGTGTTCAGATTATTTCTTGCGTTTGACCAAGACAATTCCCAACACAACAACCGCTGCTATCAACAAAACATACCAATACAGGTTTGTATTCACAGATCCGGCGTTATCAATTTTTTTTTGTGCGCCTGGCTTGTACTGACTAATCGCATCTGTGCGGGATGCATTTGCACTGCGGAATGCTTCTGCATCGGCGGCTAATGCCTTTTTATTTTCTGCAGCAGTTGCCTTATCTGCGTCAGACATATCTGCTTCAACGGCTTCGCGCAGTTCGTCCTGCATGAAGTCTGCATATCCCTGGAAGCATTTTTCACCAACGACAATTACTGGTACGCCACCACTTTCATATTTGCACTTTTCCAATGTTTCCAAGAAAACTGTACGATTTGATTCATCCATAACATTAACTTCGGTAATAGATAATGTTGGATATTCATAAATCAGATAGTCTTTGAAAAATTCACGTGCGTGATGGCAGTGTGGGCATGATGGTGAATGATAAATTGTTATATTCGCAGCAGATGCAGCACCAACAAACATCAATCCGAACAATGCAGATAAAACTGATAATTTTTTCATGTATTTCTCCTTTTGATATTCGGATTATAGAAATATGCGACATTTGGCGCAAGCCATTTTTCAGAAAAAATATAATAAATATTCCTGTTGTTTTTTACCCCATCCCACGACACAATATTTTTATATAAAAAACACAGGAGAATTTTATGTTTACCCTATCACAATTTCCATTGCCATATGACACCAGCGCATTGGCACCATATATGTCCCAAGACACTTTAAAAACACACCACGGCAAACATGTCGCGACATATATTTCAAATCTGAATGACCTGATTGCGGGTACACGGTATGAACAAATGCCGTTGGAACAAATCGTTATCGAAAGTGCCAGTATTGATTCAGACAAAAAGATTTTTAATAATGCCGCCCAGATATACAACCATAATTTCTTTTTTCATAATATGAGTCCCAAAAGCGACTGTGGCATCCCATACGAAATCGCCAGCGCATTTGGTGGCAGCGATAAATTCCGTGAACAATTCAAATCCGCCGCAGCATCTGTATTCGGCAGTGGATATACATGGCTGGTACGTGATAAATATGATCTGAAAATAATTACGACACCAAATGCAGACACACCAATCGCGCACGGCATGCAACCACTGATGTGTCTGGATGTATGGGAACACGCATACTATTTGGATTACAAAAACAAACGCGCCGATTTTATCGACGCATATTTAGACCACTTGGTAAACTGGGATTTTGTTGCGGAAAACCTGAAACTGTAAACCCGGCTTTCCCCATCAATACCGGTCATATATGACCGGTGTTTTATTTATCGTATATATGCGATTATCATTTTCACGATTATAGTACACATATATCACATTTGATGGTACAGATGGCGACGCCCATGGATTTATCGGTCCCATAACCTGACGTGAAGTATTGTGCGGGAACACCGCATGAAACGTATTATCAAATACACGTGTATATGCGTCATCAAATGTTGGACTGGTTACCATATTCATCAGCACAATGCCACCATCTGCAACACGTGCACGAATACGCTGCAAGAATTCCGCAGTTATCAAGCTTTCTGGGACCTGATACGAATTTGAATAAACATCTAACAAAATTATATCGTATTTATCAGGCGTATTCTTTAAATACTGACTGGCATCCTGGACAATAAACTTCTTGTTTGGTGACAGACGACGCCCCAGGAAATATTTTTCTGACACATCTTTTAATGTGCCTTCAATATCAACAAATGTATATTCATGAAATGTATCGTTTAAGCCTGCGGTAAAGCCCCCTGCCCCAAGGATTAAAATTTTACGCGCCCGGTCGGTGGGCAGGTTATATATAAAATTATCATTGATATAATTTATATATTCTGCAGCTGCGCCATTGTTTGGATTATATACCGACATCGGTAAACCATTCATATCTAAAACGCGTGTACCATCAGCCATCTGACCAACATATATTGTAGAATTTGCATTATTTACCAATATACCATGATGATTGATTTGATATTTATCAGAATTTAACCAATATGTCGGTATTGCAATCATGATACATGCGACAACAATTGCCCAATGAAGACGTGAAATCAATGCCGCAACACATGCCAATGCAACCACCAGCATTACAGTATGATTTACCCCAATAAACGGCATTAACAACAGTGTGGTTGCCATTGATGCAGCAACTGAACCAATTGTATCCCATGCCATTATATTGCCGGTATAGTTTGTATTAAACTGATACAATCTGCGCGACAATAAAACCGTATTAAATCCGAACAAGAATGGTCCGATTGACAACAACATACCAGAATACAAAAATGTCTGAATTGCGCCGACCTGAATACCCATCTGATACATCCAGCCAAAATAACGTGCAATCAATGTAAATGTTCCGGCTGCAAATGCCAAGGCTGCGATTATTACAAAACTGATTCCCAGAATCGTTGGGATATGATTATCACGCACGCGTTTTGATGCCCCCAAGAAATACCCCAGTGACATGAACCCCAAGAATATTCCCATAATTATACTGGTAATTACCGCACTGGACCCGACAAAGAAAGTCAACTGACGCAGTACAACCAATTCCAAAGACAGACTGATATATCCATTCAAGAATATCAAGAACACTAACCATGCACGTGAATTAAAACGCATAGATTCCCCCTTTGTCATGGCATATTAATAAAAAACGTGATACGCCGCAACAGTATTATTATGCGGATTTTTATCCTATGGACATATGACAAATCATCTAATATTATTAGATCTGAGATTTTATCAAGTATGAATCCAATTTGGAATTGTCGGTATAAATACGGGATGCACATCCCGTATTTTTTAATGCGCATTTATCAGACGTACATCATCAAATTCTGGATACCGATTAAACATTGCCTGGGCAAATGGACACAATGCTATAATCTTGTGATGATTTTGACGTGCCAGATTGCATACCTGACGCAGCAAATTTAATCCAACATTATCGTTGCGAAATTCAATATCGACCGCAGTATGGTCTATTATCATTTTGTCGCCCAAGCGGACAAATGTTATTTCGCCAACCTTGCGCGTGTCACATGTCGCATTGAAACCCTGTCCATTTGGAAACAAAGAAAATTTCACATTGCATTTCATTGTCGTGCCCTTTGGTTTATATGGGCAGTATAACGAAAATTTTTATCACTATAAATAGGGTTGTAATCCACGCAAAACGGGGCATACGCCCCGTGAATTATTTGCGAATTATATCATAATTTTGCCGAATTATTTTCGCGCTTTTGCGCAGGGATACAGATTCTGATGCTGACATTTTCGGGCGTAACATTTGCCCCGCGCCATCCCAACCAACAACGCGTGGCATCGACATCGCAACCATATCCGAAGCGCGTCCAGACACACAACTGACTGTTAATATGCGGTGTTCATCATTTATTATACAGCGCAACAGGTCCGCAACCGCAGCCCCAATACCATCCCATGTTGCGCCGCGTCCCTGGATTATTTCATATGCAGCATTTCGAACCCGATGTGCAATTGTGTTACGCGTAGTTTGCGGTAATAATATTTTCATCTGCTTGCAAAAATCATCCAAGCTAATCGCGCCAATTGAAATCGATGACCAATTAACAACACTGCTGTCGCCATGTTCGCCAAGCACGTATGCATTTACAGACCGCGATGATACTGACAACTGATGCGCCAATATTGTATGCAGGCGCGCAGAGTCCAACATTGTCCCAGTACCAATAACACGCGATGCAGGTAATTTAGATAATTTCTGGGTCAACATAACCATTACATCCAGTGGGTTTGTAACAACGATTATTTTGACGCTCTTGGCATCAACATTTGCCATAACATGCGGTACAACATCTGATATCACAGCCGCATTTTTAGCCAACAAATCGGTACGTGTTTCGCCAGGCTTCTGATTTGCACCGGCAGCAATAATCACAACATCAGACCCGCGGATACCACGATAATTACTGACCGCTGTAATTTTGACATCAAATCCAAAACTGGCAGCATGTCCCAAATCCTGGGCAGCGGCACGGGCGCGGACACCATCACGGTCAAACAAAACCATTTCATGAACAAAGCCCGTATTTTTTACCGCAGTCGCAACCGCAGAGCCAACAGAACCGATACCAATTATCGCAACCTTCATATATTCCCCCTGTATTCTGGTGAATATTATATCAGAAAACAGATATCGGTACCATTAACAAAAATCCCCATCCAATCGGATGGGGGATTTTTTTTAATATGATTTTGCAACGAACACATATGTCGGATCATTATCGTCCAGACAACGGCGTGTAATTTTGTATTTTTCCATCAACGCTTCAAACTGTTCATTGGTTGTCAGTTCGTATTTGATACGGAAGAATCCCACTGTGCCGTTTTCTAATGCGGCATCTAATGCTGCCAAATCTGCGACATCGTGTATCATTGTTTTATTGCGAGCACGTGCTGCGTTCAGCATATCATTCTGCATTGTTGCCAGGATATCAGTCGCCCCCGCAATCAATTCATCGGTTGTGATTGTACGTTTTGAATCACGACCCAAATCACGACGTGTAACTGTTACAGTGTTGGATTCCATTTCTCTGGCACCAATTTCAACGCGCAGTGGCACACCACGCTTAATCCATTTCCACATTTTATCCGGTGCACGCATATCAGACGTATCCACCAAAACGCGGATGTTGTGCTTGCGCAATTCATCACCCAGTTTTTCAGCATATGCATTCAGACTGTCTGCCGTATCATCACGGGTAATTGGAATAATCACAATTTGATATGGTGCGACAGCCGGTGGCAAAACCAATCCGTCATCATCAGAATGTGTCATAAACAGACCACCCATCATACGCGTTGATGTACCCCAAGATGTCGTCCAGGCATGCTGCAATTTTCCATCAGTACCCAAGAACTGAATACCGAATGATTTTGAAAAATGCTGTCCCAAATCATGTGATGTACCCGCTTGTAATGCCTTGCCATCTTGCATAATCTGCTCGGTGGTGTATGTGTGGTCGGCGCCGGCAAAGCGTTCTTCGGGTGTTTTTTCACCCATGATAACAGGGACAGCCAATACCTGTTCCATGAAATCACGATATACGCGGTGCATGCGACGTGCATCGGCGTTTGCTTCGTCATGTGTGGCGAATACGTTGTGTCCTTCCTGCCAGTTAAATTCGGATGTACGCAGGAACATACGTGGGCGCATTTCCCAGCGCATTACGTTTACCCACTGGTTTAACTTCATTGGTAAATCACGATATGATTGCACCCAGCGCGACATTGCTTCGCCAATAATGGTTTCAGATGTTGGGCGGATAATATATGGTTCTGTTAATTTTGATTCTGGGTCTGGCTGCAAACGACCATCAATCATTTTCAAACGATAATGGGTTACAACTGCTGCCTCTTTGGCAAAGCCGGCAACATGTTCCGCTTCGCGGTTAAAATATTCGATTGGTATCAGCAATGGAAAGTTTGCATTCTGCACACCGCATGCCTTGATACGTTTATCCATTTCATCACGCATCAATTCCCAGATTGCCCAACCATATGGCTTTACCGTCATGCAACCGCGAACTGGGGCATTTTCTGCCAAATCGGCAGCGGTAATTAAGTTCTGGTACCATTGGCTGAAATCTTCACTGCGTGTTGGTGTAATTGCTGTTTTCATAATTTACTTCTCTTTACTTAACTGTTTTATCTTTTAATTCCATATATTTGTCTGACACGATGTCAAACAGTGTCGCTGCAATTTGTTTTCTGTCCATGCCATGCAACTGCGGTGGTGGCATAATTGTAATATCAACACGAAATCCACCGATTACCATGATATGAAATACCTGGGCAAATGCACTGCGTTCGCGGGCACATTTTGGACCCATATCTTGTTTTGCATTATCAAAGTACGCATAATGATTTGCCATGTCAACGTCTGATATTGGGCAGCCATCACGGAAACGATAATGCATCGCAATCGGTTGCACTGTTACATTTGAATTTTCAACAAAGTTAAACAGCGTGCTCTTAAATGCCTTGACATATGCACCATTTGTTGTGGTGCCTTCGGGGAACAGAATCATCGGGTATTTAACCTGTTGCACCTGGCGTTGCACAACCTGTAATGCATCCATTGCATGCGATGGACGACGATCAACAAATACCACACCAAATTTGCGCGCCACCCAGCCAACCAATGGCCATGATTCCATTTCTTTTTTTGCAATAAAACTGCCACCGAATACAAATGGGAATGTCGCTAGTTCAAAAACAGATATATGATTTGAAATTACCAACAGTGGGCGATTTTTTGAAACAGTTCCATGTACACGTATTTTTATACCTGCCAGTTTAACCAGCCACCACATAAAGAAACGCATATACCGAACCCCAAAACGTCCACGTGGCAACAACAGAATTATTGGCAATTGCACAATGATTATCAGCCAGAACAATGTGAATTTTACACATGCCCAGGTGGTATTAAAAATATTTTGGCGACGGACGTGGTGCATTTTATTCCTCGCCCTCTTCTGAATCTTTGGATTCTTCGACCAATTCTGCGTCATCGGCATCTTCCAGCAACAAGAATTCTGCAAATGCACGCATGACCTTGAACGGTCCTGTAATCGGCAGCAACGCCATTTTACCCAATGTTTTCATGACACCGTCTTTGTCATCTTCTATCAAACCATCCAGCGCATTTTCACTGCCCAAGAAATGCTTTTGATATGTTGGGTCAATATTCTTGGTCTGCAACATTACAAACACGTCATATGAATTAAACGGATAATCAACAAATACGCCCTTGCCAAATGTGGCGCCCAGGCGCAAGTATCCCTTGACCAATGGTGTCATTTGACGTTTGGCATCGTCTTCGTCAATAAACGCCTCTGGTAAAATGTTCATACGTGATAATTTTGGATTTACACCATCTGCAAAGTTTTCGCTGACAACCGTTGCACGCAGGCTAAGTGGTGACAGGTGATTATAGTACAGATATGATATTGCCTGCGCAGATGCTGCTGGCTTTCTGCCAACCCATGACGCAACACCAAACAAAACCGCAATCTTGCGACGGACAACATATTCACCCAGTCCTGCCCACAGCATTCGCATTACCAATGCATTTTCACGATATTCGCGTGCAACACATGCACGGGACATTTCGGCAATATTTTGTTTTACTTTCTTGATTTTAGATATGTTAAATTCGCCCTCGGTATAAAAGCCACCCATCTTTTCCGCCGCGCGACGGTCAATAATACGATATGTCCCAACAACACGACCATTATGAAATACCGCCATATATTCTGCGAACCGGTCAAAAGCGTCATATTCTTCGCGCAGGGCACGTTGTTCTTCGGTGACGCCGGCGCCTTCTTCTTCGACAAATACCTCATAACGCAGGGCACGCACCTGACGACGTTCTTCTTTGTTACGGGTTAATCGCACTTCATAATCGCGAACTTTGATTGCCATGAAAATATCCTTTTTCAGTATGTTGAATGGCATGGTAACAAAGATACGGATATTATTCAATTATTTTTATTCCGACTTGCATTGTCAGTATTTATATTGTAATCTGATCAACAACTGTGACATGTGTCACAACTTTGTCTTCAAACGCAAAGGGTTTATTATGTCAAAGATTTCATATCGCCATTGCGCGGCGCGTGCTGGTGGTGCATCACGGCTATCGGTACTGATGCCTGCATATAATGCAGAAAAATATATTGCAGCGGCGATTGAAAGCATCCTATCTCAGACATTTACAGACTTTGAATTCATCATCATAAACGACGGCAGTACAGATAACACTGCAAAAATCATCCAAGAATATGCAAACCGAGACACACGAATAAAATTCATTGATAATAAACAGAATCAAGGACTGATTGCCGTATTAAACCAAGGTTTGGATTTATGCCAGGGTGAATACATTGCACGCATGGATAGCGATGACATCGCATTACCAGAACGCTTTGCCAGACAAGTTAAATATATGGACGATAATCCTAATGTTGCAGCAGTCGGCACATGGGCACATGCATTTGGCGACAGAAATCAAGAAATGAAATATCCCCGGACTGTAAGGTTGTTGGATTTACTGGCTTATGGTTCATTGGTCGCACATCCAACCGTAATGTTACGAACATCGGTTTTGCGTGAAAATAACATATACTATAATCCGATATACCAGCATGCCGAAGATTTCGGATTATGGGCAACATTGTTGCAATATGGTGAAATACATAATATCCAGGAAGTATTATTGAAATACAGATGGCACAACGCGAATATTTCTGTCGTGCATCATAAAAAACAGATGGAAAGTACCGAATTAGTACGTACCAACATTTTAAACCCCTTGTTAAGCAATCAATCTGACACGCGAAAAATTCTGGATATGACACGCGAATTGAATCAGTGTTTCAGACTGTTTGGGGTTATACCATTGATGCGCAGAAAGCAGTATTCGATTACCAAGACTAAATATTATCTGTTCTGGAAATTGCCGTTATTACGTATACAGAACAACAAAATCTATCTGTTCGATTTTATTAAAATAGGAAATATGAAATGAAAAAACGGTTGTTTATCTTTGCCGGATATGACAAAGACAGCATCGCAGATGCCACACTGTTGCATTATCTGAACGCATTGTCAAAACTGGGCGATATTGTTTTTGTTATGGACACAGATTTGCCTGCATCAGAATTATCCAAAATAACGGAAATACCGAATATATTGTATGCTGCCACCAAACGCCACGGCGAATATGATTTTGGTTCATACAAGCGTGGTTATATATGGGCGCGGGATAATAAATTATTATCAAAATACGAATGGACATATTTGGTAAATGATTCTGTGTATGGTCCATTATGGGATATAGATAATGTATTAACAGATTTAGAATCCCGTGACGCAGACATGACAGGACTGGTCATGACGGATAATCCATATCTGCCACAATCACTGCAGTCATGGTTTATTGGGGCAAACAAGAAAATTGCAACCGCACCATTTTTTGATGAATTTATGACAAATATAACGCATCAAGAAACTAAATCACAGGTTGTCTTAAAATACGAAGTACGCTTAAGCAGAATTGTTCTGTCCCATGGGTATAAAATAGCGGCATTGTATCATGATAAAATGACAGAAAATACGTCAATCGTATATGATAATCCAAAGGTTATTTTAGATTTTGGTATTCCATTTGTGAAAAAGATGGCAATTAAGCATAAAACACAAATAGAATATTTGTTGCCTTATACGACCGATGAAATTATCGATAATATACTTAGCCACGCAATGCGCCACAATTGCCCAGATAAAATCCCATATCAAAATATTTATTCACTGCGGTTCTGTGGGCTGCCGATATATTCAATCAAGAGCCATCATACCATGTGGGGCTCAACAGATTATAAAATATGTCTGTTTGGCAAAATACCATTTGTAAAAATCATGAAAGTTCAATAAATCAATCTGACAAATATAAAGGTAATATTATGCCAAAAGTTAGTGTTATTATTCCTTGCTATAATCAGGCACAATATTTAAATGAATCTATTGATTCTGTTCTGGCATCGACAATGCAAGATTTTGAAATAATTGTCGTTAATGACGGTTCAACAGATTTAGAATCGCAAAAAATTTTGCACAATATGAAAAAGCCCAAAACTACCATAATACACCAGGAAAATATGGGATTAGTTGGTGCCAGAAACACTGCGATAAAACATGCACATGGCAAATATATTTTGCCATTGGATTCCGACGACAAAATATCACCAGATTTCTTGGAAAAAGCCTCTGATTATTTAGACCAGAACCCTGATGCAGGTATTGTTGGTGGTCAGACAGAATTTTTTGGTACTAAATCTGGCATATGGGACATGGGTACATATTCATACCTGCAAATGTTGCGCGTTAACATACTGGTATGCAGCCACATGTTCCGTCGCGATGACTGGGAAACAGTTGGCGGATACAATCCTAATATGAAATATGGGCTAGAGGATTGGAATTTTTGGTTGGACATATTATCACTGGGACGCAAAGTACATCAGTTTGATCAAGTAATGTTTTACTATCGCAAGCATCCAGATTCCATGATTACCACAATACAAAAAGAACGCCATCATCAAATGGTTATGCAGGTAATTGAAAATCACATTGATGTATATAAAAAGCATCCGCTGATAATGCAACGTTTATCGGGAAATTTATCATTGCAAACACGTGCATTGGATTTTGTTGTTCGAATGTTTTGTCTGTTGATTCCATTCAAATCAATCCGACATAAGATAAAAGATTCTTTTAGATAAACATATGTACTGATTGGGACTTATAACGACATTCAAAATCATACGGAGATAAATGTTATGAAAATATTATATAAAGAAATTGGTCAAAATGCCAGAACACATATATATCTTTTTGGCATAAAAATATTTTCATTGGGACATCGTAAAGTAAAGGCGTTCCACAACCCAAAACTTGGCATTTCATACAGTGTATGGGACGGTGAAGAATTACTGGAACAATCAATACGGCAAATCCGTCCTGTTGCGGATTATATCAATGTTGTTTGGCAACGTGTTTCATGGCACGGAAATATGTGCAACACTGATTTGGAAAACACATTAATAAAACTAAAAAGCATGGGACTGATTGATGAATTGATATTTTTTGAACCAGACTTAAAACTAAACCCAACCCAAAACGAACAAAACAAACGTAATCTAGGACTGCGTGCGGCACAAAATGTGGGCTGTACACATTTTATGACAATGGACACAGACGAATTCTATGAAACAGATGTATTTCGTGCTGCATATCAAAATATAATTGAACGTAATTTATCACATACAGTGTGTAATATTGTTTGTTATTTAACACCAACAATACGTTATCGCGATTATGCAACGTTTTTTGTTCCCTTTATACATCGCATTGATGCAAATCAAAAAATTACCTTTGATGCATTTTATGACGAAATACCGTGTTTATGCGATCCGACACGTAAAATTAAATTGAAACACAATTCACGTTTTTGCTTTTTGGGCGAAATTGTAATGCACCACATGAAGCATGTCAGAAAAGACATACGCAAGAAGTTAGAAAACAGTTCAGCCAATCAATCACAGAAACAAAATGAAGAATTGACAAATTTGTATATATTAAACGACCAACAGATATCAGATGGAATAAATTCTGGCAAATATATACGTGTACCAAATCAATTTAACATAGAGGTATAAAAATGAAAATACTTATAACCGGTGCAAACGGATATATTGGAAAGCATGTTGTCAGTGCTTGCCAGAACGCGGGGCTAGAAACATATATTGTAGATAGAAAAGATAGAGCACCATTGACGGTGGACGGTTTTTATAAATTTGATGTTCTTGAAAATGGTGGCGATCCTAAATTATATGATTTGTTGGGGCGCCCAGACGCCATTATTCATCTGGCATGGCAAGACGGTTTTAATCACAAGGCTGATTCGCATATTATAAACTTGCCCAAACATTATATATTCTTAAAGAATATGATAGATTCCGGATGTAAAATTTTATCTGTTATGGGTTCTATGCATGAGGTTGGATACCATGAAGGCGAAATAAATTCTGAAACACCCTGCAATCCTATGTCATTGTACGGTATTGCAAAAAACGCACTGCGTCAGGCGATACTGACATATGCAGAGAATAAAGATGTTCGCATCAAATGGCTGCGTGGTTATTACATAACTGGTGATGACAGAAATAATCATTCTATATTTTCTAAAATTTTAGAAATGAGTCAAAATGGACAAAAGTCTTTTCCTTTTACATCTGGGACAAATAAGTATGACTTTTTAGATATCAAAGATGTCGCCCAACAAATTGTGACTGCAACATTGGATGATAATATTTCTGGGGTCAAAAATATTTGTTCAGGTAAACCTGTCAGTCTGAAAGAAAAAGTAGAGCAATTTATACAAGATAATAAATTGGATATAGTTCCAGAATACGGTCGTTTTCCGACCAGAAAGTATGACTCGCCCGCAATTTGGGGTTATCCTGATATAATCAAACACGGAGAAAGCAGATGAGTATAAAACGTTTTATCCGTTCGCGTCCGCATTTGCTTCTGAAAATATTAAACTTTTTGGATATATTTGAGTGTAAAAAACGTTGTACCAGATTAAAAAATAAAGTTTTACGTTTATGTGGGGCAAAAATCGGAGAAAATGTATATATTGGTTCGGATTTTTTTGTTATAAATCCGCAAAACTTAACCATAGGTAATAATTGTATAATAAATAATAACAATTCATTATGTTGTTGGAACAATATAAGCATAGGCGACAATACGAACAATTTTCTATTCTGGCGGGTATACCTGCAAAGAAGATAAAAACCAGGGTTCCAGCCAAGGTTATTAAACAACCCATAGAATACACAATATAAACAAGGAATATAAATAATGCGTGATAAGGTTATGATTTCTGTAATTATGCCAGTGTACAATGGTCAGGACTGGTTGCACGATAGCATCGGCAGTATATTATCCCAAGATTTTTCCAATTATGAAATTATCATTGTCAATGATGGTTCAACTGATAATTCTGCTGAAATCCTGAACGAATATGCAGCAAACCATTCAAACATACGTGTATTTAACAATAAAAATTCTGGACCTGGTAACAGTTTGAATTTCGGCATCCAACAGGCACAAGGAAAATATCTTTGCTTCATTGATCAAGATGATATGTATGATTCAAAATATCTGTCCAGTATGTATGCAGCCATCGAAAAATCTGACGCCGATTTATGCATGTGTTATGGACGAACATTTGAAAACGCAACAGGTCATACAGAACGTCTGCGTTTCCCATATATTGAAACCGGGATAATTTCTGATAAATATGGGTTATTAGACTGCTTTTATCCGCAATGGACGAAAATCATTAAACGCGATTTTATATTACAACATGATATAAAATTTCCATTGCGTCACAATCCGGTGCATGATGTACCATTTCACATATTAACGGTATATTTTGCCAAAAAGATATTTATTTTGAACGCCGAACTGTATCGCCATCGTGTTCATTCTGGTCAAATCACACATAATCTGATTTCTTTTGCCAAGAAAGGAAATATCATTTCCTTGCAAGATATTGAATCTTATTATAAAACACATCCATCTGCTGGTCGCGAATTGATGCAATTTGCATTAGGTTTGATGAATTTCCGCGGTAATTTTTGGCAAAAATTAACCATCAAACGGTTCAGATTGAAATACAATTTGAAATCGGAAATTATCCGTATATTTTACAAGAAATCATATGATGATAAATTCTGTCGTACCAGAATATTATGT
>CAMWQN010000022.1 GCA_947176385.1 uncultured Rickettsiales bacterium
ATTCGCAATCGCCGTGTGGTGCGTCCGAAAAAATATGCACTGATTGATAAATTCTATGCGGGGTTGCCATTTGGTTTAACCGGTGCCCAGATGCGCACAATTGATGAAATAATAGCTGATATGACCCGCGATGTACCTATGATGCGCCTGGTCCAGGGGGATGTGGGCAGCGGAAAAACCATTGTTGCATTGGCGGCGGCGGTTGCAATGGCGGAAACCGGTGCCCAGACTGCTTTATTGGCACCAACCGATACACTGGCACAGCAACACTATGCCAAACTGCGCGAAATGTGCGAAAAAATGGGTATTGTGTGCGATATATTAACCGGTCGCGACAAAGGCGCCGCGCGGCGCGAAAAACTGATATCCATTCGTTCGGGACGCACCAAGGTTATAATCGGCACACATGCGTTATTTTCAGATGATGTTGAATACAAAGATTTGGGTCTGGTCATAATTGATGAACAGCACCGCTTCGGTGTTTCCCAGCGCGAGGCTTTACGCAACAAGGGCAACAATCCAGACATGCTGGCGTTATCTGCGACACCAATTCCACGGACGCTGTCCATGACAATATATGGTGATATGGATGTGTCGATTATTAATGAAAAGCCCGCCGGACGCATTCCGATTAAAACAACAAAATTATCAATCACACGTGTGAATGAATTGGTCGCGCACCTGCGTCCCCAGATTGAAAATGGTGCAAAAGTATTCTGGGTATGCCCATTGGTTACAGAAACAGAAGTATCAAACACAACCGCAGCAACAGCACGATTTGATGATTTGCAACGTGAATTTGGCTGTGTGGGACTGGTCCACGGTCAGATGGACAAGGCAGCGCGTGATAAAGTCATGGCGACATTTGCCGATAATGATTCAGACATGAAAATCTTGGTTGCAACAACAGTAATAGAGGTTGGAATCGATGTCCCACGTGCGACTGTTATCGTTATTGAAAATGCAGAACAGTTTGGTTTGGCGGCATTGCACCAACTGCGCGGACGCGTCGGACGCGGCAATCTGCAATCGTATTGTATTCTGGTATTTGGGTACAATGTAACAGAAGATGGATTAAAACGCCTGGATGTATTATGTGGGACAGATGACGGGTTTGCCATCGCGGAACAAGACTTGATGATGCGGGGTGTTGGCGAATTGATGGGCACACGACAAAGCGGTTGGATTCAATATCACTTTGTTGATTATCGTGAACATCGCGATTTATTTAAACTGGCAACAAATGCCGCACGTGACATGGAAAACTTTGAACAATGGGTGCGTGACCTGATGTTCATATTTGACCGGGGGGAAACAATCAGTGCGTAAAATTTTAACTATATTTCTGATGATGATTTGCACGACGCAGGCATATGCGGTCAGTCTGATTAACGATACGGAAACAGAACAATATCTGACCGAACTGATTGCACCAATCGCAGGTGCGGCAAATATTCCAAAAAATCGCCTGAAAATATACATCGTAAATGACAATGATTTTAATGCTTTTGTCCGCGGTGGCGAAGATGTGTTTATATACACAGGATTGCTGACCCAGATAAAAACACCAGATGCATTACAGGCGGTTGTCGCACATGAATTGGGGCACACCGTTGGTGGGCACATGGCGCAAATGTCGGCACGAATGGACGCAGAATTAAAACGCAGCATGTTAATCCAGGCACTGGGGGTCGGATTAATGGTTGCAGGTGGCAACCCATCAATGGGTATGGGGGTATTGGCGGGTTCGGGCGGAATTGCGACGCAGTCTATGTTGGCGTTTTCCCGCGACGAAGAACGAATTGCAGATAACATGGGATTGGACCTGATGGTGCGTGCCGGTGCAAATCCCCAGGGCTTTGTTGAAGTATTTGAACAAATGAATGAATTGACTGGCGCCATGGAATCCAAGGTGAATCCAAATCGTATAAACCACCCGTTGACGCGCGAACGATTAAAAAATGTCCGTGAACAAATCGCGCAAAAAAAATTAACATATAACGGCAATGCCACACGTGACGCGCAGCGCGCAGCGCGATATGATTTAATACGCGCAAAATTAATTGGATATCTGGACGGTTCGCGGCGCGTACACACCCTGTATCCGGACAGTGACAACAGTCAGCCAGCCCTGTATGCGCGCGCGATTGCCAGTATGAATGACGGTAATCTGGATGCGGCACGCAATGGCACCATGACACTGATATCGCAGGATTCTAATAACCCATATTTCTATGAATTGTTGGGTGATATTGAATACCAATATGGGCACTATGACGACAGTGTTACAGCATATGAACGCGCATTATCATTAACCGATGATGCCCCCCAGATTCAAACCGCATTGGCATTGGTGCTGACCGAACGAAATAAACCAGATGATACGCAACGCGCAATACGACTGGTCAAGGCATCAATTTTAAAGACGCCCACCCCACTGGCATATTGGGTTATGGCACGTGCATATGGTACCGACGACGGACGCGCAGATTGGGCAATGGCAGAATTTTATAAAATGCGTGGCGACACTAAACAGGCAAAAAAATATGCGCGCGCCGCCCAGAAAAAATTACCCAAATCTGCCCCGGAATATATCAAAGCAGGCGATTTGCTGGAATAAAGATTAAAATCCTAAATTCTTGCAATTTATGTTTTAATAGCATATAATGCTGTCGTGCTGATGATCATGTCAGCACGAGGACTAAGAACCTCTACTAGTATACGCACCGGGTTGCGTATAATAACGTCCAGCCACAGCTTTTTGGCTGGAGGAGCAGTGAATATATTGAATAACTGCGACTATCTGGTATAGTTTCTTAGCCTCCAGCCGCCTTTGTAATTATTGGTGGTATTTTTATGTCCTGACTTTTTTAATAAATCTATCTCCACACACAAGACTAAAAAGGTCGGGACACCCAAGACCCGGTTTCTTTATTTGACCCGGCAGATAAATTCCGCATATGGATATACCGGGTCATTCCGAAATGACTATTTCATAACCGCGCCTTTGATTAAAGATACATCTTCTTTGATACCATCAATCTTCATCTGTAATTGCGCAATGCCGGTTTCCAGTATCGTTGTACGATTTTCCAGCGATGTTATGCGGGTTTCCGCACGGTCGATTTCTGCCAATGATGAATCCTGGCGCGCGACCCAATACACCATGCCGGCGATAAATGCGATTAAAAACCAACTGTCACGCAGAAAGTCAACGATTTCCATCGCACTGTTCTTACGTTGCATTTTATGTCCCCCGCGCAATCATATTTTCAATCTGGTGGACCAGTTGACGTTGCGCCTCTAGCCCGCGCAGTTGCGCGTCTGATGCGTCACACCCCAGCACACGTTCAATCGTGATACGACGCAAATGCGCCAGTACCGCACGACCCGCAGACGTCGAAAACGCACGGGCATAATTTTGTTCTGTTTCTTTCATTTCATAATCCTGTGGCTATATAACAGTTTCTTCGGCAACCATTTGCGCAATCGGTGCGATATACTTTAATTCCGCATCACTGTGCAGGGATATCTTTTCAATAACACCACGACGCGATAATATCTGCAAACCACGTTCACATAATGGACGGATAAATTCATGTAGCAATCGACCATACGTCGCCCCCAATATTCGCATCATATCCGCATTACGTGCCATGATTTCTGTAGCAGTCATTTCTTTTTCACTCAGCAGTCCCAGACGGTCCGCCAACAACGCATGACGAATGCGTTCACGCAGGTCTTTTAATATTATCTGGGACACATCAAAATCTGCACCAGATGACAAAGGGGTTAAGCCTGATGAACCAACAGCTTTCGGTATTATCGCGCCCGGGGTCAGGTTAATATTGCCCAGATTTATAACACCATCATCATCTGCCTGCCAGATTCCAGATACTGCAATCGTTGCATTCTTTAATACCAGTTCTACGACTTTGTTTGCGGTCTTGATATCCGGCAATGCACGCATTACAGGACTGCGACCATATATTTCGCCAGATGATGTCGCCCAACGGAATATCAAATATGGATTGGTTTCAAATGTACCCGTTGAAACAATATTGTTTTCAATGTTGCCACCAACATCCAACCATGCTGTAAATTCTGTACCAACCAACGCTTGCACCATACGCAGTGGCATTTGCGGGTCACGCACAATTTCGTCACGCAGTGATGTTGGCGGCGTCCAATTTGGATATTTGGCAATTACATCAGATGCTGGCATGGACGTTGTATGAAATACTGCATTTGGCAAAATCGCAATGTCTGTCATCGGGATTGCTGTAAATGAAAATGCAGATGCAGAACCAATTGGTGTTTCACTCATAAACAGGCATGCAGTACCATTAATGACTAAATCCAGATAGCACTGATGCACAGTTGTATAAAAATTTGAATCATTTAAATTTGCACGCAAAGCAATTGTCGCAGGCAATGCATCCGGCGACGCATCGCTTTCGGGAACCAGATTCAACCACAATGATTCCGGTGGTGTCAACAAAGTGTACATGGATGCCGCCAGATTATCGACTGCATCAGATGCCGTCGCATCAAACAACATCGCCATGTCATCATCTGCGGCTGGTAACGTATATTTACGTGCACTGTCCCAACGATTTAGCCACGGGGCGCGCATGTCCAGTGCACGACGATACATTGTTTGCAATTGTTCATAATTTGTTTGCATAAATAATCCTTTTGTTTCAGGTTTTTAATTTATTTCATCTTTATATGCGGAAATTCGTGTTTGCGGAAAATGACGTTGGCAATGCACCCAATGGGCGAACTGGCGTCGGCGCGGCACATATCGCGCCAGCCAATGCATCCAACCCATCGTCATGCCCCACACATCGCACAGGTGACCAACCAATCATTTCTGATATCAGTGGCGTTTGCTGCACCCGTGTATGCATATGCAGGCGCCCTGTCCCCAGGACTGGTTCAATCGCATCCAGGATACGTGTTTCTTTGTTCTGATTATTAATTACATTCTGGACAGTGATTGTCGTATTACGACGTGTGGCAACATCACGCATGATTTCAGGCAATGCATTTCCAATGCCGTTTGTTTCAATATACACACGATGTAAATGATACCGCGCCAGGAAATCGATAACCATATCACACTGGTACCCCAATGGATGCAGTGTGCCGTCGGGTACCGTCAAATACATCACATCGTGAACAAACACGTTATGTGTTTTATCATTGCGATATAAAATAACGCATACACTGCCATCCGCGCCACGACGCCCGCCGGATGGATCCCAATATGCCGCAACACCTGTGATTTGATTATCAGCAATTTTGGCAGTGCGCGCGTCAAATTCATCTGAATACAGAACCAACGCATCCGGATCCAAGCGTGCCCTGTCAATCGGCACAAATTCCAACATCATTTGCGACGAAAAGTGTCGAGGTCCCACCGTCTGGCGCAATGCGTCAATTCGTTCCAGGGGAAACAATTCCGGCCATGCAGGACACCCTGCACTATCCACAATAGGTATCCGTAACACACGATATCCACGCAAAAAAGGCGTTGAAAACTGAAAATTTTTATATACTATATCAGACATAAATATTCCCCATAAATCAAGAGGCACCAAAATGGACTTTACCCCGAAAACTTTGCCCACAAATCTGGAAGCAGAACAAGCCGTCTTGGCAGCTATCTTGATAAATAACCGCGCAATGGAACGCGTATCAGAATTTTTAACGCCACAACATTTTTCACACCCAGCGCACCAGGAAATATTCAAACTGGCACAACGTCAATTTGCAGCCGGTATTCCGTTCGATATTATTACGGCTAAAAATTACCTGGACCAGCAAGGGACACTGGAATCTGTCGGCGGGGTCGATTATTTAACCGAATTATCGGGCGCTGGCGCAACCGTTGTTAATATCGAACAATATGGACGCATAGTATATGACAATGCAATACGTCGCGATTTGATAAACCTGGGGCAATCAATCACAGATGCTGCGTTTATCGAAGACCTGGATAACCCAGTGGGTCGCCAGATTGAAATCGCGGAACAAAAACTGTTTGATATGGCAACCGCCGGCACCAGTGAACGCGAAGTTGCACCAATTTCAACCGCATTACAGGCAGCATTACAAGAAGCTGAGGTCGCATACAAAGCCGATGGTAAGTTATCTGGTTTAACAACTGGGCTGGACGCATTAGATAAATCCATCAGTGGTTTGCATCACTCAGACTTGATTATTATCGCTGGTCGTCCCGCGATGGGAAAAACGACACTGGCAATGAATATTGCATTTAATGCAGCAAACGCAATTCTATACGGACGCGCCAATGACAGATACAAGGGTGCAGTTGTATTCTTTAGCTTGGAAATGAGCCAATCACAACTTGCCGCACGTGTTCTGTCATCGCAGTCCAAGGTTCCAACAACCGCTATGCGTGAAGGTTCATTGACAGATGAAGACTTCTTGAAAATGTCACAGTATTCCGCCGCCATTGGCAAGGTGCCACTGTTTATCGATGATACGCCTGCGATGAGTGTACCAATGATGCGCACACGTGCACGCCGTCTGGCACGCAAGGCTGGTGGCGTCGCGTTAATCGTAATTGACTATTTACAGTTGATGACATCCCCTGGCGGCAAGCACAGCGACAACCGTGTTCAGGAAATTTCTGAAATCACGCGTGGCTTAAAAATGCTGGCCAAGGAACTGGATGTTCCTGTCATTGCCCTGTCCCAGTTATCACGTAGCGTTGAACAACGTGATGATAAACGCCCACAGTTGTCAGACCTGCGTGAATCAGGGTCTATTGAACAGGACGCGGACATTGTTATGTTCACATACCGCGAAGAATACTATCTGCAAAACCGCAACCCATCAGAACGCATATCAGGCACCCCAAATCAAAATACCCAAGAATCCTGGGAAAAACGTATGGAACACGCACGTGGCAAGGGTGACGTTATCATCGGTAAAAATCGTCACGGTTCAACAGGCACTGTACATTTGGCATTCGCCGGCGAATACAGTTTATTCGATAATCTGGACGATGATGCCGTATCCCGCGGTCCAACAGGATACGATGTCACTGGGACCAACAACACAACAACAGATGATGCACCGCCACCAGAATATGTTGATGCCAACGCAATTCCTGATGACATGCCATTGTAATTATTTTGCTTGATAAACTTCTTAAAATTGACTAACATTTTGTCAAGATATAAGGAGTTGCAAAATGGCGCAAGAAGAAATCATTTTTCCAAATAATATCAGAAACATCCGTTTGGCAAACGGTATGAAAATGACAGAACTGGCACGTCAGGCAAACTTGTCATTGTCGGCGGTTTCTAAAATCGAAAAAGGTGTGCGCCGTTTAAACCAAAAACAATTGTTAAATATCTGCAATATTTTGGGTTGCAAATTATCCGACATTTTTATCAAAGAATCTGATGACGTTGCTGACCAGTGGCAAAGTGAAATCAAACGCCGTCTGAATGATAACGAAGACAGCGGTCTGAAAATATTCGGCAGTGGTCTGCGCAAAATCCGTCAGCAAACTGGTAAAACTATCGCCCAGGCGGCAAAAGACGCCGGAATGACACTGTCTGTTTATCACAAGATAGAGGTCGGACAACGCGAAGTATATCAAAACGAAATCGAACCTTTGGCAAAATCATTCGCGCTGAATGTCGAAGGCATGTTTGATCAAATCGCAAACCTGTACAAATCCGGTGAATTAAACAAACAAATCAGCAAGGTTAAGGAACGCGTTAAATCTGTTCTGGTTCCTGGTAATCCATTGTCTGACATTGATATGCATGGCAGTTTATATGGTGCAAAACTGTATGACAGCGCACGTAAAAAACTGGTACCGGTATTTGGCGTTCCACAAGGCAAATCAATTGTTTTGAAAAAGACTGACAAAACAATGATTGTTGCACCAATGCCACTGGAAGGCGTCAAGGGTGTCTATGCCGTTATGCCAAATTCCAAACGTGTTGGTGGATACATTCCTGAAAACGCATACGTTTTCGCAAATGTTGATGCCAAGCCTGAGGTTGGTGACCTGGCAATCTTTATCGATGCAGAATTTGAAAAAATGACAGCGAACGATTCTGCAAATGCACAAATCGCCATTGTACGTCAGGATTCCAAGGGCAAATTATATGGTCAGATTTCCAGCCCAGAAGAAAAAATTACCGGCAAAACAATGCACAAAGTTATTATGATTGTAATGCAGTAAATATTCCATTGTGCCACAGGGGGGACGCACATGAAAGCCAAAGCCAGCGTTATTGCGCAAAGATTGTTAAACCTGTATCGCCAGGAACACGTTATTATTGGCGGATGGGCAGCGGTAAATCCGGTATTCGTAAACGAAGCCGAACCAGATGTTATCAAAGAACTGCGCACGATGCCAACCGGTAAAATGCTGATAGAGCATATTGAAAACTTGCGCAGCGGAAAAACATCAATGGACAGCATTGACCGCGACCTGTTGCCATATGGCGGACTGATGACCCAATCAGAATTAACCATCCCTTTGAATGACAGCCAGATAACAGAACTGGAATATGCAATTAACAATTTTACCCCGGACCAAGACGGATTAAACCGTATTGAACACCTGGATATTGTTAAAAACTTTGGTGATCAATGGGTGCAGGCAATTCGCGCTGCGTTAAAAACACGCCCGGATTTATCTGCGAAATGGGATACCGTCACACAAACGTATCAAGCGTACCGTTTGTGGAACATTGCCAGTGAAATGGTAAATCAGCCAATTTCAGAACGTACACGCGCAGAAATTCAGGCAGACATGCCAGAATATGAAACATATTTACCAATGTTCGGCGATGCAGGCGTTGAATTATTAACCAAACTGCGTGCATTTATCAGTACACGCGAACCGGTTGATACAGATAACGCGCCGGATGCACCACAGTCTATTTAATATCATCATCTGATGTGCGATAAATCGTATCCAGTGTATGTGGTGTGCCGATATAAATCATTGTGCCACCGGGGGATAATATAAAATCTAATTCCCGCAATCGTTCGCGCAGATTTTCACGTTTTGTGGCGGTGGCGATTGTATTTGGAACCTCGATATCATCACATATTATCAAATCTGCACGCATACCGGTTATATTGCCTGCAATTCCCTGGCATACAACCGATGGTTCACGTGTACCGGGCGGTCTGTTAATCGTTATCCGATTTGATGCCCACTCTGTTTTCTTGGTCGGAACCAGTGATGCGCATAGTGGGTGCACCTCTAATATATTTCTGATATGCGTTACCATACGCGTGGCAAGCGAACTTTCTGCCGACAATATCAAGATTCGTGTCTGGGGACGCAGATATAAAACACATGCCGCAAACACCCCTAACACAGTTGATTTGCCCGAATGACGAAATGCCATCAGCAAACCACGATGTGGTGATTGATACCATATTTCCGCCAAGAACTGCATAATCTGACGATGATGTGCGGGTGTCGTTAATCCCAGTATCGTATTCCATTGATCCAAAAAATCACAAAACGCCGTAATCGTCGCTGATTGTGACATCGGTTGCATCTGTAATATACCCATAATCGTTTATCAGTCTTGGCAAGGCGCCACCTAACACAGACAGCAAATTATTATACAATCCCATAACACCACCACCGGATAATTTATCCTGGACCAGTTGCATATTATACTGCAAGAACTGTAAAACATTATCGTGCGTGTTTGCCCATTCTGCCAAATTCGTTTCTGGTTCATTTCTGTCACGCAGTGCTTCCAATAAAAAATTGAAATCATCGTTTAAATCTTCGGGGTCTGGTTCTGCGATTGGTTGATAATCAATGACCCGCGACAGTGATATGTGACGAAATATATCTATTCGGATGCCTGCGTCCGGTGCATCAAGCAATATTACCGTACCACCTGTAAAATCATCGTTGGCAATAACGGCATATTTTTCAGGCGACAAATTCTGATTATCCACAGCGACACATACATCGGCATTCTGGAAAAACGGAAACGAAAACATGTATTCTGTGGTTGTGCCATCCGCATCATAAGAAATCTTGTACATGTGTGCCCCCACATTTTATCCAACAATATTATCAAAACGCGATAAAACCGACTTTAATAAATTTGGCTTTTTAGCACGGGTGCTTCTCAGTTTTTCCAGATTCGTTTTACGTTTTTCTTCGTATGGTGCTGCGGCTTCGCCCTGCAGACGCTTTAATACCGCGTCTTCGGTCATGCCTTTGTTTGTCATGCCTGATGCACCATATTTCGCACGCTGGGCAGCCAATGCTTTCTTTACCAGGTTTGTTTTTGTCTTTTCATCTTCTGCCATTTGCGCCAGAATTTGTTTCCGCGTCGTTGATGCTTGCTTCTTGGCGTCTTTGTAGTCCAGAACTTCACTGACATCTGATACTAGTTGTCCCATTTGTTTTCCTTTTGTATTGTATTATTGTTAAACAGTATAAAATCCACGTATAGTAACCGATAGTACTGTTATCGGTAATGCGTCATTGCCATGAATCTGCCACAGGGGTGTGGTAAAATCCCGCTGGGTCCCCAGCATATTTATTGATACATCGCCCGTATATCCGGATGACGTAGGCGAATAAATGCTATTCGGCAATGAAATACGGCAATTGTTTATGAATAATGATTTAGTGTTTTCTATGCGCGCCGTGATTTTACGAATACGGACCGCATCTGCATTATGCCCAGACCCACGCAATGGTAATGCCGCTGCACAAAATGCAAATGAATCATCGCCTGGATCTGATAAGGCAGATTCCGAAAAGCGTTCCAATGCATAACTGTCGTCGCGCAATACAACGGCGTATGTGTTTTCACCAACAACCGCAACAGATTTGAACAGTCCATTTGTTTTATAAGTTCCCCAGGCTGAAATTCCCAATGCTGAATTCTGGTTCAAGACAGCCATTTGACCGTCCTGCATAACCACAAACAGTTGATGCGTTTGGTCATTATATGCAATGTCAATCGGATTATTCATCAGGTGCTTTGCCATGGAACACAAATCTGTCGCATTATATTTATCACCCAGTTCATCTAAATCCAGTTCACGAATATCACGACCGTTTGATGAAATAAAAACTGTTGCGCCTTCGATTTTCTGGGGCGGCAGATAATGTGATGAAATACTGCCAACTGACGTATGCTGCTTTATATCGACAACAGATGGTGTCAATGGCTTGCTGGAAATCGCCCATTCACCAACCGATGTTAATATCTGCAAATTGTCACTGCTGACGACTGTGCAAATCTGCTGACGCTGCTGTGACAGCAATGTGATAAAAATCGCTTCATCATCCAAGCCGGTACCAACATCAAAGTTATTATGACGACCAACCTGCGACATCCAGACACCACTGGGGTAATCGCGTGAGCCACCATATACCAACCGGTCCTGATGAAATGTGATACTGCATGGCCAGCCACGGCGGGTACCGAACGCACCTTCGCGCCAATCTGATACAGGCGACGACGGCATCGTATATCCGCCATTTACATATGCAATTGCATGACGGGCATCTGTTACCGCTGTAATCTGCCATTGCTTGTCCAGCATTTGGATACGTGTATTTATATTATCCGCGGTCCAGAAATCGGCACTGGTCGTCAATGTCGCATAATTATTCCCGGCAGAATTTGCAGATACAGTTATCTTTATCCCATCTGAATCATCAAATCGCATAAACGGCATCTTTATTGACATGTCTGCATCATTGCGTGCAAAGTCATATTCTGTAATATCAAACAATCCATTTTCACGCCGTAAAATACGCGGTTGATAATCCGGGTGCACAAATATCATCGTGCCAAAACGCTGGGCGTATTGCAGATTACTTAATGCTGATTCCGACCATGGCGCAAACAAATCTGCAATCAACGTATCATCGTCATAAATGCATAAATGCCCGCCCCCCAAAACCAAGATATAATTTTGCGTATCACTGACAGAAAACGGTATCAGACGCGCATTTGCATCAAGTGGTATTACATGCGCCAAGCCTTTGCGCCGTGTTAACCCACCACCAGCCAGCACATCCATATTTTCCAGTTTCGACAGTCCATGAATATTATCGCACGCATAGAATTCCGGTGCGACTTCGCCGTGTGCAAACGACGTTTGTGTTTTTATAAAATTTGCCATATTTAAAACCGTGCGTTAATCAAAGAAAAGTTATCTATTCCACGTCCCTGTGATGTGGTGCCATCAATAAAGCGCGCCGATTGCAGTTCTGATTCATACAATGCCGCCAACATACGAAATACAGTTTGATCACCAGTTAATGGGATACAAAATTCCATTGCCAGTTTGGTCACCAATGCACCGATGAAATAACTGGGAAAGCCCTCGGTCGGGATGCGCGCAATCGCCAGAATAGAAACATTGTCAGAACCAGACACAATACGATTGCCGATAATATCGCCATCGCATCGTAATACACGTAACACATCAGCCGGGATTAAAAAATTACCGTCTGTATTACGCGTCAATGTATATTCACGACATGCAAAACGCCACGGGTACGCTGCCAATAAAGCATCTGTTATTGTGTCAAACAGCGTCCGGCATAACGCTGCCGATGCGGTATCATCCCTTAAAGACTGGATTGGTTGTTCCCCTATTTTCAACAACGCCATTGAACATAAGTCTATTTTTGTCAGCATGTTTTTTCCTGTGATATTTTATTGTTTATATAAAAACGGGTCGAATATATCGACCCGTATATAGCATAACAGCATTAAGCCTTTTTCTGAGATAATGCACCAGTTGTAACCACACCGCTTGCTACTGTGATTTTATAAATTACTGTATCATCAGAAGCATTGATGATTATAATATCACCAGTGTTGACCAAGCTTTTTACATTATCAAAATATCCGGATGCTGTAATTGTTGCCAATGTTTCATTTGCTGCATAGTGCCATAATGTAAATCCATTGGCATACGCAATCACGGACAAGTTTTTATTTTGAAATGCCATTTTATCTATCCTTTGGTTGCAAGTGGTTATAATTACGATGCAGATACTGTGTCGTTGTCTTTGCACTTAACACGTACAATCCCGACGTTATCAATCAATACCGCACCCTGGGACATGCTGTTGCTGATAAAGTGCGCTGCACGTTCGCCATGCCATGAAATGTCTGTTTTGACTTCCTGACCGCATGCGTGACCCAAGCATGAAGAATGATAAATAAAGCAGTCACGATTGGTGTCATTTGACAGCGGCAGACCATTGTGCAACAACCATGTGATGCCCAACCATTTCTTAGACGCACCACCTGATACCAATGGTAATTCATCACCAACATAATCTGCGGATACAAATTCTTCGATACCCAGCAACTGGTTCCACTGATGCACACCAACAACCGCAAAACGACGACCGTCGTCCGGAACATCATTGGCATTCAATTCTTCAATCGCAGACAATATCAATGATTTAGTTAATCCACCGGTATAATCACCAACATATGCCGTTGCATTGTTCATCGCAGAAATAATCAATTCATCAGTCTTGCGACCCAATGCATATGCACCGGCACTGGCAACAACGCGACGTTCATCAACATTTGTTTTCAATTCATCCAATGCATCAACCCAATCGCCAGCATAGTAATCTTGCAATACGCATTCGACAGGTTCGTGGTTCAGATTCATTACCGGCACAATACCATGACGTGATTTTGTGCTGGCGGTGCCACGTCCGATTTTCTGGAACGTTGTTGATGCACCAATAACACCTGATTTGCTGCGTACGGTGCTACGTAATTTTGTACCCATCTGTTGATACGCCAGATGAACATCCGCTTCGAATTGTTTTACGAAGACGTTATCTATGGATATAGACATAGTGTTTAATTCCTTTTGTTTTAAAAGATTGTTATACGCGCAACCCGCGCGATAAATGCATACGCGGTTGTGCGACAGGTCGCGCCACATATACAAAACACATCAAGGGTCCTTGCGGATTATCCATTAAAAAATTCAGTCACACTGTGAAATCATGTGACTGATTTTTTTATAAAAAAAGGTCGGATAGACATCCGAACATTGATAAAAAAATTCCCCGCACACGCGGGGGAATTTATTATTTTTTCTTAGCAGGTGCTTTTTTTGCAACTGGTTTCTTCGCAACTACTTTTTTTGCAACAGGCTTTTTTGCAACTGCTTTTTTAGCAACAACTTTTTTTGCTGCTGGTTTCGCAACTGCTTTTTTTGCAACAGGCTTTTTCGCTGCAACTTTTTTTGCTGCTGGTTTTGCTGCTACTTTTTTAGCAACTGGCTTTTTCGCAACTTCTTTTTTTGCAACTGGTTTTACTGCTGCTTTTTTAGCTGCTGGTTTCGCAGCTACTTTTTTTGCAGCTGGTTTTGCCGCAACTTTTTTCGCTGCTGGTTTTACT
>CAMWQN010000023.1 GCA_947176385.1 uncultured Rickettsiales bacterium
TACTTATATCGGTGATGGCTTTTTATCAAGAAATCAATCACTGACAGAAATATCGTTGCCAAATGCAACATATATCGGTGGCATGTTTTTATCAAACAACAAATCATTGACAGAAATATCGCTGCCCAAAGTAACGACTATCTATAATGGCTTTTTATACGATAATGAAATACTGTCCAAAATATCGTTGCCAAATGCAACATATATCGGTGGCACGTTTTTATCACGCAATAAATCACTGACAGAAATATCGCTGCCAAATGTGACAAAGATTGGTTTTTCTTTCTTGGAACATAATGAATCACTGCAACATATATCATTGCCAAACGTTACTTCTATCGGTGATAACTTTTTGTCAGACAATAAATCAATGACACAAATATCATTGCCAAATGTGACATCTATCGGTAATAATTTTTTATCACACAATAAATCACTGACAGAATTGTCACTGCCAAATGTGACAATGATTGGCGATTACTTTTTGTCAGAAAATCAATCACTGACAGAATTATCACTGGACAATGTAACAAAAATTGGTGATAGCTTTTTACGACACAACCAATCACTGCAACAAATATCACTGCCAAACGTAACAAGGATTGAAGATAACTTTTTGTCAGAAAATAAATCATTGTCCAGAATATCACTGCCAAATGTGACACATATTGGCAGTAGCTTTTTAAGCGAAAATAAGTCGCTGACAGAAATATCGCTGCCCAAAGTAACGACTATCGAGAGTAGCTTTTTATACCATAATGAAATACTGTCTAGCATATCACTACCAAATTTAACAACGATTTTGGATGGCTACTTTTTATATAATAATAAATCACTGACAGAAATATCACTGCCAAAAGTAACCAACACTGGTACGCATTTCTTGCACAATAACAAAAAATTGAAAAGAGTATCTTTGCCGATGCTGACTGAAATAGATGCCAGTTTCTTAAAGCGCAATAATCATGTCATTGTGAATTTGCCAACAGCAGCGAACATACCAATCACAGATATATTGCCGGAACGCCGCAATAAAGCACAACGATTTAAACATGCGATACAGAAATTCTATAACTATATACGCATGACATATCGCACAAATTCTGATTATGAAATATAAATAAAAATCCCCCGCATCAGGGGGATTTTTTAACGCTTAATCTTTGATAACATTCCCCATGGGATAATCAACAGTGACAATGCCAGCAACACCAACCATTGTTGCGATGTTAATGCAGTAACATGGAACATTGCCCCACCAAATTGCACCATTACAAATGTCGATGCAAATACAATCAATGAAATTATCCAGAACATCGGATTGTATGAAATACCCCGCAGTGGGTTCAAACCATTTGTCCTGACATTAAATCCATTTAACATTGCTGCAAATATCAGAACAACAAATCGCGCGGTTTCCATTTGGGTATCTGTATTAAACATCCGCGACAAGCTTGGAATATACAATGCGCATGTTATCAATGCAAAGCCAGCGCAAAGCCACAACACGCGACGCAGACCGCGTGGGGTTATCAATGGCGCCCCCTTTGGCACAACGGGTTCGTGCATATATTCAGGCTTCGCACATTCGCCACCGAATGCCAGGGAATTTAAACTGTCCATAATTATGTTTATTATCAAAATCTGGGTTGCCCAAAATGCAGTGTGCCCCAGGAATAATGGAAACACCAGGCACGCAATCATCAGCCATATATTTATCGGCAACTGAAAACGCAAAAACATTTTAATGTTATGCAGGAATGTTCGCCCCAATGACACCGCCTGAACAACAGATACAAAGTTATCATCTGTTATAATAATGTCTGCGGCGGCTTTGGCAACATCAGTGCCAGATCCCATCACAAATCCAACATCAGCCAATTTTAATGCCGGCGCATCATTTGTACCATCGCCACACATACCAATACTCTGACCTGCACTTTGGGCGATTTGAACCAGTTTTAATTTCGTTGATGGCACAGCACGTGCAACAACACGCAATCGTGGCAAAACATCCAATAATTCAGCATCTGAATATTTATCCAAATCTGTCGCATTAACTGCAATGTCATCTGGCGAGTTCATAATGCCCGTATCACGTGCAATGGCAATCGCGGTTGGCAAACTGTCACCTGTTATCATTATGACCTGGACATGTGCATTATGCATTGTACGGACAGCATCCTGTATTCCTGGGCGGATTTCATCCCGCATTGATGTAATGCAAACCAATGTTAAATCATCTGGTAAACCGTTTTTGGATATTGGTTTGTTGCTTATCGCTGTTGCGACCAGGCGCATTGCACGGGACGCATTATCAGACATCAATTTTTTTATAGTATTCACATTTAACTTGTGACGGTGACCGTCCTGCGTCATATAGTGGGTGGCATGTGCCAATATCATTTCAGGTGCGCCCATGTAATACGTCATTGCGTCTGATTTTTTATCGCGTGCGACCAGTTGCGTTGCAGAATACTTGTTCGCACTGTCAAACGGCAATTCTGCGACTTTTATATAATTATCACTTAAATCTGAAAATATTGCATCATCTGGTGCAATCAGTGTCAACAAAGCACGCCCTGTTGAATTGCCACCAACAATATTATTGTCGGCGTCATACGACGCACCACCATTTAATATAATGCCACGACGGAATATATCGTTTGGTGCGGTGTGCGCATCAAATGGCAACGCCGCACCATCACCCAAGAAATTTTCCACCGGCATCAATTTTGCAGATGTTAATGTTCCCGTCTTGTCCGTGCACAGGATTTGGATATTGCCAGCCTCGGGTATCTTATTGGGATACTTTGCCAATACATTGTGACGCACCATTTCACGCGCGTTCTGTGATATTACCAGGCTGACAATTAACGGTAATCCTTCGGGAACAGCGGCAGCAATTATCGTCAATGCAATTACCAATATGCCCAGCACAGACGCTGTAATATTCAACCATCCCTGTCCTAAGAATTGTGACATGCCACCCGCATTCATTATATCAACAACTATTAAACATACAGCAACAATGCATGCACCGATTAAGCCAAATTTACTGATTTGTGTCGCGAGCCTGTCCAGTTGAATATCCAATGATGTCTTGGGCGCATCAATTGTCTGAACGTCACGCAAGATTTTGCCGTTTTCAGTGTGAACACCGACACGCGTTACAATCATTGCACCACGACCAGATTGAATTGTCGCACCGGCAAACAGACTGTTTTTATCAACATATGACGCGCCTGTAATCTTTGCACGCGGATTATATTTATAATTCTTGATAACAGTCTTGTGCACTTTTGTTGTTTCACCATTCAATACAGAATTATCAACATTAATCGCACCATCAATCAAATACCCATCCGCATGAATTGTATCCCCTGTATGCAATAACACCACATCACCGACCACAATGTCGGTCACATTTATATTCTGGATTTTGCCACTGCGTATAACATTACAGAAACGCACAGACGCCATGTCTTGCAGGCGGCGCGAATATCGCTGACTGCGCAGACCGGTTACAACATCAATGGTCGAAATCAGCCCCAATACCAAGATTATACCCAATGCCTCGGTCATGCTGCCCAGTCCCAGGATTGCAACAACAATAAACACAAATGCCAAGAACAGCAGAATTAAATTTAAACGGTCTGAAAATACATCACGCAGGAAATCCATTGCTGTCTTTAAGCGTGGTTGCGGCAAAATATTTGCGCCGTATTTTTTACGGCTACTTTTTACCTGGGATGGGGTTAAACCTGATGTATGCATGTTTATGTCCTTTGTTTGGCGACTATAGCAACAATCACTTATCAAAACAAATCATTATTACTTTTTTAAGGCATTTTAGGAAAATTTCCGGTATAATAAGTCATATTAGGAATTAAAAGACGAGAGAGAGTTTTCATGAAAAAATTGTATTTATTGGCGGCATTGCTGCCGACTGTTGCATGGGGTGCGGATGATTGTGCAACTATGCGAGAGGCGCCAGCCGGTGAAATCAATTTACAGGAAGTAATTAAAATCGGACTGTGCCGTAATCCGCAAACAGCCGCAGCATATGCATCGTTACGGTCAGCGCGTTATAATAAAAATGCAGGATATGCCAGTTACCTGCCCAGTGTTAGTATTGGCGCATCAGCCGGCAAAGACTATCATAACAAAAATTGGGATGATTGGTCATATGGCGCATCAATTTCTGCATCATATTTGATATTTGATTTTGGCAAACGTCTGTCCGACATGAACCAGATGATTGATACATATCGCGCCGCCGGATTTGAATTCAGTGAAACCGTGCAGAACTTTGTATATGGCATGGTCGGTGCATATTATGAATTACTGAATGCGGATGCAGATGTAAAATCTGCCCAGTCTGCATTGGCGGTGGCACAAACCGCGCATGACACCGCCCAGAAAAAGTTCAAGGCTGGCGCCGTCGCACGTGCCGATGTATTAAAGGCACAGACAACCTTGGCAAGTTCAGAATTATCATTGGAACGCGCAAAAAACAATCGCGAAATTGCCAAAGGAACTTTGCTGACCAAACTGGCATTCCCAGCCGACCAAGAAATTCAAATTGCTGATATGTCGTCAACTTTTGGGACCGACGCTGAACGCGAACATATTGATGATTTAATCAAAATCGCCCAGAAAAAGCGCCCTGACCTGTTGCGTGCGACCGCCCAGAAAGATGCCGCATGGCACAAACGTAATTCTGCATTCTTAAAGAATTTGCCCAGCATTTCAGCGTCTGGCTCAATCGGATGGAATGATCAACATATCCCTGGATTGATTGATGTTGGTTCTGAAAAAATTAACGGCAGCGTCGGCATTCGCGTATCTATGCCACTGTTTGCAGGATTTGCAAATATGTATGGGGCACGTGCAGCAATGGCAGATTATGAACGCGCCAAATACAATGAACAGAACACAAATGACAATGCAATGATGGATGTGTTCAAGGCATACCAGAACTATAAAACCGCCCAGACTGTATTAACACAATCTGAAACCCTGTTAAAATCCGCGACCGAAAGCGAAAAGGTCACATCCGGCATGTACAAGGTCGGACGTGCGACCATGCTGGATTGGCAGCAGGCACAATCAGAATTGGTTGATGCACAACGCCAAAATAATGCGGCAAAATACGACCTGTTTGTAAAACGCGCAGCAATGGCATTAGCAATTGGCGACATCAAATCAGAACTGGAATCAGCAACCAAGGAATCATCTGATGACAAATAAAAAAAGAATCTTTACATCCCGCCGCATTATTACCATTGGCATTGGTGCTGTATTATTGGGTGGCGCGTTACATTTCGCATTCCCTGGGAATAAGGCTAATACAAAAAAGAACTATATCACAGTAAACATCAATCGTGGTGACCTGTCATATACAGTCAGCGCAACCGGTGAAATTCAGCCTGTCAGCACCGTTAACGTCGGTTCCCAGGTGTCTGGTACAATCAGTGAAATATTTGTTGATTACAACAGTCAGGTAAAAAGAGGCGATGTATTGCTAAAAATCGATCCGTCTGTTTTACAGTCTTCGGTTGATGAAGCAGCCGCGTCATTAACGTCAGCACAGTCACAATTAAACTATACAAAAAACGAATACCTGCGCAATAAATCCCTGTATGCGGATGGATATATTTCACGCGCTGAAATGGAACAGTCCCAGACCGCGTATGAACAGGCAGAACAGACTGTTAATAAAATGCAGTACACATACGATCGTGCGGTCACAAATCTGGGGTATGCCACAATTACATCCCCTGTTGATGGCACCGTTATATCACGCAAGGTTGACCGGGGTCAAACCGTAGCAGCATCGTTCCAGACACCGGACTTGTTTGAAATCGCCGAAGATTTAACAAAAATGCAAATCGAAACATCTGTATCCGAGGCTGACATTGGCGTTATCAAAACAGGTCAAACCGTAACATTTACCGTTGATGCATATCCAACCGATATGTTCAATGGTACTGTACGCCAGGTCAGATTATCCCCAACAACTACATCCAGCGTAGTTGTATATACTGTGGTCATCGATGTTAATAACAGTGACATGCGGCTGATGCCGGGAATGACAGCATTTGTAACCGTAATCGTTGACAGCGCAACCGATGTATGGAAGGCACAGAATGCAGCATTCTTGGTCCGTAATTTTGATAACTTTATTGAAAATGCAGACCCTGAAATCACACCAAAAACACACATGGCGATTCTGCGCGATGGTCAGGTTATATTTGCAGAATATGAAAAAGGATTGGAATCTGCGACTGAAACACAAATTATATCCGACCAGATTCAACAGGGTGACAAAATCATCGTCGGATATCAGGGTCAGGCAAAAACCAGCAACAATAAAAACAGCAAACGAAATGGACGTGGTAGTCCAATGTAATCGGTGGGGTAAAATGATGAAGAATACACCTGTTATTTCGATGAATAAAATCTGTAAATGTTTCCCACTGGAAACCGGTGGTGAACAACAGGTTTTGTTTGATAATACATTTGATATTTATCCCGGGGAATTTGTATCTATTATGGGACCATCGGGTTCTGGGAAATCAACCTGTATGAACATTATCGGCGCATTGGATACTGCAACATCTGGGCAATACAAACTGTATGGCACAGATATTACGGCAATGAGTGCCGATGAATTAGCCATCGCACGTAATGAATACATTGGATTTGTTTTTCAGCAATTTAACCTGTTGACCAAGCGAAATATATTGGACAATGTAATGTTGCCGTTGATGTATCGTGGGTTGCCATTGTCCAAACGCGCGGAACGCGCGCACGCAATGTTAAAACTGGTTGGACTTGAAAAGTTTGCATACTATCTGCCAACACAATTGTCAGGTGGTATGAAGCAACGTGTTGCAATTGCAAGGGCTCTTGCTGGCGATCCAAAGTTAATTCTGGCGGACGAACCGACGGGTGCATTGGACAGTAAAATGGGTCATGAAATATTACAGTTCTTTAAGAAACTGAACAAAGAACTGGGTATCACAATCGTTATGATTACCCATGAATTTGATATCGCACAATATGCCGACCGACTGATACATATCTATGACGGTCATATTACATACGATGGTCCCGTTCCAAAATCAGAATCTGTATTACAAAAGGCGCACAAAAAATGACGTTTAACGATATATTCAAAGAATCATGGCTGTCAATCAGCGGTAACAAAGTACGTTCATTCTTGACCGTGCTGGGTATCATTATCGGCGTTATGGCGGTGGTTATAATGGTTGCGGTTGGCGAAACCGTACAGCATCAGATAACAGACCAGTTTTCAGCCCTGGGGACAAACACGATTATGATTCGCGCTGGCGCTGCGCAAAGCGCAGGTGTCCGCAGCGGTAATCGCAATACGTTAACAATCCAAGATGCAGAATTCTTGGCACAGTTACCAAGTGTTGCAGCGGTAACACCGGTACAAAATGCGGGTGCGCAAATCATCTATGGAAACAAAAACTGGTCAACATCAATGGTCGGTGCATATCCGGATTATGCGACAGTGCAAAACATTGAAATGGAATATGGTACATTCTTTGACCAGGCAGCCGTGCGCAACGCGTCAACATATGCAGTTATCGGACCAGACACTGCGTCAGAACTGGGCATGCCGAAAAACGCAGTAGGTGAAATAATCCGCGTACAAAACACCCCATTTACAATAATTGGCGTAACAAAAGCCAAGGGTGATTCCGCCATGGGCAGTCAGGACGACATGCTGATTATTCCGATTACTACATTGAAAAAGCGTCTGTCGGGGTCACGTTTCCCAAATTCCGTTCAGATGATTTCGATGAAACTGTATTCGGATGCTGACAACAATGTTGTAATTGACCAGATAACTGCCCTGCTGCGTCAGCGTCACAAAATATCCGATGGTGATTCTGATGATTTTCAAATTACCGATATGAAACAGGTTATGGAAACAATGAACACTGTTACAGGATATATGAAGATGTTGCTGATTGCGATTGCTGCAGTATCACTGTTGGTTGGTGCAATTGGTATTATGAATATGATGCTGGTATCAGTTGCGGAACGTACACGTGAAATTGGTATTCGCAAGGCAATCGGCGCACGCGAGAATCAGATTATTATCCAATTCTTGTCTGAATCCATACTGATATCATTCATCGGTTCAATGGTTGGACTGATATTGGGTGTCGGATTATCCCAGGGGGTCGGACGATTTGTTTTGGGATACACAGTGCCATTCAGCGCATGGCCGGTGATATTATCTGTAACCGTTGCGGTTGTTGTTGGGCTGGCGTCTGGAGTATTCCCTGCATTAAAGGCAGCGAAATTAAATCCAATCGACAGTCTGCGATATGAATAAAGAAAAGCGGGTAAAACCCGCTTTCTTTATATTTCTATTTTGTCCCATCCAACAGCAACATTTTGCACAAATTCCGTATCGTGCGATACCAGTAACACCGCACCCCGATATTGACGCAGGGCAGATTCCAAGATAGCAATACTTTTTATATCCAGATTGTTCGTTGGTTCATCCAATATCAACAAGTCAGGCTGATTTTGGCTGCCCAGGACAGCCGCCATGGTTGCCTTTAATAATTCCCCACCGGACAGGCTGCCAACCCGTCGACGTGATGCATTGCCACGGAATCCAAAGTTTGCTGCAATCGCATGTGCGTCATGCTGTAATATCCCAGCCACATCCATTATGTTTTCAACAATAGACTTATTTGGATTCAATAATGACAAATCCTGATTCAGATATGCGATGCGACCAAATGTTTTTATTGTGCCGGAATTTGGATGCAACGCCCCAGTTATCAGTTTTAACAATGTGCTTTTCCCACAACCGTTAGGTCCCATCAAATGTATTCGCCCACCACCATATATTGTCAGATTGAAATCATGCAACACATTATGCTTGCCATAACCAAATGTAACACCATTCATTTGCACCAAGTCTTTGCTGTAAAATGGTTTGGATGGCATTGGAATTTTTATTACATCATCACGCAGTTGCAACGACAGGTCTTGTTGGCGTGCCAATTGTTCATCTATTTTCTTTTGGATGATATTACGTTTTTTCGCCTCGGTTTCTTGGCTTTTGCCACGCAAGGCGTTGCTTGCAATCCGACTGCGGCGTGCGGTACCGATGTCTTTTTTCTGCTTTGCCTCGTGATGCTGGCGTGTATTTTGTGCAACCGTCATCGTGCGATTTAATTCTGCAATACGCTTTTGTGTACCGGCATATTGTGACGCCAGACTTTGACGCGCGGCATTACGTACATCAACATAGAAATCATAATTACCGCCATATACTGTTAATTTACCACCTGACAATTCCACAATACAATCAACCTGACGCAATAAATCGCGGTCGTGTGAGACAATAATAACGCCACCATTATATTGCGCCAACATGTCATAAAACGTATGACGCGCATCCACATCCAGATTGTTCGTCGGTTCATCCAGCAGCAATATATCCGCACCACTGTCAAAAACGCGCAATAATTCCGCCATCTGACGCTGACCACCGCTTTTGTCGCCGTGGCGTGGCATTTGTGGCAACACGGCAACCGTCGCGTCACGCACAATGCGCCCGGCGTCGGGCGTGATTTGCCCTGCGATTATTTTTAACAAGGTGCTTTTGCCCGCGCCATTATCGCCGACAATGGCAACGATCTGATTTGCACGAAATACAGCAGACAAATCATCAAACAATGCATCCATACCCGGATATGAAAAAGAAATATTTATCAAAGAAATTGATTTCATGGTAAAACCCTTGGTCTGTTAATGTAAATATCACCGCCCGCCATGCGGACGCAATTTTTTGAAAAGAATTGATATTTACAGACTCAATGGTTTCTCCTGTGTAATATTAACGCTGCATTTAATTAAAGCATAATTTGCGCAAATGTCAAACAATTATCATTTCCGCTTAAACAATGCAGATGGGCGATGTCCTGCGCCGGTACGCATGTTACCAGTCGCAACAACCCGACCATTTATCATGCGACGAAATGCAGTCGGGATAAACTTTTTATCCAATATAACTTCGAACACCTGTTGCAATTCGCCCAATGAAAATTCACGTGGCATCATATCAAAGACTATATCCGTGTATTCGATTTTATTACGCAGGCGCGATATCCCCTGTCGTATTATATCGGCGTGGTCAAATGCTAAATCCGCATCGGTTAATGTTAAATTATCGCTTTTCAGAACCAGTTTGCCATTCTTTAATGTCACATCAAACCATTTGGCGGTACGATTATCTGCGTATGATAATTTTGATTTATCCACCAGTGCCATATATGCAATCGATATCACACGTGTTCTGGGGTCACGATTTGGCGCATCAAATGTATACAGTTGTTCCAGATACACGTCGCCCTGTACCCCGGTTTCAGATTTCAATATACGGTGGGCGGCATTGATTGATGCTTCATCAATTCCAATAAATCCCCCCGGCAAATTCCATTTACCCAAGAACGGATAATCATCACGCTGGACCAGCAATACACTGAATGATTTTTGCTCTGCGCGACGCCAATCGGCACCATCACGGCTGGATACGGAAAATATCAAAATATCAACTGTAACCGATGGACGGTCAAATGCAGCCGCATCATAAGCAGCCAAAAATTCAGATTCTGATTTATACATAATTACCGTCCCCCCAGATGTTTTTCCAGCATTGGAATCAATATTTTCTTTAATTCCGCCGGATGCGCATTGTTATTTTGTACATATTCAATCGGCATATCTGGCGTCCATTTTTTGCCATTATATGCCTTGGACGCCGCAACGATATCACATACCATTTCTGTCAGATACTGTTCCGGTATCGGTGCCAATTTGCCAGAAGTTACATCATACCAGTATTCCCAGTGATGCTTGTTATGATGAATATGATGCAACCAAGATATGGAATATCCATGAATACGTTTTTCAGCACTTATCGGCGACAAGGTTCCGGAATAATATTTCGCCTGACGAAATTCGGTGGGACTGAATTTTGATAAATCATGTGTCAGCCCCTGCCAATACAGACCATACCGGCGCATTTCCATAAACACATAGTATTTATGTTTCATAACCAATTTAAAATGTTTCCAGTATTTATTCATCCGTTCATACCTGCGCGCAACCAATCATCTATCTTTACGAATCCCAGAAATTTCAAAGATTCTTTTTTTGCGATTAAATGATTTTTGTGCATCTTGTAATCATCTGTTTCGTATATAGTTATAAAATAACCTATTTTTTCAAAGTTTTCCATATCTTTTGGATTGCACCATTGCATCAGTTCTGTGATGTTTTCAACACAACTGATATATCCAACGTGTTCTGGATCAAACGGCATTTCCAGGTCAACATTATGAAACCATGGAAATTTGTCTTTGAAATCAGATTTGGGTGTTCCATCACTGTTGTACCAAATACTGTCGCCAGAAGTATGGTTCACACGACATACAATTTTCGGTTTCATGTTAACGTTCCCTTATCTTTAATGCCGGCGGCATTTGCAGGCGCTTAAATGCATTCGCCTGATAACGACGTTGCAAATCTGCCAACAATGCTTTGTCCGCAACTGCATCTGTTGTTCCATTCGACATATGTTCCAAAATCGGGTCCAATATATCATACGGCGGCATAGAATCACTGTCTTTCTGGTTTGGTGCCAATTCTGCCGTTGCAGGTCGCGTTATTATTTCACGTGGGATTTGTGGGAACAGTTCTGCCAGTTGATAAACCTGGGTTTTATATAAATTACCCAATGGTTCAACAGCACCACATGTATCACCATACAGTGTCATGTATCCCATCATGGTTTCCGATTTATTACTGCAACCGATAACCAGACGTTTAAATTCCGAAGAATATGTCATACATAAATCTGCACGGTCACGCGCCTGCATATTTTCAAACGTCAGTTTGTTTTTTGGCACAAATGACAGGTTTGCCAGTTTCGCCTGCAAACGTGGCTGGATATCAATATTTTCATGATGATTGCCAAATCGCGATGATATTTCATTTGCCAAATCAATCGACAATTGTGATGTGAATTGGGTTTTCATCATCATGGTATAAACATGCGCCGGTCCCAATGCTTCACATGACAGTGCCAATACAACTGCAGAATCAATTCCACCCGACAAACCAAATGTCACATCTTGGAATCCTGTGTTTTTTATAAATTCACGAAAATCGTAAACCAAGTTATCTTTTATTTCTTTTGTAATTTTTAACATTTTAACGTCCCCCAAATTCTTTTGTTGTTATTATTTGTAATTGTTTGTTTGCGAAATCTTTTGCGACCGCGTCAATCTGGTTAACAATGCCACGGCATAAATCACTGATAACGGTCACATGATATCCGCGTTTCAGATATCCATCGATTGCATAGCGGACACAGAAATCTGATGCGACACCAATAACGAATACATCTGTGTCATTTGGCATAAAGCCCTGCAATGCACGTTCAATGTTTTTCGGATTATCCCAGACACTGAATTTGCCTTTGCGGACCGTATCAAACTGCGGCATATTTATCGCCAGGCGCCAACCACGCGTGCCATATACACAGTGTATTGGGAATTGCTGTGATTCTGCAGACTTGCCATATGTTTTCGCATAATGCGTATCAAATGTTGCAATAACCTTGTCAAACCGATTTCGTGCCAAGAATTCATTTGTTGGTGCGATTATTGCGTTTGCACCGGCGACCGATAATTTACCCGTTGGTAATACAAAGTCATTTTGCATATCGACAATGTGTAATAATTTTTTCATCTTTATCCCCTTTGTTTTATCTTTCGTATCCCCAGCCCATTTCCAGACGTTTCATAAACAAAGACTTTTCCAATCCGACAACATATCTGTGTGCGTCTTGCAAGCGTTTGTGACGGCTGTCCAACTTATATAAATTACGATTGGTTTCAGATGCGATATCATGAATGTCACGCTTTGCATGCGCCATATCAACAACACCATCTGTTACGACACGGACCGCAGGTTTATAGAATTTTGTACCGGCAGGAAACGTCTTGGCACGTTGCGTTGCCAAATCAACAGATACGATTGGGAATTCTAATTCACCGCTGTCATGTGCAACAAATCCAACTGATGTAATTACATCACCATCAAACACGCCGTTTGTGCCTAACATACGAATTGTTTCCGTTGCACCTGGAATTGTTTGCTTGATTGCGTCACCGGAAATTTTCATCTTTGGTTTGCTATCAATACATTTCAGTTTATATACACCACCCAGGGATGACTGTTCGCCACCGGTCACCAGTTTTGTGCCAACCGCAGGGATATCAATTCGTGCGCCATTGCTGTATAAATTTTCCAATGCATATTCATCCAAATCATTGCTGGCGCAGATTTTGCAATCTTGCAGATTGGCGTCTGCGCTATCTAACAACATGCGCGCTGCCAGTGATAACTTTGCCAGGTCACCGGAATCCAAACGAATCCCCTTTAATGGAACGCCTGTATTCTTGGATGCCTGGATTGCCTTTTTGACCCCGTCGATTGTATCATATGTATCAACCAAAACAGTCGCGTTGTTCGGATTATGTTTCAACCATTCTTCGAATGCAGACAATTCTGTATCGTGTTCCATAACAAAACTGTGTGCGTGTGTGCCAACCCATTTCAGTTTATATTTTTTCGCAGCGTCTGCATTTGATGTCATCAATACGCCACCGACCGCCGCACTGCGCGTTGAACGCATACCAAACATATCCTGGGCACGGCGCAGACCAAATTCCATAACACCACGACCGGCACATGCCTGATTTATACGGGCAGCCTTGGTCGCAATCAAGCACGATGCATTGATGCCGTTCAATATTGCGGCTTCGATTCTGTCAACCTGCCATTTTGGACCGGATACACGAACGATTGGTTCGTTTGGGAATACCAATTCACCTTCTGGCATGGCGTCAATCGTCAGGGATAATTTTTGTGTACGTAACCATTCCAAAAATTCTGGGGCAAATGTTGGGCTGCCGTCTGCATTTGTATCCTGGGCCAGCCACGCGATATTTTCATCAGAATAACCATAATCCGCCAACCATTCCAATACCGGTCCCAAACCTGCGACAACCGTGTATGCGCCATCAAACGGATTTTTACGGATAAACATTTCTGATACAGATTGCTTCATCGCATTGCCTGCCAAGAATGAAGTTTGCGCCATCGTTAAATGATATTTATCCATCCATAATTTTTCAGGTGTGGAATCACGAAATATTTCCAAACACTTTTCACGCAAAACCGGATTTTCGATTGCTTTTGCAATTTTAAACAGTTCATTCATTATGTTCATTTTCTGTCCTTTTTTGTTTTTGTTATCAACGTTATGTTAAT
>CAMWQN010000024.1 GCA_947176385.1 uncultured Rickettsiales bacterium
CAATTGAATGTGGTTTGCCGGTGGTGCCTGGGTCTGATGGCGCGGTTGCCACACTGGAAGATGCATTAAAATGGGGCGAAAAAATCGGATACCCTGTCATGTTAAAGGCAGCTGCCGGTGGTGGTGGTCGTGGTATGCGCCCTGTTATGTCAGCTGATGAAATGGCAGCAGCATTCCAGATTACCAGGAATGAGGCCCGTTCTGGTTTCGGCGATTATACGCTGTATATGAAAAAATTATTGTTGCACCCACGCCATATTGAATTCCAGGTATTGGGGGACAAACACGGCAATGTCGTAATATTTGGCGAACGTGATTGTTCGTTGCAACGTAAAAATCAAAAGGTTATGGAAGAATGTCCAGCCGCGGCATTAACCCAAAAACAGCGCGATGACATGATTGAAATATGCAAACGCGCCGCGAAAAAGATGGGTTACAGCAGTGCGGGTACTTTTGAATTTATGTTCGAAGACGGCAAATTCTATTTCTTGGAAATGAATACCCGCCTGCAGGTGGAACACCCGGTAACAGAAATGGTATATGGTGTTGACCTGGTTCGTGAACAAATCAGGGTTGCTGCCGGTGAAAAACTGGGATATACACAGTCAAATGTCGTCCCACACGGTCATGCAATTGAATTTCGTATAAATGCCGAAGATCCGGAAACATTTATCCCAAATCCCGGCAAAATTACGCTATATGCGCCATCTGGCGGTATGGGTGTACGTGTGGACAGTGCGGTTTATACCGGATACACAATTCCACCGACATACGATTCAATGATTGCAAAATTAATCGTCTATGCGCAAAATCGTCCTGCATGTATAATGCGTGCGGCACGTGCGCTGGATGAATTTGTTATAGAAGGCGTAAAAACCACAATCCCTTTACAACAACGCCTGCTAAACAACCGTGATGTTAAGACATTGAATTTTGACAATCACTGGTTAGAAACGTTCTTGTCCAAAGAACAAAAGAAAAAGCCGGCAGCAACGTCGGATGAAAAATAAAAAAATGCCGGCAAATGCCGGTGTTTTTTTATAATTTTTTGTTTCTGATGGTTGGGACCTTGATAGCATTCTCAGTCATGCTGTGCTTATTCAATATATTCACACATCCCAACCAGTAAAAATAAAACCACCGAAATATTTCAAGTGGTTGGAGGTTCATAACTATAATCACGGAAAATAGCGGGTTTATTCAGATATATCACCGCCCTCCAACCCGGGTTGGAGGTTTTTAATGTCCCCACGGACACCGTGATTATGAGGTTATGAAGCCCCGACGCAGCAACCGCCGCGTCACTATGAATGTTATCAAAATACGTACTGAATTCAATCAAAAAATTGATATTTGTTATTTGTACTTTGTTATAAAAAAAACACCGGCAAACGCCGGTGCTTTCTTATTATTTACGCAGACCTAATTTCTTAATCAAATCTTCGTATTCCGCAGCACTGTTTTTCTTGATGTATGCCAGCAATTTCTTGCGACGGTTTACCATCAACAACAGACCACGACGTGAATGCTTGTCCTTGTGATTCGCCTTCATATGTTCTGTCAGGTTACGAATACGTTCTGTCAGCAATGCAACCTGGGCTGCAGCGGAACCACCATTATCTTTGTCTGTGGTTTTGTATTCTTTAATCAGTTCAGCATTTCTTTCTTTTGTAACGGACATTGTTTTTCCTTTTGTTTTTAAATTGTTCGTTTCGGTCGCAACACACCATCGTCAACCATGCCAATCCCAATAAATGTTTTACCGGAATACACACGGTACAGACCATTGTCGGCTGCGACATTGATAAATCCACCATGACCATACAGCGCACCGGATTTATCATCCAGATTCATAACCGGAATGTCCCCCAGTACAGAATCTGTATTCATCAAGAATTCCTTGACGTCGCCACCATTATTAACCACATTTTCCAAAAAATCAAGTTTTACCGCATCTTTTAGCGTAAATGCCCCAGTCCGTGTCCTATGTATCATGTCAACAGTTGCGATTGCGCCGACCGCCGATGCGATATCCCGCGCCAGCGACCGCACATATGTACCCCGCCCGCAACGCGTATGAAAATGCCACGATGAATCTTTAATCCCGGTAAATTCCAGCGAAAATATACGAACACTGCGTGGGGTTATATCGGCAACCCGCCCTGCCCGGGCAATTTCATATGCGCGACGTCCCGCTACATGCACGGCGCTGTATTGCGGTGGAACTTGCTGTATTTGTCCGACAAATTTGGATAATACGTTCAAAACATCCTGGGTGTCTGGAATAAAATTATCACGTTTTGTTTCAACGCCCGTTGTGTCCAGTGTGTCGGTTTCAAATCCGAACTGCATTGAAAAGTCATATTCTTTTTCATCGGCGCCTGGGCGTTCTTCGACGAATGGAATTATTTTTGTTGCATTGCCAATTGCAATGGGCAACACGCCTGTTGCCATCGGGTCCAGTGTGCCAATGTGTCCTGATGTCTTTTCATCAAACATGCGTGCCAATTTGCCGCCCGCTGTACGTGAATACAGACCTGACGATTTATCCAAGATTATCCAGCCCGATGCCATGCGACTATCCAAATAAGTTTAACTGACTGTCCGGGGCAGATGGTGCACATACGCGTGATTTGCGTGGTGTGGTGGCAGCTGCTTGGGGCGCATCAATTTGTGGTGCTGCCGCAACAGTTTCCGCATTGTCTGTCAAATGCACGGCATTTGATTCCAATCCTGCCAAAACAGATTCTGCGCGTGCAACAACCGCATCTGGCATGCCTGCCATTTTTGCCACATGGATTCCATATGAACGGTTTGCAACACCAGATATAATTTTATGCATAAACACAATTTCATTGTTATGTTCACGCACATCAATCGTCAGACATGACACATTCTGCAAATGTCCGGGTTTCGCCCCAACCAGTGCGGTTAATTCATGATAATGCGTCGCAAACAGTGTACGTGGACACATGTCGTTCAGGTATTCCAATACAGCCTGGGCGATTGCCATACCGTCGTATGTTGCAGTACCGCGCCCGATTTCATCGAATATAATAAATGACTGGCGCGTTGCACGACGCAGGATGTTGGCAGTTTCACTCATTTCCACCATGAATGTCGATTGACCCGCCGCCAGGTTATCTGATGCACCAACGCGGCTGAACAACTGGTCACAAATTCCGATTGTTGCACTGGTTGCCGGCACAAATGACCCCAGATGTGCCAATACAACCAACAACGCATTTTGACGCAGGTATGTTGATTTACCAGCCATATTTGGTCCGGTCAATAACGCAATCGGGCACGCATTTAAATTGCAATCATTTTTGACAAAGTTGTCCCCACGATTACGCAAAACAAAATCAATAACCGGATGACGACCGCCCGTTATATCAAACGCAACATCATCAGTAATATTTGGGCGTACCCACGAATATTTATCCGCTGCGGTTGCCAATGAATACCATACGTCCAGGTCGGCTAATAATTCTGCAGTGTTTAATAAATCGTCTGCCACATCGCGAATCTGGGCGATGAATTTTGCGACAATTTCCGCCTCTATCGCGGCGGATTTTTCCGCAGCCGAACGCACGTCATTATCCAAATCAATCAGGCGTGCGGTTGTAAAACGCATGTTGCCAGCCATACTCTGGCGATGTATAAATCCGGATTCCGGTGCCATTAAAGCATCCGCACGGGTACTTGGCACCTCTATAAAATATCCCAGAATATTGTTGTATTTGATTTTCAAATTATGAACGCCAGTGGCAGCGGCATATTCTGCCTGTAATGCTGCGATTGTTTCCTTGGCGCCATGGGCAAGTCCCCGCATATTATCCAGCGCTAAATCAAATCCTTCGCGGATAACACCACCATCACGAAAGAATGTTGGTAATTCATCCGACAATGCGCGACGCAGTTGCAACGCCAATTCATCATGTGTTCTGATTGCACTGAATTTTGCGGATAAATCTGCGTCCAGTTGTGTACCCAGCATTTTCGCATTCTGTAACCCAGATATAAAATCTGTGATATTTCGCATGTCGCGTGGCGTCCCACGTCCAGATAACAGGCGTGATAACGCACGTCCTACATCAGGGATAGTATTTAATACCTGAAAAACCGTACCCATAACAGGCGCATTTAACAACAGGTGCCCGATGTGTCCTTGGCGCGATTTTATAACAGATGCATCGGCGGATAACGTGCGTAAATATGAACGCAAACGTCGTGCGCCCGCCGCAGTACGCGTGTTATCCAAAACATCAATCAGTGCCACACCGCCATCATTTATTGGGGCGTCGATTTCCAAACTTTTCCATGTTGCAGAATCAATCAATAACTGACGCCCAGATTTATAAACATATGGCGCACGAAATGTCAGATTTGCTTCCCGCTGAGTGTTAAATAAATATCCCGCCAAAACACAAATTGCACTTTCGCAGACATGGTCGCCGCTGCTGTCACGTGGCGCAGTTGTCGCCGAACCAAACACGCGCGATACAATGCGGTCAATATCTGCACGATGATATAATTTTTCGAATACAGGCGTTGTCTTGAATGTGTCACGCAGGCTTAAAAATACTTCTTGCTCTGCGGCGGATTCTGGATAAATAACCTCTGCCGGGTTAATGCGGACCAGGTCATCAATAACATCTGCGGTTTTGCCAACAAAAAATTCACCGGTCGATATATCAACACCGGCGATATCAAACGCGTCAGCGGTTGGCACAACACATACCAAGAAATTTGAATTCTTGGGCGTTAACAGATTTTCATCCGTCAGTGTTCCCGGTGTCAAAACACGCACGACACGACGTTCAATGTATTTATGACCGCGTGCCTTGGCTTGGGCGGGTGTTTCCATTTGTTCAACCAGCGCCACCTTGAATCCTGCACGCACCAGGCGTCCAAAATAATTATCCGCCGCATGCCATGGAATCCCACACATCGGAATATCTGCCCCATCGCCATCGGTCCCACGTGTTGTTAATACCAGTGATAAAGTTTCGCTGATAATGCGTGCGTCTTCAAAGAATGATTCATAAAAATCCCCCAACCGAAACATTAACAACGCATCGGGATTTTCAGCCTTCATATCAACGTATTGTTGCATAACAGGCGTTAATTTGCTTTTTTCCGCCATAAAAATAAACCTTAGATTTTGTACTGTTCTATAAAATTAAGCGTTGGTAGTAACTTTCAAAGTTTCGATTTTTAATTCCGCTTCTTTTAACAACTGTTCGCAATAGGCTTTTAATTTAATCCCCTGTTCGTACGCAGCGACAGAATCCGCCAATGGCAATTCGCCAGATTCCATTTTCTTGACCAAATCAACCAATTGCTTATATGCTTCTTCAAAAGACAACTTTTTTTCATCCATAATAAAAATCCTTTGTATATATCACACGATACACGATAAAAGTATTGTTCGCAACAATTTTAACATGAAAAAATGCATATAAAAAATGCCGGCATTTGCCGGCATTTTTTAATCATTATTTTGACATAATTTATTTACCAAATCATGTAATTGGACACGTGTTGAAAAAGACAACACTATTTGCCCTGCCCCGCCACGGCGTTGGACCAGTTTTACCGGTACATTTAATGCACTGCGCACACGTGATTCAATTTCGCGCACGACGTTCGCATCCAGCGAATTATTATCAAACGCACGGCTGCGTGGGGCGCGTTTTGCAGCCTTTACACGTGCAGCAGTATCAGCAACAGATAAATTATTATCAATAATATCACGTGCTAATTCCAACGGATTATCCGCAACCGCGATTGTGCGTGCATGTGATGCAGACAACTGACCGTCGGATACTAATTCTTTTACATTATCTGGCAACGCATCCAGACGCATGATGTTTCGAATGTATCCTTCGGATTTGCCAATTAACCGGCAAACGTCGGCAATTTCATAGCCACATTTTTCCATCAGATTTTTGTATGCGTTGCCCTCTTCTATCGGATTCAGGTTTTCACGTTGTACATTTTCAATCAATGCAATTTCCATCGCATTTTCATTGGTTAATGTCTTTACCAGTGCCGGAATTTCATTTAGTCCTGCCATTTTGCTGGCGCGGAAGCGACGTTCACCAGCGACAATTTCATACATGTATGGACGATTTGTTACCGCACGTAATAATATTGGCTGCAATACACCCTTTTCACGAATGGAGGCTGCCAAATCAGCCAATTCTGTTTCTGTAAAAGTTTTACGTGGCTGATCGGGATTTGCACCAATTTGCACCAATGGGATTTGTTTTACGACAACACGTTCCGCGCCGGTTAAAATAGAAATATCCGGCACAGTTCCCATTTCTGCTTTTAAATCATTCAAGCCACGTCCCAATCCAAATTTTGTTGCCATGATTTACACCCCTTGTTCCAGTTTGTTTATCAATTCGGTCGCCACACGCAGATATGCCTGGGCACCGGTGGAATTAAAGTCATAGAATAATGCCGGCTTGCCGAAACTGGGGGCTTCGGATACGCGGACATTGCGCGGGATAACTGTTTTGAATACGGTATCCCCAAATGCGTTGCGCACATCATCTTCGACAGCGCGGGTCAACCCCTGGCGCTTGTCATACATTGTCAGCAGTAATCCCAGGACGTTTAAATTTGGGTTCCATTTTTCTTTGATTTTTTCTATGGAATTTAACATGTGACGGATACCTTCCAAAGCAAAGAATTCACACTGTAATGGGATAATAACCTTGTCTGCTGTCGTTAATGCGTTCAGGGTTATAAATTCCAGCGTCGGCGGGCAATCCAGCAATATGTAATCATAATGTGGCAAAATTGGCGCCAATGCATCCCGCAGGCGATATTCGCGGTTTTCCATGTCCAGCAATTCAACCTCTGCCCCGGATAATGCGATTGATGACGGCATAATGTGCATGCCAGGAACTGCGGTTGTTAAAATATTGTCTGCGGCGTTCGCTGTGCCCATTAAAACGCCATAAACACTTTGACGATGTGCGGCGCGAACAAATCCAAGACCTGTTCCAGCATTACCTTGTGAGTCTAAATCTATTAATAATACTCGTTTTTTTATCGCCGCCAATGATGCGCCAATGTTAATGGCAGTTGTCGTTTTGCCGACGCCGCCCTTTTGATTTGCAAAGGCTATTATACGTGTCATTATATGCTTTCCTGTTCCTAATCTTAATCTGATTTATAGCATATTAAAACACTACGATTCGGTCAAGGTATTATATCTGCAATATTAAAAACAAATAAAAAACACAATAAAAACAAAATGTTGTTTTGTATTTCATATGAAATTGTATAATTTTATATTGACAAAATATGTTTATGGTATTACAATGTGTGATATGAAAAAGAAATGTTTATACTCTTTATTAACAACATATATGGCGACGCTTGGTGCACTGTCATCGTGCAACAAGCCACAGGTACCAGCCGAAAAGACGCTGCAAAAAACTAAAAAAGTATATGTTTTTAAACCAAATGTGCCAACAACACGTATTGATACACTGGATATAACAGACGAAAACTATGCTAATGTTACATCCAAAGGGGCAGGTGGCGTATTCTTTTGGGGAACAAATACAGTTGTTGTATATCATTTCAAACCAATGTCTGATAATTTGCGGGTTGTTAAATATTGTGAATTGAACAATAATATGCGACCGTTATTTATGCGTCATGAAATGGAACATGCCAGAAAACGCGATATTGTTCATAATACAGACAGATTTTCACCAATTGGTCGGGCAGAGGTTGCAGCAATGAACGAAATCATGGCGCCTGCGTCTGAAATTATAGAAGCTGTTGATTATCATGCTCGTACCGGTGCGCCGTTTGCTTATGGCAAGGCTTTTGTTACCCAGGCGGATTCTGCGATTACAAGTATTTTTGGTGCAGGTTATTTCCCGACCTGTGTAAACTATGATTATCAACCGATTGCTGACATTGTTATTACATATGCATTAGAGAGTTTCAAAAATTCCGTTAAACGTGGATATTATACGCATACAATCAAGAAAGCGTTTGAGCGAACACCATCACCAACACCAAAGTTTGGTGATATGAATTTATTCTTTACGTTCGATCCGGATATGCAAAAGTGGGATCCGATATGGGAATTTGAATCACGTGCTGGTAAATGCAATCCGTACAAGCATGCCAGCTGGTCAGTGCGTCAAAAATTATTGCAAACCGTTGATTCAATTGTATGTAGCAATACAAATGCCGATAAATTCGAAATGGTTTTTAGAAATTCAATTGTGCGCTAAAATCAATGCACTGTATTGTATTTCATGTGAAATTACCGGTCTTTTTGAATGATAATTATAAAACCGTCACCAGTGCGTGATGGAACCAATTTGTAATCAAATTTATGTTTCATTTTTGCTGCGGCGATTTCATTGTCAATTTCCCGACCTTTTAATAAAAAAAGCCGGCAATTTGTTGGTGCAACATAGTCCAGTATTTTAACCAATGGTGCGAATGCACGTGCTGTAAATACACAATTAGGTGTTTTTGCCGGCATTTGCCGGATAAAATCTTCGACACGACCATGATAAATCGACAGGTTATCCAGCCCCAATTCTTCTTTTACTGCGGTTAAAAAAGATACTTTTTTGCCAATTGATTCAATACATGTGACATTCCAACCCAAAATTGCCAAAACAATACCGGGAAAGCCGGCGCCACTGCCCAAATCAATGATGTTTACGTCACGTGGCAAAACATCTGCCAACTGTGCACTGTCGGCAAAATGCCGGGTTTCAATGTCATTTAATGTGCTGGGCGCAACCAAGTTCATTCGCCCAGACCATTCGCGCAGCATTGATGCGTACGTGTCAAATTTCGCTTTATTATTCATGATTATTATTGTAGCATATTTTCTGCAATGAAAAAAACAGAAACTTTTTTTATTGGTGCCGGTTTGATTGCTGCGTTGATTGCAGCAGGCGCCATAATGTGGAAACACGATTTTAACCGCCAAACATATGAATCTGCTGCAATTCCAACCACAAAATATGGGGCATTTTTGGCAGCGCAACATGCTGTTTATGTCAATGATTTTGATCGGGCGATGGATTTTTCGATTATGTTCGGTGATGTTGATTACCCAACAGTACAAAGCACGCGGTATTTATCAGAATTTTTAAGTGGTAAAATGCCAAAAGACGCACAGTTGCTGGGCGAAGAAAAATCGATGCCTGCGCGTCTGATTTATGATGCATACCTGTTGAAAGATGATAAATGGGATGAAATGTATCGTCGGCACAAGTCTGATGATTCTGCGCTGACTGCGCCGTTGCGTATATGGTCGTCTGTTGCAACAAAGCGTGTCACAGATGCGTTAAAGGTTGTAGATAATCTGCCAACAAATGCGTCATATAAATCATTTGTACGTGGTCAAATTTATGCAGAAACGGGTGATGTGGCACGTGCTGCGACCGAATTTGCTAATGTGCGGGCTGATTTTATGAATATAAACGACTATCTGTATATAATGTCGTTCTATAATCATAATAATATGTCTGATGCAGCCGAAAATCTGCGTAATGATTTTACAGCACGTCCTGGCGGAATGTTCATATTAAACTTTGATGCGGTGCCTGATTGGTCTGTGTATTCTGGATATAAAAATGCGCTGGCATTCAGTTTAATTCAAAACGTATCGCATACCCAGGTAATGATGTATTCAGACCTGTCGATGTTGTTATTACGTTTTGCCCAGATTGTTTCCCCGGGTCAGTCAATTGACACAAATGCGATTAATTATTATATAGGGCAGTTTTTCTTTAACAACAGCGGGGATTATGCACGTTTCTTTGAGAAAATATCAGCAGACAGTCCGTTTTATTCATTCGCAATTATGCGTATGGCGGACAAAGCAGGCAATATATCTGATTTAGAACGCGTAGCCGATAGTAATCCATTATTTGCCCCTGCGATAAACAAGATAGTTGCATATTATACAAAAAATGGCGATAAACGTGCCGCATTACGTCGGATTAACAAGTCGTTGGATAATGATAATTTGCCTGAAAACGGTCGTGCATTTTTAATGAAGAGCAGGGCGCAAATTCATTTTGCATTTGGGGACTTGGAATCTGCCCAGTCTGATTTGCATGATGCCGCATCCGTATTGATTGCGGACGCGGATATATTGTCATTACAGGCAAAAATATGGGCGTCTGAAAATCGTGAAATTGAAAATGCATACGAATACGCAATGACATTGGTTCGTCAGAATCCAACTGATATCGTGGCGTGGGATACACTGGGACGCGTAATCAGCGCACGCGAAGGGGCAGATGCTGCATTGGATTTATTATCGCGTGTTGGGGACGTTGCAAATACATGTTCATCATTGTTTGAACATCTGGGGGATTTATATACCGAAACCGGCGAAACGGAACGGGCGCGTGATGCTTACCAGCGTGCGATTGCTTTATCTGATGACGGTATGGTCGTCGTTCCAAATATCGATAAAAAATTAAGGAATTTGAAATGAAGGTCGGTGTTATCGGTGCTGGCGCATGGGGAACCGCATTGGCAATTGTCGCAGCACGTGGCGCGTGTGATGTTTGGTTGTGGTCATTTGATGGCGAATACAAGCAGTTTGATGATGTTGATATGCCACAAAATCTGACTGTGACACGCGATATGGCAAAAATGCAAGACATGGACACATGGCTGATGGTGACACCATCGTCATTCTTTCGTGAAACGATGACGCGTGCCCGTGAATATTACAGAAACCAACCTGTGATTATTTGCACCAAGGGCGCAGAATATTCGACTGGCAAATTCATGTCAGAGGTTTTGCACGACACATTGCCAGAATGTACAGATTTTGGTGTTTTATCCGGTCCGCAATTCGCAGCCGAGGCTGCCCGTGGCGTCCCCACCGGTTCAACATTGGCTGGAACCCCGCGTGCGATTGGGGCAGCACAAATTGCATTAAGTAAATTGTATTTAAGTCCCAGCGATGATGTTATCGGTACAGAATTATGCGGTGTTGGTAAAAATGCTGTGGCGTTAATTTGTGGTTATAACACCGTTGCAGGGCAGGGCGAAAATGAACGTGCATTGATATTTACGCGTGCCTGGGGCGAAATTGTTGAAATCGGTCGCGTGGATGGTGCTAAATGTGAAACATTCTTGGGGCTGTGCGGAATCGGGGATCTGTTTTTATCTGCGACATCCCCAACCAGTCGCAATTTTTCCGGTGGTATGGCAATCGCCAATGGGGATGCGCCCGCTGGCACAGTCGAAGGAATCTTTGCGCTTCTGGGGCTGATTCGTCGCGCTGAAAAGTGTGGTGTACCGACACCAATATTATGCGAAATGCGTGATAAAATGGGATTAAAGTAATCATAAATTCATATAAAAAAATACCGGCATTTGCCGGTGTTTTTTTTTGCGTGTTGTTTTTTACAACAGACATGATAATGTTGCGCTGGTATTTTTCAGCATGAACCATCCGATACGATAATCTGTGGCGTATACTGTTACCATAAACAATGCCAATATTGCGATAACACTAATGACATATGCACGGCGTCCACGCATACCATACAATGCTATATTATAGAACAAGAATAATATATACGCATCGACCAAGATGCTGATAATCCACATAGATGTGCAGTTAAACGCCAACGCATTCATTACCAATACAATCGGGTACACAAAAAATACAGATGCCAAGGCTTTTATTGCGATTTCCCAGTCACGTTCCCCGCCGGTGATTTCAGATACCAGCATTAACAGTCCCGCCATCACGAACAGCAGTGCAACCGCCAAAACCGGCACAATCACAATGGCTGTAAATACGGCACCGATTGTTATTGTTGCGCCACCCATCAGGCGCAGTCCCAATACCAGCAACCCGCCGATTAAGCCATAAATGAATGCTTTTAACATAGATTCTTCCATGTTGCCATCGGCGACGATTTTCGTAAAATAACGACGTGGGCGTACGATAATGTTTTTTATGTGTGATAAATTTCCATTAATTTTCTTACGCATGATTATCCCCCATTTGATTATTTATATTTTTGCTTTATAATTACAAAAAATCAACGGAAAAAGCAATGATGAAAGTTATTATCGCAGGTCGCCCAAATACGGGTAAATCAACTTTGTTCAACGGTTTGACCGGGACACGTGACGCATTGGTACATGACAGACCGGGGGTCACCCGTGACACAATCGGTGGCACGTTTTCAGACCGCCCGTATCAGTTGTTTGATACCGCAGGCTTGGAAAATGCCAAATCTGGAATAGCATTGGATTCAACCAATATGGCATTTGACGCAATTGAACATGCTGATGCAATATTGTTTGTTGTTGATGGTCGTGCGGGATTGACCAATGGGGATTTGGAATGGGCGAAAATAGTACGTCGTAAAACACGTGCCCCGATATTGTTACTGGTAAATAAAACCGAATCAGCCAAACGTATTGGCGATGTGCATGAATTTTATAAACTGGGATTTGGTGCGCCTGTTTTGATTTCTGCGGAACACAAGCGTGGTTTTGATGAAATATATGAATTTCTGGATAAAATCGCGGGCGACGACGCGCAAAATGAAGTTGTCCAGGCAGACACCCCACAAAAGATTAAAATCGCAATCCTGGGGCAGCCAAATGTCGGTAAATCGACATTGGTTAATCGCGTATTGGGTGTAAATCGTCAAATTGTCCAGGATGCCCCTGGTATTACACGTGACACGGTCAAGATTCCGACCAAGTTTTATGGTCGTGATATCGTAATTATGGATACGGCGGGTCTGCGTCGCAAGGCAGGGGTCACCGACGATGTTGAAACATTGTCAGCATTGAAATCGTTGGACGCGATTGAAAAAGCAGACGTTGTTATATTGGTTGTTGATGCCACGCGTAATATTGAAAACCAGGCATTGGGTATTGCCGGTCGTGTATTTGATGCGGGCAAAATTTTGTGTGTCGCATTAAATAAATGGGATTTGGTTGACCCGGCAGAACGTGATGAAAAACTGTTAAAATTAAAGCATCAGTTCGGCAATTCGTTTCATCAGATTATAAAGCCACTAATTTTGGCGATATCTGCGGAAACGGGGACTGGCGTTCAAAATATGTTCAAGCGTATTTATCAACAGTGGGATATATCAAAGACACAGGCGCAGACCAGTTTGATAAATCGTA
>CAMWQN010000025.1 GCA_947176385.1 uncultured Rickettsiales bacterium
ATTCGCACCCGCAATAATTTTGCCGGTAAAAATCTGACGCGCGACCAATTTGTTGACGCAATGCCTCGTCCCACTTAATTGGCATATAGCAAACGTCGCCCATGCATTTGGCGTGACCCGCTGCGTCAACCTGGGATTGGTCCTTGTGGCGCGATACACCAAGCACTGATGCCACAGCATTATATCCATTTTCGCGTGCAAATCGCGCCGCGTATTCGAATCTGAACTCAAAGCACCGCGAACAACGCGCGCCGCGTTCAGGTTCTGATTCCAGACCCGCGACAGCCCGGCGCCATGCGTCATGGTCATATTCACCAATTGCGTATTTTACGCCGAGTTTTTCGCAATACTTTATCTGTTCACGCATACGCTTTTCATATTCTTCATTTGGGAATATGTTTGGATTAAAAAACAGAACGATAAAGTCATCAACGTCTGGGATTTTCCCATCCGCCAATTGCTTAATTGCACCCGCGCTGCATGGCGCGCAACAGGAAACCAAGACCAAACGCAAGTTTGACATTTGTCACAGCCTTAGCGTTTATGGCAGCAACGTGCGTCAATTGCTTGGCTGACCACACTTAACGCGCGACGGAAATCATGATCGTATGTCGCAGTAATAATGTTTAATTTTGATTCTTCTATGCTATATGATGTTTTGGTTACATCACTGGCAATGCGTTTAACAATTGGACAATTGTCCATGTTTCGGTCCATTGTACCATGCATGCATACATCACAACGTGTGCATTTTTCTACGTATGAACCACGGTCCAAATTTTTTACTGTTATAAATACGTTTCTTTCACTCATAATACTTAACCTTTGCATTAAACTGCCGACATTTAAACCACGGCAGGGTTGCATATAATAGCAAAAGATTTCCAGTCTGCAACTGTTCTTTGCAATATAGACCTGGGAATATATGCCCGAACAATATTATTTCTGGCGCGCCAGGAAAGAATGCTTTGCGTGTTCTATCACATTTTTTGCGCGGTCCACAGATTCCATAAAATCTAAATTTATATGAATTAATCTGGGCTGACCTGTTGTCAGGTATGGAACCTGGCTGATAACGCGAAAATTTGGACGAATATAGTCATAAAACGCACAGTTTGTTTTATAATTCGCCGCAGAACAGCGATTGAAGTGCACGCAATTATTGCAATCAAATTTTGTGTTGTACTGTGCTGTTCGTCCACGATTCAATACAGTGATATACATATTAAATCCTTATTTATATTCTGCGCCGATAACGCTGTCTGCTGACAATTCAATGATTTTATCCGCATCACCATCCAATCCAATTTCCGGTGCTGCGCACATCATGCCGAATGATTCTACCCCAGCAACAGTACGTTGAGAAATTGGCTTCTTTTGCCCAGGCAATTTGCAACCAACAGGTGCCAAGACACCAATCATGCCCGCCCGCACATTTGGCGCCGCGCAGACAATCTGTAAATCATGTGTTGTGCCATCGTCCACCGTCAAAACATGCAGGTTTTCACGTGTTGGATGATTTTTTACATCAGCAATTTTTGCGATTGTTAATTTTGGTGCATCATCCTTTTTAGGCGCAAACCTTTCCGTAAGTGACGCAACCGTCGCATCATCAATGCGATTAAACAGGTTTTCTGGTACGACAAATTGTTCGCCGTCCTGGATGCGTGCTTCATACTTTTCTGGCCATGACAGGTCATGCAGGGTACCAAATACAGCCTGCATTTTTTGCGCGGCATCCGGGATAAATGGTGCAGACACACGCGCATATAAATCAATTAATTGGAAACATTGATTTAATACCGCGCCCGCCCCACGCAGGTCACCATCCTTTACCATTGTCCATGGCGCAGTGCGTGTCATATATTCATTTCCAATCGCATACAGCGACCGCAGTGCAACAATCGCGCGACGGAATTCGCATGCATCCAGGCTATCAGTCAATTCAGAAATCTGGACATTTATTGATGCAATCAGTTCTGTGTCTGGTGCGCCCGCCGCTGGCACTGATAACCCAAAGTTTTTATCGGTTAATTTACACACACGTGATACAAAGTTCCCCAACATACCATTCAGGTCTTTGTTCACAATATCGGTAAAGCGCGTAATTGTAAAATCTGTATCATCAGTCTCTGGCGCAGACGCCATCAATGCATAACGCCATGCATCACTTGGCGCGATTTCAATCGCACTGTCCAAGAATATTCCGTTGCCAGTAGATTTTGAAATTTTGCCACCTTCAAAATTCAAGAAATTCATAGACTTTAACTGGTCAACAGTCTTCCAACCGTCATCGACCGCCAATTGCTGTTCTGGGAAAAATACTGCATGGAATTTAACATTATCCTTGCCCATAAATTGTGCATAATGCGTTGACGCATTTTTCCACCATGATGCCCAGTCTGCATTCGCTGCCTGGGAAATTGAAACATATCCCCATGGCGCATCAAACCATACATAGAATACTTTATTTTCGTATCCCGGTTTATTGACGGATATTCCCCATGGCAGGTCGCGCGTAATTGATGTATCAATCAATTCGTCGTTTGCCCAGCCTTGCGCAATTGCGCCGGCGGTTTTTGACCATTTGGGTGCATGTGTTTTTAACCATTCGCGCCATTGACCCTGCACCTTAGATGCCAAGAAAAACAGATTTTTTGTCGGACGCATTTCAATTTTGTCAGACCCAGAAATCGTACTGCGTGGATTGATTAAATCTGTTGCTTCGTATGTGGCGCTGCACTTGTCACATTGGTCACCGCGTGCCCTATCATATCCGCATTTTGGGCATGTACCAACCAATTGCCGGTCGGCCAGGAACATATTGTCATCAACCGAAAACGGCTGAATTGTTTCACGTTCTTCGATTAACCCCCGTGCATCCAAGCGTGTGAACAGGTCATGTATCAATTTTTCCTGGCGTTCTGTATGTGTGCGACCATACAGGTCAAATGACAGATTAAAATCACGCACTGCACGCAGGTGCTTTTCATAATATTTATTATTGTATTCGATGACAGGGACACCTTCCTTGGCGGCACCGACAACGGCAGGGGTTCCGTGTTCATCTGCGCCACATACATACAAAACATCGCGACCACGTGCGCGACAAAAACGCGCATAAACATCCGATGGCAGCCAGCACCCAACCAAATGCCCCAGGTGCAATTCGCCATTTACATACGGCAATGCAGATGTAATCAGATATTTATTTTTTGTCGTCATTGTTATGTACCCCTTGTTATAAAAAAACAGACACCCAACGGGGCGTCTGCCAATCCCGTCAGAATTTTTGATTAAGATTATTTGTACATTCGCATATTTATTTTAATTCTGTGTTATTATCGTGGCTTTGCGTCAGCAAAGACAGATGGTGGGTGGTATTGGACTCGAACCAACGACCTTTACGATGTCAACGTAACGCTCTAACCAACTGAGCTAACCACCCAAAACGTCGTTGATTATATCAGACAAATTTCAGATTGCAACACTAAATATACGAATTTACACCAATAGTCTTGGGGTGGTTGTTCGTGCTAACATTTGCATACTATGAAAAAATCAAACGATATTGTTATTTCGCTGCGTGATATAAATAAAAGTTTCAACCTGGACATGGGCGGTGTTCAACAGGTCTTGTTCAATATATCATTTGACGTGCATATGGGTGAATTTGTCGCAATTATGGGACCGTCTGGATCGGGCAAGTCAACATGCATGAATATTATTGGTGCATTGGATACGCCAACATCTGGGGTATATGACCTGTATGGGCACAACACATCCAATATGACATCCGATGAACTGGCGACCATGCGCAATGAATATATCGGATTTGTATTTCAGCAGTTTAACCTGTTGCCAAAGCGGACCGTGCTGGACAACGTTATGTTGCCGTTGATGTATCGGGGCTGGGTTATGGATGACCGGATTCGCCGTGCGCGTGAAATGTTGCATCGCGTGGGACTGGAACGATTTGAATACTATATGCCGACACAATTGTCAGGTGGTATGAAGCAACGCGTCGCGATTGCGCGCGCACTTGCCGGTGATCCAAAGTTAATTCTGGCGGATGAACCGACGGGGGCTCTCGACAGTAAAATGGGGCACGAGATTTTACAGTTCTTTAAACAATTAAACCGTGACCTGGGTATCACAATCGTAATGATTACCCATGAATTTGATATCGCGAAATATGCAGACCGCCTGATACATATCCGCGATGGGCGAATAAATTATGACGGGCGCATACCACGCGACGAACGGAAGCTGTAACGGTGTGTGTCATGACATTTAATGATATTTTCAAAGAATCTTGGTTATCCATCAGCGGGAATAAAATGCGTTCGTTTTTAACCGTGTTGGGGATTATTATTGGTGTTATGGCGGTTGTTATAATGGTTGCGGTCGGCGAAACAGCGCAACACCAGATAACAGACCAATTTTCGTCGCTGGGCACCAATACAATAATGATACGTGCCAGTGCCGCACAAATGGGTGGTGTGCGAACCGGTAATCGCCAAACCCTGACAACCGATGATGCAGAATTTATTTCACGCCTGCCCGACGTTATGTGTGTGACGCCGGTTCAGAATACTGCAACCCAGGTAATTTATGGGAACAAGAACTGGTCAACATCGATGGTTGGTGTATGGCCACAATACACAAACATTCAAAATGTAGAAGTTGAATACGGCACATTCTTTGATGATATGGCGGTTCGAAACGCCCTGCCCCATGCTGTAATTGGACCGGAAACAGCATCAGAGCTAGGATTACCACAAAATCCCGTGGGCGAAATCATACGTATTCAGAATATGCCCTTTACAATTGTCGGTATGACACGTGCTAAGGGTGATTCTGCCATGGGTAACCAAGACGACATGATTATCATCCCGGTAACGACGTTAAAGAAGCGTCTTTGGGGATCGCGTTTTCCAAATGCGGTGCCGGTGATTGCGTTAAAAATATACCCCGATGCCGACAATAATGTTGTAATTGACCAGATAAGCGCCCTGCTGCGTCAGCGACACAGATTAAAAGACGATGTAGCGGACGATTTTCAAATCATGGACATGAAGCAAATATTGGAAACAATGAACAGAATCACTGGATATATGAAAATGTTACTGATTGCAATTGCGGCAGTGTCATTATTGGTTGGTGCAATTGGTATTATGAATATGATGCTGGTATCAGTTGCGGAACGTACACGTGAAATTGGTATTCGCAAGGCAATCGGCGCACGCGAGAATCAGATTATTATCCAGTTTTTATCTGAATCCATATTGATATCATTTATGGGGTCAATGGTGGGGTTGATTCTGGGTGTCGGTCTGTCCCAGGGTGTTGGACGATTGGTTCTGGGGTTTGCGGTGCCATTCAGTATATGGCCGGTGATATTATCTGTCACCGTTGCGGTTGTTGTGGGGCTGGCATCTGGTGTATTTCCGGCATTAAAGGCTGCAAAATTAAATCCAATTGACAGTTTGCGGTATGAATAATGTATTGACAATAATTGATTTTGTGTTATATATGTCAGTATGAATATACAAAATAAAATTGATAAATTTTTACCGGTTGGCAAAATTATCCGCGAAGCGCCATACATTATGGTATTCAAGACCACAAACTATTGCTGGTATCAGTGTCCACACTGTTGCGAAAGTTGTTGTCCTAAAAACGATCGCAAATTCATTTCATTGGATGTGATTTATTCATATTTGACCCAGGCTGTCCAAGACCCGCAATTTTCAAGGGACGTGGTGTTTACCGGTGGTGAAATTATGTCGTCATATCTGTTTGGCGACCCAAAATATGTTCCGACCATATTGAAATGGTGTCTGTCCGCGAATTTAAGCACAGATATTAAGACAAACGCCGGATGGGCACGCGCAGGATTCGGTAAACAGATTTATACGGATCTGGCAACTGTTATAAACGAACACCCCCAGGGTCAAATACAGATATCATTATCATTGGATAACTTTCATAAAAATGCGTTGGAAAACAATGCACGCGTATTGGAACAGTTGGCGGGTGACATCAAACATAGATTGGCAATAAACATTGTATCATTTTCAGACAGCGTGCATTTGTATCCGGAATTATTAAAACGCCTGCGGTCACGTGGCGTGCGTATTGATGATGCGATGCTGATTGATAAAAAGACCGGGACAGCCCAGGATGTTACCGTATTAAATGATAATATTATCGTGCAACATAGAAACAGTATATTATTTGACGGCGGTCGTGCCAAGGGTATGCCAACGGCAATTCATACAGAATTTCCACAGTTTAAATTTATGTGTGCCCCCGGATATACATTGATGAAGTTTGATGTTGATGGCATGGTCACACTGGGCGAAAATTCAGGACGCAAGATAGGAATGTCTTGGCTGGCTGGTCGCAATAAAATATATACGCTGAATGATATCAAGAAAGCCTTGGTCCTGGACGCGCGTATCGAAGAATTACGTGCCAAGATTTTTGAAGGCTGGCGTGGTCACCGCAAATAATCATTTTCCATTAAAATATTTGCAAACGTATAAATATGATTTATAATTCGTTCTGCGAAGGGGAAATTGTTCGTTCTTGTATTTATTACAGAATACAAAAATGAATAATTTTTCTTCGCAGTTTTGTAATAACAAGTAAAACATGGAGAAAACTAATGTTATTTGGTTTATTTAACAAAGATGAAAAGACACATCTGAATAATCCTGTTGTGGTCGAAGTACCATACGGTGACACTGTCCTGCGTCTGGAAACAGGTCGCATGGCAAAGCAGGCTTGTGGTGCTGTATTGGCGACAATGGGTGAAACAATGGTTTTGGCGACAGTATGCGCTGAAAAATCTGCGGTCGAAGGTCAAGATTTTTTCCCTTTGACTGTTGATTATCAAGAAAAGTTTGCATCTGCTGGTCGCATCCCAGGTTCACGCGACAGACGCGAAGGCAAGGCATCAACCGCTGAAACATTAACAGCACGTTTGATTGACCGTCCAATCCGTCCATTGTTCCCAGAAACATTCAAGAACAAGGTTCAGATTATCGCACAGGTATTTTCATATGATAAAAAGAATCAGCCTGATATCTTGGCGATGATTGCATCCAGTGCTGCATTGGCATTGTCTGGTGTTCCATTCGCTGGTCCAATCGGTGCGGCACGTGTCGGTTTCCGTGATGGACAATATATCCTGAACCCGTCCAAGAAAGAAACACAAGATTCCGAAATGGATTTGGTTGTTGCTGCAACCAAAGACGGTGTTTTGATGGTTGAATCTGAAATCGGCGAATTGGACGAAGCGACAACATTGGGCGCGGTAAAATTCGGTTTTGATGCACAGCAGACTGTTATCCAGGCAATTAACGAACTGGCTGAAAAAGCCGGTTCGGCGCGCTGGGCAACACCTGAAAAATCAGCAGAATATGTTGCGATGGAATCTGACTTTGAACAATTCGCATCACAAATCGAAGATGCATTGCAAATCAAAGAAAAATTGGTTCGCTTGGATACATTGGCCCAAATTCATACATTGGCAAAACAACGCATCGCAGAATTGTTCCCAGAAACAACAACTGCCGCGTCCACATTGGAATCATTTGCTGATGAAATCGTTGAAAATATAACCGCACGCATTATGCGCGGCAACATTTTGGCTGGCAAACCACGTATCGACGGTCGTGACACGAAAACAGTGCGTCCGATTGAAATCGAATTGGGCGTATTGCCACGTGCACACGGTTCTGCATTGTTCACCCGTGGTGAAACACAGGCCCTGGTATCATTGACATTGGGTGGTGGCAAAGATGCATTGCCAATCGAAAGCCTGGATGGTGCCGAAGAAAAAGATTTCATCCTGAACTATAATTTTCCAGGATATTCTGTTGGCGAATGCAAGGGATTGAAATCCCCAGGTCGTCGTGAAATCGGTCACGGAAACTTGGCATGGCGTGCATTGCATCCAATGGTACCGACACGTGAAAAATTTGATTATGTAATCCGCGTTGTATCCGACATTTTGGAATCAAACGGTTCTTCATCAATGGCGACAACATGTGGCGCAACATTGGCAATGATGGACGGTGGTGTTCCATTAACACGTCCGGTTGCAGGTATTGCGATGGGCTTGATTAAAGAAGGCGATGATTACGCAATCTTGACCGACATTTTGGGCGACGAAGACCACTTGGGCGACATGGATTTCAAAGTAACAGGTACCGACAAAGGTATTACCGCATTACAGATGGATATTAAAATCACATCTATCACATTTGAAATCATGGAAAAGGCATTGGCACAGGCGCGTGACGGTCGTATGCACATCTTGGGCAAGATTGAAAAGGCAATCCGTGCACCACGTGAAACCGTATCACAATATGCACCACAGTTGTACACAATGAAAATCAATCCGGAAAAGGTCCGCGATGTCATTGGCAAGGGTGGTGTTGTTATCCAGGCATTGGTTCGTGAAACAAACACAACAATTGATTTGGAAGATGATGGCACAGTCAAAATCATGGCAACAACCCGCGAAGATGCAGATGCCGCAATCGCGCGTATCAAGGACATTGTCGCAGAACCAGAGGTTGGCGTTATCTACCCCGGTGTCGTATCTGGTATCAAAGACTTTGGTTTGTTTGTGAAAATCCTGAACGGTTTTGAATCAATGGTTCATATTTCTGAAATCACAGGTGAACGCATTGCCAAAATCGAAGACACAAAAATCAAAGAAGGCGACAAAGTATTTGTAAAATACCTGGGCACGGATAAACGTGGCAAAACACGTATGTCCATGGTCGGTATTGACCAGAAAACTGGCGCGGAAGTGTCCAAATAATGTACATTAAAATTGTGCGCGGCTGTCGCGCACAATTTTATTTTAAAACAATGGGGGATATTCAAATGGATATGGAAAACTTTATGGCGACCGCCCAACAATTACAGGACAAGGTTGCTGCCGCACAGGCAAAATTGGATAAAATGTCGGTCAAGGGTATTTCTGCCAACGGCGGATGCATTGTCGATATGTCTGGCAAATATGATTTAATCAATCTGACAATTCGTCCGGATGTGTTAAGCATGGATGCAGATGCCGCATCAAAAATCATCGCAGACGCATTCCGTGATGCCAAGGCTAAGGCTGACAAATTAATCGACGATGTAATGGGTGCAGCAACCGCTGGCATTCAGATGCCAATGTAAACAGCATCAGGATTTTAGGAATAAAAAACACCAGTGTTATACTGGTGTTTTTTTGTATGGTGTGTTGCTATTTCACATCTGTATCAACTTGGTTTACTTTCTGGCAAAACTTGCGTTGTTGGCGATATTTGCCTTCTATTATACGAACCTGCATCATTTTGTATGCCATAACAAACATATGTTCCATTATATGCAGTGGTATTTCCTGCACGCCACGTTCATATGCAATCAATTCATCGGGCATAATGCGCAGCATCAGTGCGGTTTCATCCATCGACATTTGGCACATATGTCGCGCACGACGTAACATAGCCCCCATACGACGCGCAGTTGCGTCGATTTGTTTTTGTTTTGCCATTTTATCCTCCACATTTTTTTGTTAATAAAAAAACACCGTCCTGATGAAAGACGGTTGGAGGCTAGAAACTATCTATACGAATAGTGCTGTTTATTCAAATATATCACAGCCCTCCAACCATGTTGGAGTTGTGTTTGTATAGCGAGGCTTCTAGACCCCACATCGGACATCACCCGATGCACGATAATTATATCGGATTAAATCCCCGTTTGCAATAATTGTTCTTTGTTATCTGTTATTTGAAAAAAACGCCCCGTGGGGCGCTTTTTTTAATACATCGTTTGCAGGATATGTTTACTTTTATCCAGGCTGGATAACATTTTGCCCGAACCATTTGCAACGCATGCCAATGGGTTATCGACCAAGAATGTTGGTAATCCTGTTGCTGCGCGGATTGCATGATCCAAACCACGCAACATTGAACCACCACCTGTCATCGCGATGCCCAAATCCGCAATGTCAGCAGACAATTCCGGTGGTGTTAATTCCAACGCCTGGCGAACTGTATCGACGATTTTTGTAACTGTCTGTGCCAGGGCTGATGCAATCTGGCTTTCTGTGATAACGGTTTCGCGTGGTGTGCCAGACAACAGGTCGCGCCCTTTTATCTTCATGGTTAATTCGTTTGCCTTGTCCTTTGGGGAAATCGCGGTACCAATTTTTTTCTTGATATCTTCGGCAGTGTTTTCACCAATCAACAGATTTTTATTTTTACGGACAAAGTCAATAATGTCGATATCCATTTGGTCGCCGGCGGTGCGGACAGCGTTTGAATATACGATACCGCCCAGGGACATAACCGCAACCTCGGTCGTGCCACCACCAATATCCAAAACCATGGAACCAACCGGCTTTTCAACTGGCAGACCTGCCCCAATCGCAGCGGCGGTTGATTCTTCGACAATATATACTTTGCGTGCGCCGGCAGCATCGGCGGCTTCTTGAATCGCACGACGTTCCACCTGGGTTGCGCATGATGGCACACATATAATAATCAATGGTGCAGCCAATGGGTTTTTACGATGAACCTTGCGGATAAAATATTTTATCATTTCTTCGGCGACTTCAAAGTCTGCGATAACGCCATCACGCAGTGGACGTACCGCTGTAATAGAACCAGGTGTACGACCAAACATTTGTTTCGCTTCGGTTCCAACTGCCAAGATTTCTTTGCGTCCCAATAATCTGTTTTCTGCGACCGCAACAACAGACGGTTCATTTAATACGATTCCACGACCTTTGACATAAATCAGTGTGTTTGCTGTCCCCAGGTCTATTGCCATGTCGGCGGAAAAGAATTTCATCAGCCAATTATACATACGTGCCCCCAAAAATAGTGATTTTTTTGAACTATAAAGCCTTAACTGTAAAAAATCAAGCCAGACAAATAATAAAAAGTTTCTTTTTTATTTGATTATCTGCATATTTTGCTATTATAGGCATCATGATACGAGATACGATAAAAAAACACAGTGATTTTGCCACCACCGATGAAAATCCGTCGGGACGTTGTTCATACTTTTTAATCCGTGCGAAAGCCGCAAAATTCCAGGGTGATGCGCGTTATGGTCTGGTCGTGACGAAAAAGAGTTTTCGCCTGGCGGTCACACGCAGTCGCGTCAAACGCATGTTACGTGATTGGATTGCATTTAATGAAAAGATGATGTGCCCGGATATGGATTATATATTCATTGCACGACGTGATATCGTAAATGCCACACGCACAGACGGACGCGTCGCAATGAGAAAGGCGCTGAATTATATACGCAAGACGGTTCGCAGTAATGCCGCAGCCCAAAATGCCCAATAAATCAAACATATTTACCCGCACGGCAATTCGTGCAATTGAATTGTATCAACGGATGCTGTCGCCTGTGATTGGTGGGCGTTGTGCATGCCGCTTTTATCCCACATGCAGTGAATATACCAAGACCGCAATCGGGCAATATGGGGTTCTGCGGGGTGCGTGGTTGGGGCTGCGTCGTATATTGCGTTGCAGACCCGGTGGCGGGTCGGGTTATGACCCTGTCCCTTGACATGGGCGTCATTTGTGGTAGAATTTTGAATACGAAAAATAAAAACAGAATTTATAAAAAGGATAAATAAAATGTCTTTTCGCGCAACCGTAGAATCCATGTCTAAAATTATGGACGAAATGGGTATTACAGAACTGGATTTGGAACGTCAGTTCCTGTTCGGCTTATATCGTAAACATATACATTTGTCAAAGCAACAGGCGGCTGCCGCGGTTGCTATGCCCAGCCTGCCAGTTGCAGATGCAAAAAATGCAACCAGTGAACCTGCTGCAAACGCGACATCTGGATATGCATTGAAATCACCAATGGTCGGTGTTGTATATTTGGCACCAGAACCAGGTGCAAAACCATTCACAACAGTTGGCGCATCGATTAAGGCTGGCGATACAGTGGCATTGGTCGAAGCAATGAAAACATTTAACCCAATCAAATCTGACAAAGACGGCATCGTCAAAGAAATATTGGTCACCGACGGTCAGGCTGTTGAATTTGACCAACCTTTGATTGTTATTGAATAGGCATACACATGTCACAGATAAAAAAAGTATTGATTGCAAACCGTGGCGAAATCGCACTGCGTATAATTCGTGCATGCCGTGATATGGGCATTCGCACGGTCGCAGTATATTCAACGGTTGATAAAAATGCGATGCATGTTCAGTTGGCGGACGAATCTGTGTGTATTGGTCCGGGTCCGTCCAAGGATTCTTATCTGAACGAATCTGCGATATTGACGGCTGCATTATTAACCAATGCTGACGCGATTCATCCAGGTTACGGATTTTTGTCCGAACGTGCGGACTTTGCACAAAAGGTGCAAAATCACGGCATGATTTGGATTGGACCAGAACCTGATAAGATTGTCATAATGGGTGACACGGTTAATGCAAAACGCACCGCAATTGAA
>CAMWQN010000026.1 GCA_947176385.1 uncultured Rickettsiales bacterium
ACAAAACAAACCACATAAAAACCCCCACCCCCCACAAACACCCCCCCTTCAGTACACAATTTTGTTACTACACCCCCCCCCCCCACACCCAAAAAAAAAAAAAAAAAAAAAAAAAAAAAAAAAACAGTAAAATCAACACATTCGCATTGTCAACACGAACATTCGTCAATATTATTTCACCTGATAAAACTGTAATTTTTGATTATTTAAGTTATGGCTTGAACCACCTTCTTCACAGGGGCTCATCCTGGGCATGCAACAGAATAAAAAAACACGGTCGTTGACCGCGTTTTTATTCTGGCGCGCCCTGCAGGATTCGAACCTGCGACCTGCGGATTAGAAATCCGATGCTCTATCCAGCTGGGCTAAGGGCGCAATTAAACATCGCAATTATAAAGCATTTTTCAGAAAAAACAAGGTCAGATTTTATATAGCAGTATCAATTCAACACCAATCGTTATATCTGCTAGTATTTACAACAGGACAAATTCCTGATATAATATACTGTGAATCCAATGGGAATTGGGTTCGGGTCTTTCAAAACCTTACGATACGGTGCGTGTTGCATCGTAATCCAACGGCATGTTGCCGTTATGCCTGACCGCCAGGTCGGGTGTCTGTTGTTATATAACAGGGGTATCCCAAAAGCAACGGGGTCATTTATCGTATGATTTTGAAACCGCCCGACCGTCAATTCTTGTTGACGGTTATTGTTTTATGAAAAGGAATAAAACATGGAAACTTTTATTATAATCTTAGTAATATTAGTAATGACATTACTATGTGGCATAAGCTTGGCAGTAGAAGCTAAAACAAAGGCTAAATCGGTCACTCAAAGCGAAGAAGAAACTGATACCTCTCCATATGACAATTTTGATATAGATGAAATGTGTGACAATCTGGAACAACATGACCGAACACAGCTTGATCTTTTGTCTGCATTCGCAAAAAATGTAGCAAAACATAACAATTCTACAGCAGACAACTTACAAGCTTTAGAAATATTTGGCATTCCCTGTATAGAGCAAGCAATAAATACTAAATATCCTGACATGCCACAGAATACCAAACAAGATATCAAAATTAGCTTTTTTAACAAATGTGCATCAAATTCTAGAGACGCAGGACATCTTGACATATTAAAATTGGCAATAAAAAATCTAATTGGTTTAGATTTTATAAATAAGGGACATATAAAAATAGATAAATCAAATATCAAAGAAATGATATCAATTGGCATGATGGTAACGGATCTCTCAAAAAATATCACAAAATTTTACACTTCTAATATCTCTTATGTACGTGAAATTATAGAAACCTTTGGCACCGAGCAAGATTTACAAAATTTTGACACATGGGTTGAAAGACATGAAGAAACAGGAAAATGGGACTGGAAGTTTTTTTCTACGACCAATCTCGGGGGAATCTTTTGGACAGGTAATGAGATATTAAAAAATAAACATGATGCCAGATTTCGATTAGAACAAATAAAACAAACAATCCGAACAAACAATCCAATTGATAAGTCTATATCCAAAGCCCTACGACTTGGCAAACAAACAGGATTGGTAATTGCATATTCCAAGTTCATGAAATATGTTTTTTGGTTTTGTATCACAATACTAATATTAACACTAATAATTCTTGCAGACTAGATAATGCCATTCACAAAAAAAAGAGAAAACATGAAAAAATATATTGGTGGCACCAGTCCATCTGTCGGTCAATTACAATGCGAAACTACATTTTGGATACAGAACCATATTGTTGTAGATTACAGTTTTCAAGGCAACTATTGCATTCCACCATTAGAAGAAAAACCAGGATACGTAACACAAAGCGTAACATCCATTGTTTTATAGGAGTATAATGATGAAGTCTATATTTATCATCGCTTCTTTTATGTTAGTACTGGCGTTATTTACAATGCCATATGGTTTTTATCAAATATTGCGATTGATAGTTTGTGCCACATTAGCATATCACGTATGGTCAGAATATTCAAAAACCAAAAACATTACATCATTGTCGTGTTTGTTTGGGTTGTTATACAATCCTATCTTTGTGGTTCATTTCAATCGTTCAATCTGGTTTTTCATCAATATTTTAACGCTGATATATTTTGTTTACTTAATTTACAATATAAAGGATAAAAAATGATACCTGCATCTTTGATAATTTGGGCATTGATAGGAAAGGTTTTTGCAATAAACTTTTTTATGATTGCACTGATTGGAAATATTATCACCAGTATCTTACATATTTGGTATATTCCTGGCAATCTTGCGCTATGTTCACTAACTGACTTTCATATTATGGATGGCACTGCAACTATATCAGAAAAACTCGGGAAAGCTTGTTTTGCTTTTATTTCCCAACTTGTACTTCTATCCGGCAAATTCTTTATCATACTGTTTATAATAACAATAATTATAACATATATGCAGAAATAGCATTTCAAAACATGCCCCAATTAGCACCAAAACTTTTAATTCCAGCACCGGTAACCCGGTGCTGTTTAATTTTATTATTTATCAACAATACGCTTTAATCGCATCAATTCGATAAACATATATATGTCTGCAATCGCATACAAAAACAGTGTTATCGCCATGTAATATACCATCGCAATCGCACCCGCCAATGGAAAGAACAATAATGCCACCGCCAATGCAACCAAAATAATTGTCATTATCAGGTTAAATATATAATGCCCGAATTTGGCGCGAACCATATTTATTGCAAATATCAATGCACGCAATGCCTTGAACAAGAACAATATCACAAAGATATAAACAACGCTTATCAATGAATTAACCGGATACACACAGAACAAGACACCCAATACGATATTTACCAATCCGAACAAAACATCGAACCAGCCACCACCAATATTATGCGATGTCACAAATCCTGATATTGTGCGATATAAACCAAACAGCACCAAACCAATACCGATAATAAATGTCAATGCGGTCAAAATTGCCACAGGCTTTATCAACAGAAATACCCCCGCAACAACAAACAATAAACTTTCACACACCAATAATGGCGCACTTTTGTCATACAGGCGACGTACCGCGGCTGCGATTGACTGATTTTCTTTACGTGATTTTTTGATTGTCTTTTTCATGTAATCCATCCTTTGATAACATTATGTTACCATAAAGATTGGCATTTTACACACGGATTCTATTCCGCCCCGGTCTTTATCCCCAGATTTTGCGGACTCAACAACCCGCTGGATGCCAAAATCGCAAAATACGCGGCGGTCTTGCCATGTTGGGCGCGGGTCAATGCAACCTGGGAATTTAATAATTCTTGTTCCGCATTCAATACATCCAGGACCGTACGACGACCACTTTTTTGTTCTGCGCGAATGCCACGCAGTGCCAATTTATTTGCTTCAACTGCCGCCTGTGCCGCAGAAATCGCATAAACTTGCGCATCATATAAATTCCATGCCTGATGCAGATTTTCCAATATTACTGCACGGGTATTTGCAATTTGATCATCAATTCCAGCAACGGTAAATCGAACCTTTTCAACATTCGCAGATGCTTTGCCTTTGTCATACAGTGGCACCGACAAATACACCCCAACCCGCCCATCACGCACCCGGTCAACATATGGCAAATCATCCAGTTGCATAACAGACGCCCGTACATCAATTGACGGCAACATTGATTGCCGTGCAATCGTTATATTTTCACGCGCCGCATCCGATTGGGCTTCCAATGCTAATAATGCAGGATGATTTTTTAACGCCCACGTGGACGCAATATCAACATTTTCAGGAAATACGTGCGCCACACGTTTTAAACTGATATCCACGTATTCTGAATCCACATCGCCATATATACGTCGAAATGTCTCCAGGCTGTTATCATACGCCGCACGCGCATCAAACACATGATATTTCGCGCTTTCCAGACGCGCAGACGCCTGGGCAACATCGGTTTTGGTCAGCATTCCAACCTGCGCGCGTTGGACACAGTAATCATAATATTCCTGTAATACGCGCTGATTATTTTTATTTAAATTTAAAACCTGCTCAGAGTTTAACACATCGATATATGCATTTATCGCCTGCATAAAGACATCTTGTTGGGTGGCATACAATAATGCCTTTTGCGATTCTAATATACCCTTGGCTGCTTTTATCTGGGCAATGGTTGCAAATCCTTTGAATAAATTTTGCTGGGCTTGGATACCAATTTGTGTTGGAACATAATCAAATGTCTGTCCCGCAAGTTCCGTACGCGCCGCCCCAATATTTGCCCCCACCCCCAGATAAGGTTTTGCGTCTGTACGCGCCAGTCTGACGTCAGCACGCGCTGCATCAACCGCCTGGCGTTGCTGGGCAATTACAGGGTTCGCATCATATACGCGTTGCAAACTGGCATACATATCCGCGCGCGCCGGCATCACCCCCAGCGCAAATGCACATGAAAAATAAAAACCAAAGCGTTTCATTATCCCCCCCCTATAGCCGTGTTTTGAACCCGCGCAGCGCGATAAACCACACCAGCCCACCAATTATCAGCATCATGAAACACTGACGCGCAACGTATCCGATATCAGTTCCTTTCAGAATTAAATTACGCACCAGGTATGCATAGTGGCTTAACGGATTTACATAACTGATATATTGCAAAACTTTCGGCATGTTTTCCGTAGGAAATATCGCCCCGGACAGCATCAGCATTAAAAACGCAACAATTACAACGCCCAGTAATGCCTGCTGCTGAGTCCGTGTATAATTTGATAACAGAACCGCGATACCTGTTGCCGGCACACAAAACACAAAGAATCCCAACATAAACAATGTCACCGACCCTACAAAGGGCAAATGATACACCCACAGTCCGATTATCAAAATCGACAGCATGACCGCAAAGGATACGGCAACGTATGGCAAAACCTTGCCAATAATAATATCCCATTTTGAAACCGGCGCAGATATTAACGTTTCAATGGTACCGGTTTCTTTTTCCTTGGTTATCGAAATCGTTATCAATATCAATACAGATAAAAACACCAGTATCGCAATCATTGACGGCACCATGAACCACTTGGTGCTAAGTTCTGGATTAAACAGTATTCGCAGGCTGAAATTAACATTTGATTCCGGCACTGCATATCCCATTTCTGTGGCAACAGATAGTATAACACCTTGCAAATATGCCTCTATACTTTGTGCCTTTAAAATATTGACTGAATCTATCAGAACCTGAAACTGACCATCCCCACGCAGCAGGCTGCGGGTCAACCCACCATCAGGCGCGATAATGGCAACATCTGCCACACCACTTTGGACCGATGTCACCGCATCCATATCTGTTGTTACGGCACGCACAAACCATCCCGATCCAATCGCATGATTATATACTTTTTCCATAACAGTATCATTTGGTGCACTATCCACCGCCAGACGCAGATTCTGTGCCTCCAGCGTAATGGCGCCACTATACACAACCAGTTGCACTGCCGGCATAATCAATACCGCCGCCATCAAGACCTTGTCCCGGGTTAGTGTAATTATTTCTTTCTTGAAAAATCCCAAGAAACGCTTCATTCCAGTGTCCTTTTGAAACGCAGTAAACATATTATCAACACAATAACTGACGCAATCGCCAGCGCACACAATGGCATCCATAATGTACCGATATGACTGCCCTTTAAAAATTGATCACGTGCAATATCAATATAAAACCGCGCCGGGAACAATGACGCCGCCCACTGATAGCCACGCGACATATATTCAATCGGAAACAAGAAACCAGATAAAATCACCGACGGCAATAATCCAACAATGCATGCAAACTGAATTGCAACGTCTTGTTTATGTGTTGAAACAGATATCAATAAACCAATCGCCAAATACGCCAGAATAAATAACGCCGTCCCCAGAATCAGTGTTAAATACGACCCGACAAACGGCACGCCAAATACCACACGCGCCACAATGAACACCAATACAAACCCGACAAACGACATTATCGCATATGGCAAGACTTTGCCCACAATAATTTCCAACGTTGTCGCCGGTGTTGACAACAGCATTTCCATTGACCCCCGTTCCCATTCCCGACATATAGTAAGCGTTGTTAACATAATCGCAACCAGCGCCAGAATAACCGCAGTTAATCCCGGTACCGAAAACCATCGCGAATTTAATTCAGGATTGAATAAATACCGGGACTTAAACTGAAATCCACCCTGCCCGATTTGCGGATTATTACTTATTTTTGCAGCAACCCGGCTATTAATAGTACGCAAATAATTTATCACCGACATAATCGATGAATTATCCGCCCCATCCAGTATAATTTGCACATTGCCAGGCGTGACGGTACCGATAGCATCTTTCTCAAAATTCGGGGGTATTACCAGCACAGCACGCGCACGTTCAGCAACAATTTCAGCAAATCCAGAATCCGGCGATGACAATTCATATGTCTGAAAGTATCCAGAACTGTCAAACGTTTTTATTAAATTACGCGACGCGTCTGTGCGGTCTGCATCATAATAAGCCATATTAATCGACCGAATATTGAACTCAATCGAATTGCCCAAAATCAACACAATCAACAACGGCAACAGCAATGCCATTATCAATGTAAATGGGTCTCGCAGGATATGTTTGAATTCTTTGGAAAATATTGCACGCGCACGACGTGGCGAAAATACCGTCATTAAGGCGCCCCCTCTACTAATTTTATAAACACATCTTCCAGGGATGAGGATATAGATTCAATTTCAAAATCCTTGCTATATTTTTTTATCTGCTTTGCCGCATCTATGTCGCCTTTAAAGCGTATATGATAATGTCGCCCGTATGGCTCACACATATCCAGAATTTCCATTGGCGGCAACGTCGCATGCGCACCCCGTGGTGTAAAATTATACAGCGATTTACCAAAAACCTGTTGTTTTAACGCGCTGGGACTGTCCACCGCAATCAATTCCCCCGAACGCATCAACGCAATACGGTCGCAATTTTCAGCCTCGTCCATATAATGTGTGGTAACAAATATAGTCTTGTGCTGTGCTGCCAGGCGTTTTATCAAATCCCAAAAACGCTGACGTGCGACGGGTGCAACACCGGCAGTGGGCTCGTCCAAAAATATAACTGTTGGGTCATGTAATAATGCCACCCCCAGCGCAACCTGTTGCTTTATACCGCCCGGCAGATTGCGAACCAAAGTATTCAAATCATAATCAAATCCGATAAACCGCAGTAACCTGTCACGTTGTGCCAAATATTGCGATTTATCCAACTGACGCAAGGACGCTGCAAAATCAAAGTTTTCACGCACAGACAATTCATCATACAGTGTAAACCGCTGCGACATATATCCAACGCGTTGCTTGATAGAGTTTTCATTTCCTGGTTTCAGTTCAACACCATCAATAATAACCGTACCCCGACTGGGGGTCAGCAAACCACACAAAACACGTATTGTTGTTGTCTTGCCTGCGCCATTTGCCCCCAGGAATCCAAATATTTCCCCTGCCCCGACAGTAAATGACACATCACGCACTGCATAAAAGTCGCCAAATATTACCGACAGTTTTTTTACATCAACAATCGGGGTTATTTTACGCTTCATTTTGCAGTGCCCCCCGTTTCAAAAAAAATTCATCAAAATTCGAGCATTTGTTTCGTGTCAGTAATGCTTTCGGTTCGCCAGCCCCCAGTATGCGACCACTTTCCATTAAAACAACCTGGCTGCAACGTTCAGCCTCATCCATATATGCGGTACTGGTTATAACCAAAATTCCCTGCACACGCGCCGCATGCAACAGATTCCAAAACTCACGCCGACTGATTGGGTCAACACCATTTGTTGGCTCGTCCAGCAACATAATCTGGGGTGATCGAAGTAATGCACACATTAACCCCAGTTTCTTATACATACCACCCGACAATTTGCCAGCTGGCAAATCCCAGAACTTATCCAACCGCGTCAATGCTAATAACTCTGTTTTCCGGCGCACATATTCGGTCGCATCAATACTATACAAGTCCCGAAAAAATTCCAAGTGTTCGCCAACCGATAAATCACTATATAAACTTTGGCTTTGTGGCATATACGCAATATGTTCCCGAACATCCGAAAACGGTACCACACGCCCATCACGCATATATGACACACCACCAGAATTTGCCCGCATCAATTCCAACATTATCCGAAACAAAGTCGTCTTACCGGCACCAGCTGGTCCAATTACCCCATACAGATTACCTGGCTGGAAAAGCATACTGACATCATCCAATGCGTCTATGTCACCAAACCGCTTTGAAAGTGCTGAAATATCTATCTGTATTTTATTCATTTATCAAAGAACTTTCAATTGTCATCCCAGACTTTAATGTCAAATCTGCATTATCAAAACGTACTTTGACCCCATATACCAGACGCATTCTTTCTGCGCTGGTCTGAACATTTTTGGGCGTAAATTCGGCTTCTTCGCTGATTTTTATAATTTTGCCAAAAAATGTTTTACCGGGTGCCTCTGGCAAGGTTCCGACAACAGACTGCCCAACACGCAACTGATGCAACATTTCATAGGGTACATAAAAATACGCCCATATATCATACGGATTCGCCACAGATATCAAGACTGTGCCAGGGGCGACAACCTCGCCTACTTCGCGAAACTTTGTAATAACCATGCCATCAATAGGACTTTTGATATCGCACCAATCCAGTTTTAAATCATTATCCTGCTTATTACGGGCAATAACGTCGAACTCTGCCTGGGACATATGTCCACTGTTTCGCAATGTCACCGCGCGGTCATAGTCACTGTTAATCTGGGTCCCAACAATCTTGTACACATCGCACGACAGTTGCATCATCGGCTGCCCGGCGGTAACGGCATCCCCCTCAGCCACATGAAATGCCGATATATCGGACGCGACACGTGATGTTAAAACAACCTTGGTCGTTTCCAGGGTTCCGGCATACATAAACGGCCCCCGCATCCAAAACCGAATTACCAACGCCCCAACCATCACAACAACCAGCGCAAGTGCCACAATAATTGCAATTTTTTTCTTTTTTTGAACCATATTTGTCCCCCGACATTCATATGGATAATATCCAGCAAATCCCCGAAAACCAACAGGAATAAAAATAATCCAAAAAATCATGCAGAAAAATTTGCTTTTGTAAAAAAAGCTGTTATAATCACTGTCGTTTCGGGGTGTAGCTCAGTCTGGTAGAGTGCTTGCTTTGGGAGCAAGATGTCGAAGGTTCGAATCCTTTCGCCCCGACCATAAATTCAAACCGTCCCTTGTGGGCGGTTTTAATTTATGGGTTGTGGGTATCCAGGTTCAAACATCGCATTATTGAAAATAATGCCAGGTTCGAAAACAAGTAGGCAAGACAAGTGATACCGAAGTCGAGCCGTCACGGTTTCCCCGCAGACACAACGTGTCGAGGGAATATTTCGCCCCGACCAAAATTTGTATATGAGAACAAGCATTAGCGCCGTTCGAATAACTATAAATTTGCGCACAGGCATTTATGCCGAGCGAAAAATTCAAACCGTCCCTTGTAGGCGGTATTTTTTATTCATGAAATCAATGCCATTGTGATATAATAAATAAAATGACAAATCCTATAAAATCTTTGCCAACAGAAATTCAAACTCCACGTCTAGAACTACGACAGTTGACTGCAACAATGACGAACGCACAAATGTTATTTGATGCAGTGCGTGATGAAAATCCAGATGATTTTTACTTTAACCCGATTGGCATAGAAAACCCAGTACCGGCAGATACAGACGAAATGTTACGTCGTATGGAATTTACAGAACGATATGCCGGTGACAATGGCGCATGGTATTATGTGTTTGAAAATAGACAACCAATCGGATTTCGGCGTTTTCATTTTTTTGATGACCCGCGACGTACATTTCAGATGTCAGAGGTATGGTTCATCCGTCGCGCCTGGGGCATGGGATTTGCACGCGAAACGTATGATGCACTTGAAAAAATTGCGTTTGAAACACTTGGCGCCAATCGCATAACGCGCCAATGCAGCGTGGACAATATCCGCAGTGCAAATTCAATACGCGCATCCGGATTTCATCTGGATGGTGTGGCACGCAGCGGCGGTCTGTACCAAGATGGTGCTGTTTATGACAACATGATGTGGTCAAAATTAAAAAGTGAATATAAATGACAACGATATTATTATCTATTAAACCACAATTTGTTGACAAGATACTATCTGGGGACAAGAAATTCGAATACCGGAAACATATCCCAAACCAGTATGTTGATAAAATAATAATATACAGTACATTTCCTGAATGCCGGATTGTTGGCGAAGCCAAAATTTCCAATATCTTGTCGGGCACCCCAGCCGACATATGGTCACAGACACATAATCAATCAGGAATTACCCCGGATTTCTTTTTCAAATACTTCAACGGCAAAAATGTTGCATTCGCATATGAACTGGGTCAAATAATGAAATATCAGATACCGAAAAAACTTAGTGATTTTGGTGTAACAAATGCCCCACAATCATTCATCTATATCCAATAATTCACACCAATTAACAACGTATTCAAACAAATCATCAGGCTGTTTAGATAAACGAATATCAAATTTTAAACTCGCTTCTACTTTTGTACTGGCACTATGTATTCTGAATGATATTGCCCAATCATCATCCATATCCATTACAACCGTTGTCTTGGATTTTGGCTTATATTCCACCGACACAATCTGGGGTGACAATTTAAATTCCGGGATTTTTATTTCTGGCGCCAATGCAGATGATGGCTTATTTAAGCCATTGTGCAAATTGAACGGAATGATTATTGTTTTTTGTTTCTTGTCATCATGTATCAATTTATAGTAATCGTTGCCATTTGATCCCAACAAATATTTAATGACTCCATGGGTTACTATGTCATTATTTTCCGCAAACAATTTTCGCAATTCATTCATAAATGCGTTTAATACCGGAACATACACAGTATCCATTTTGTTGGGCACGTTTGCCCATACGGTCCCCTTTTTCTTTAAAGCATCCAACGAATCAAATACAGGCTTAATTTCATTAAAATATTCCGGGGAACATTGTAAATTAAACCAAGATTTCCCAAAATCAATCCCAGATGATAATCGCGAATGTTTCAGTGCATTGTGATTATGTTTTACTGATATCCCAATTTCCCATTTTATCCCGGGACGTGCAATTACAATGTCACGAACATCACCCGCCTGCGCAACATTGTCCGGCTGCAACAATATACTCAAATCATCATCGGCAACTTCTGTAATTCTGGGTTCCATTTTAAGAATGGCATCAATCGCTGCTGTTGCAGATGCATTCATAATACGCTTATCTTTGTCAGAAATTTGGTCAAAACACCCTTTTGCAACATAATAACTGGGATTCATAGCAATTGAAACAGATCGGACACCAGATACAGCATTATCAATCGCCATCAGGCATGCATACTCATACGCCTTGCCCTGAATCATTGATTTTTTGGTTGATTTACTCATTCGTCTAAATCCCCCATAATCTGTTTAGCAATTGCAAAAGCCAAATTTACAGGCACCGCATTTCCTATCATTTTATAACCAACCGCGACATCGGTATATTCAAATATGAAATCATCTGGAAAAGTCTGAATTCTGGCACATTCACGCACAGACAAACGTCTGTACAAAGGTTCTTTGCCTTTGACAAATTCAAATTTATCCACACCTATTTTTTGCATTGCAGGCGCGCGTGGATGCAATGGCGCCTGGCGTCCACCTGCCTGGATGGTAAAAGACGGCTCGTCCCAGGCGCGCACGCGATTTCGCGACATAAATATAGACGACCACCCACCTGTCATATATTCATGATTTGGAATATCCAATACGCCATTTGTTTTATTTTTATCCTTTGCCGGTACAGGTTCCGGTAAATCACCAATTGCGTCTTTCAGGATTGGTTTGTAATCCTGTGGTTCTGGGAATATAAATTTTTTCTGCAAATCTTTGCGATATCCGACAATGATAACACGTTGACGATTTTCCGGCACGCCATAGTCATTCGCATCCACCAATTGCCATGACACTTCATATCCGCAATCTTTAAACGCCTGAATAAATGCGTTGAACGCCGCAGAATGCTTTGGCTGCAAAATCCCCTGAACATTTTCTGCCAGAAAGAACTTTGGCTGTTTAACCTTTAACAGTCTGATATAATCCCAAAACAGTTGCCCACGTTTATCCTCGATACCGCGGCGGGCGCCAGCCTCGGACCAACTTTGACATGGGGGTCCCCCAATAATCCCAACACAATCAGGGATATCATCTGCACTGACATCAATGATATTACGTCGATCCAATTTAGTATTTGGAAAATTACGTTCAAACGTCGCCCATATAGTTTTATCAAACTCATTCGCCCATATGGTATGGAAAC
>CAMWQN010000027.1 GCA_947176385.1 uncultured Rickettsiales bacterium
CCCCCCCCCCCCCCCCCCCCCCGCGGTGGGCGCGCTTTTTTTTTTTTTTTTCAGGTTTTTTTTTTTTTTTTTTTTTTTTTTTTTTGCTTGATGTCGCGGCGAAATGTTTACTAAACTTTTGTAAAGAAAGGGAGTGCATTTGCGCTTGGTGCGTGTATTTTTGACGTTTCTTTGTGCGGTCTGGTTGACCGCAGGTGCGGTGTTTGCAGATGTTCAGTCTGCTAAAATATCCCTGGATTCAATACAGATTAACGAAAATACAGATCCTGAAATCGCCGCATTGTATCAAGACTTAAAGGATATTATTGCAGAATATGACGACCTGCGGGCAGATTATATTTCTAAATTGGAAGACAATGCCCAGAAAATGCGGGATAAAGAACAATCAACAGAAAATAAACTGTTGGGTGCAACGGCAATTGGTACCGTTGGTATCGGTGGAATGCAGGCTTTGTCAGCGCTGGCGGAATCCAATGCAGATGATGTTGCAGACCGGGATATGCGTGCATACCTGGCAACATTCCGTTGTGATTATGGGCAGGGACGCAATATCATGGGTGGTGAAACAAATATTCAGTTACCTGGTGCCAATGATTTATCGGAATATATCGCGGAATATCGCGCGTTGGCATTAAATTTACAGGCTGACAAGGCTGCTTTGGGTGCTTCGCCAGGCATAGAATCTGAATTGGTTTTGGATTCTGCAGAAATGAATTTGTACGATAGTGTCGGTGTTGGCGCGAAAAAGGGCGCATTTACATCCTTGTCGCGTGCGCTTATGGATGAAAACAGTGCTGATGCTGCCGAATTAGCGGAACAGCGCCAAGGTACTAAAAATAAACTTAAAACAGGGGCTACGTTGGCTGCCAGCGGTGCGGCAGCATCTATTGCTACGAATTTGGCACTGAATTCTGGGGATGATAAAAAGAACAAAAGTGATGAAATTACACTGGAATATGACAAGAAAAAACGCACAATTGATCAAAAAATTGCAGATAAAGAATCTGCATTACAGGCGGCGATTGATAAAAATAAACGCAAGATAGAGAAATTTAATGCGTTGTTGCAACAGCATAAAGACTTTATTGCAACAATAACAGAACCGCAATGCAGCGGTGATTTCGCACAATATATATCTGACATAAATGCCTTGCAACCAATAACAGATATGTTGTCAAATGCATCAAATTTGCCACAAATTCCGTACGATTTGGATGAAATGCGTACAAAATATACTCAGTGTCTGGTTGACCTTTGTAATCAAAATCCGAACAAAGAATGGGTTGATGGCGAATGTCGTGATAAGCCACAAAATAATAATGGTGGTAATACAGGTAATTCTGGTGGTGGAACTGGTGAAAATGGTGGTAATGCAGGTAATCCGGGTGGTGGAACCGGTGAAAATGGTGGCAGTGCAGGTAATCCGGGTGATGGAACTGGTGAAAATGGGGGTGATACAGGTAATCCAGATGAGCCATCTGACGAATCTGTGGTTGATATCCCTGATGCAGAAACCGCAAGCACATTTAATGAAGAAGAATGTGCGAAATATCCGGCAAATTATTATTGGGATGGGGAAAAGTGTGTTCCTGTGCCAGCAAACGGTGTAATACCGGGGGCACAACCTGGGGACCCACACAGCGGATATAACCCAGATGGCACATTAAGTGCCAATGGTATGACGTATGAGCAGTGGGAAGCATGGCTGGAACAACATCGCCAAGAATGCGAGAAGAAGGATAATTGGACCTGGGATTCTGTTGAACGTAAATGTTTTGAAAATCCACCATTGGATTCCCCGTATTGTCCGCATTTTAACCCAGCTTTCCCAGAAATAACAGGTGGTTCGGTTGGTGGTGCATGCCGGGATCAGACAGTTCTGGCTGGTGAAATTGTTAAAATCAAGACAGGGGAAGATTCTGGAACATGCACATGCAGTGCACGTGCATGCATACAACATGGTGGAAAAATAAAACGGTCAGATGGTACAGAAATGAATCGTTTCGAAGTAAAACCAAGTCCGCAATGGCCGGAGATAAACACTTGTGTTGAAAAAATTGTTAAATATACAAATGGTGTGTGTGCGCCATTCTATGAAATTGTTACACCTGTTCATTCTGACCCAGAAAAAAGAGAGCAGATGGCTCATCGTGCATGTCGGAAAAAATGTAATGCGTCAATGCAGGCAGAACAATGTATAAACGAAGACCCCAAATTGGGAATAGCATATCTGGAACCGTCTAATGTAAAGAATGGTGCGATATATCGTTGTACATGTGCAGCAGATGATGAATATTTCGAAGAACGGGAATCACGACGTGTGGCAAAGGAAGAAGAGCACAGATTGTCTGTGACAGCGTTCGAAGCATCGGGGGGATATAAGCATGCGTGTTCCGCATTTGTACAAAATCCTGGCAGGAGTTCACGTTGCGTCGAAGATGTGTTCGCGGATATCCAGGTTACTATGTTACAGGCACCAGGGTTGGTCCAGGCATATATCGGACATAAATATCAAACTGCAAAGTCAGATATTATATGTGAAAATACGTATTTCACATCATCTAATGATGATTATTTGCGGTGCTATGATATGGATAATGTGATTTATTATGAATTCAGATTTGATGATATAACAGAATCTGTTGATTCCACCATAGATGAGTCTGTAAATAAAGCGCTGTGTCATAATATATTCGGTCATGCATATATTAAAACCAGGGATGGATTACCGCAATGCAAGGTTGCAACCCCAACGGATTGCTTGCTTTTAAATGAAATATTCTCGAAATATATGGCAGTTGGAACGAAATGGGTTAATAACGCATGTGTGATTTCTGGAACTGGACGCAGGCATGAAAATGGTGAACTGAAAACATATGCAGGTATTGATAATTATGTGTTCTGCCATGGTATTCAATTGCAGGGCAGCGGACAGGTCCAAGAGTATCTGAAGCAATATATTAAAAACGCTGTAAAGGATAGTCTGGGCGCCGAACCGCGTACGGTCAAATGTGACAATAACAGACGACGTATCGCACCAAAGTGTGGTGGTGGAACTGCTGATGATGTGTTACGTTGTTATGCAGATGGTAATCCAATTGATTTTGTGTTTGATGATTTATCAGAAAACTTTAGCTATAAAACTAATGCGGGCTTGCAGGCGATGGCATGTGCAGCTGCGCGGGGCAGATTTACCGGCGAAAACTGTATTGGCATTGGTGAACAACAGTGTAACGAGTTAAGGAGAGAAAATAGCAAAGCATGTCCAAAGTGCAAAGAAATAAAATGGGATGCTGAAAATCAGATTTGTACATTGCCTGCGGCAAAAAGCGCGGCAAATACGGATAAAACAATTGCAATCGGAACGATTGCGGGTGCTGCGGTTGTTGGGGCTGTTGTGACAGTTATGTCGGCAGGATCAGGCAGTGGGGCAGGGGTAGCAATTGTTCTGGTTTCGATTGAAACGGCAGGTGCCGCATTAGAAATTGGTACGACAATAGCGATTGGTCAGAAAGCACAAGAGTTCTTGACGCTTACAAATCTATGCCATGATGCATCATGCGCAGAAGAAATAATTACAACAAGTATGCAACGTATGGCAAATCTGTCAAATGACTTTACTGATGCTGAGGTTGCCGCAATCGATTCAGAATTGGCACGTTTGTTGAATTATATTCCAGAAAGTTCTGACTTGTGGGATAAAACGACAATTGAAATGTATGAACAAGGATTCTTTGATGCTGGATCTTGGGAACCAGAACAGGTCGTTCGTGCCATTGGTGTTGTTATGCAGTTTGCCAGTATTCTTACATCGTTGTTCAAAGGTGCCGGCAAAGGATTGACTAAGGCAGGTAACGTCATAAAACAACGTACTGCTGTTGTGGAAAAGAATCTGGCACGTGCAAAGAAACGACTGACTACAATGAGGCGTGGTTCCAAGGCATATAATCGCCAGACCGAACGTATCGCAGAACTGGAACGCCAGGCGCAGGCGGTTGATGGTGCACGTACTGGACGTGTATCGCCGGCTGATGTGGCTGGTGAATCAAAATCGGTTCGTCAGTCTGTACGTCAATCAGCTCGTGATGCCAATCCGTTCACAGCCGAAGATATTGCAAATGATGGTGCCAAATTAAAACGTTATGACCAATTGTTGGAAAGACAGCGCGCTGGAAAATTAACCCAAACAGAACAACAAGAATTAAACCGTATTCGTAATGAGTGGGGGAATCCTGGTGATGATGTTATTGAAGCGGCGCGTGGGGTCGCATTGCGTAAAGCGAATGCTGCAGAACTGGCATCAGCCGAGGACGATTTACGTAAATGGGAAAACTGGGCACAGGAACACCCTGGTCAGGTTAAAAATATGTCGCGGGCTGACCGTGAACGTGTTGCAGCAATGCGTCAGCGTGTATCAGACCTGGGTGGGGACCCAGATGCTATCAGCCCAATCAGTGCAAATCCAGCCAATGCAGGACGTCAAGCACCAGCAAAAACTGGGGCAGATAGTGCTAACAGTGTTGTCACGCACAATGGTGATGATGCAGATGTTGTTATTGATGTACCAGCAGGACGCATGGACGATACTGCCGAGGCAGCAGCGCATGTAGATGATACGGCGCATGTGGCGGATGATGTTGTTGAGCATGCAGATGATACCGCCGAAATAGCAGTTGTTCATGTAGATGAAGCGGCAGAGCATGCAGATGATGCTGCCGAAGTAGCAGTGGTTCATGTAGATGAAGTGGCAGAGCATGCAGATGATGTCGCGGAGGTAGTAACGAATAATATGGATGATGCATTCCGTAATCGGGACTTTAATGCACGGTTTACAGGGCTGGGGAATAAAGAACTGCAATTGTCCAGATCATCAAAATATTGGGATTTAGTCGATGGTAAACTGGACTTGAATTCGCCTTTGACCAGAATTGGAAATACGGATGTGCGTTTGGTTGATTTCCCAGCAGGTGGCAAGGTTGGGCGTATATCTGGACGTCCGGTTGTGGTCGTTGATGTTGGTGGACGCAAAATACCGTTCTATGTATCGACTGGGTCTGCCGGCAAGTTAGAGGTTCCAACCGGCAAGTGGGAGGTTATTTTTGGTATTGGTCAAAATGCTGATGGTACATCTGCGTGGTTTAATAAATTGGGTATAGATGACATTGTCAGTCATTATGGTTCGCCGGAATTAAAGCAAATAGCAGATGCGCTGGATAGTCGCTTGGGGGATTTGCGTGATGTAACAGACATTGCATATTCTGCACAACGTGCAGGGCAGGGTGGAATTGGTAATGTTGGATACAGTACCCAATTGGCAGATATGGATAATGTACAGAATATACGCTTTTTGAATTCGGGGATGAGTGCACAACCAAGTGTCACAAATCGGAATGGGCTGGTAGTTGAACATAATAAAAAGTCAGTATCTATGTATCTGAGACAACTGTCGGGTGCAGATGTAACAGAAAAAGAGATAAATTCATTGCGCAAGTCTGGTGAATTATTAGAAGACTTTGACATTCCTGTTAATCGTAACGTAGATTCTTATCTGGAACGTACTGCGTCCAGTGGAACTGCAAATGTCAACGTAGTTGAAGTGACAGTTGAGGATATGGTTGATTTGGTCGCGTTGGAAAAGCGTGCCAGCAAAAATTTTAGTAAATATCTAGATGATTTTAAAAGTACTGGTGACAGCGTTGGATTGCCAAAAAATCGTTTAACAGATGAAGAATGGCGCCTCTTAAATGATGAATTGGCACCCGATGGTATTCGCTTAGAATCATATACCAAGGATGGCAAAGAGTATATGCGTTTTGTTGACGACCCAAATCATCCTGCAGGTGCTGCGCGCGCCCGTGCACACCAGGCAAGTGCTGGACGTGCTGGTGCACAATTAAGTAAGGCGGAAAAGTTGAATGTTGCACGTCGCGAGGGGCGGGCGGGATTCCACGGTACGGATGCTGATATAGCTGAAACTGATAATATTCGTTGGTCCAAAGGTTCTCATCCTAGTGGTATGTTTGATGGTGTTTCAATAGCAAGACAACGTGAAGCCGCAGAAAACTATGCGATAAACAGGTTGATAAAGAAGCAGAATCCACATATGTCAAACGGGAACTTTGTGTATGATGCAAATAGCAATGTGTTGACAATAACTTCGGATCGACCGATAAATATGGCAAATAAAAAGTTTTATATCTATGAATTGGCTGCTGATGAGAATGGATGGATGCGGGTTGGCAATGGGTATGCAGGTCAGTTTGAAGCTTATTATAACAAAGGGCAACAGGGAACAGAATGGCTGGCTAAGCACGAAGTTGACTTAGATGATTTGATTGCCCGTGGGCGTGTTAGAATTAATGCCCCAAGCAATTGAAGATTGTTTATCTGGGACGTTCTAGTATAATCTGGAAAATATAAAAGACTATTTGCGTAATTTGTAAACTCAGTTGTTAATATACAAAAAATTAGACCAACGAATGAATTTGTCTGTGCTTAATAATATATAATGATTTCATACCTATGGCGATGGCAGGGAACACCTGCTATCATTTTTTTATAAAGGTATGATTTAGATGAGAAAATTTTTATTATTTATTTTTGCAATTGTGGTGTCTTTTATTCCAGGCTTAATCGGTATTATGTTTACCCCAATGGGACACAGTGATGTGTGGTATAATGCATTGAACCAGTCTGTGCTGACGCCGGCGCCGTGGGTGTTTGCAACAGCGTGGACAATTTTATATACGTTGCTGGGAATTGCTTTGTTCTTGATTATCAAGGCGCGTACCCGGTTCAGCAAGAAAAAGTCTTATTTATTGTTTATTACCCAGATGGCGTTTAATGCGTTGTGGTCTTATTTATTCTTTGGTTTGCATCTGGTTGGTGCTGCAATGATGGTCATAGTGTTGCTGTTGATATTCAGCATTTGGATGATGCGAGCGTTTTATCCAATCAGTCGTGGCGCGTATGCATTGGTGTGGCCGTATATTCTTTGGTTGTTATTGGCAGCATATTTAAATGGTATGATTTTGTATTTGAATTAAGAAATCCCCCATGTTGGGGGATTTTTAAAACTTTAAAACTTTTATGTTTGGGTCGCCGATATTCAGGTATTTTAAGCCCAATTCTTCAACATAGTCTGGGCTGTAGCTTTGCAGTAATTCAATATGGCGGTTTAAAGTTGCCAGTTTTTCTTGTTCTGCGTTTAATAATTGTTGTTCTTCGTTCAGACGCCATATGTTAATGACGAATTTCTGAACATTTACCTGACCCCAGAATATACGCACAAACATAAACAGTGCAAATATTGCGATGATAATCCCAACCTTGCCCCAGATACCCAGGGACCATGCGCGACCAATAAACCCAAAGAAATTTTTGATTTTTTCCTGCATACGGATTATTATATCACAAATGTTTAGTAATAATCAAATTTTTGCTGCACCACTGGCTGGCGTTACGGATAGACCGTTTCGGCGTGTCCTGCGTATGTTTGCACCGAAGGCTAACCTGGTGACAGAAATGATATCATGTCATTCGTTGGTTGGTGCGCACAAGAATTGTCTGCGTAATTTTGATAGATATGATGACGAAGGCGCAATCGGTGCCCAAATATTTGGTGCGGATGTGCGGTTAATGGCGGATGCTGCCAAAATATTACAAGATGCTGGTGCAAAATGGATTGATATAAATATGGGATGCCCGGTGCCCAAGGTTGCCAGTCGCGCCGGTGCCGGCGCACACCTGATGCGTGACCATAAATTGGCAGCGCAGATTATGCGCAGCGTGGTGCGTGCGGTGGATATACCTGTATCAATTAAAACCAGACTGGGCTGGGATGATGAGCATCGTGATTGGCGCGAATTGATGGATATTGCCGCAGATTGCGGAGTGTCATTTGCTGCATTGCATGGGCGCACCCGTGCGCAATTATATTTGGGTCCTGCCCAGCACCCAGAAATTGATTCAGATATTAAAATACCGATTATTGCCAATGGTGATATACGATCTAGGACGGATGTGACCCGTATGCTGGGTATGGGATACAGTGGCGCAATGATTGGACGTGCGATTCTGGGGCGACCATGGTTGTTGAGGCAGTTATGTGGTGATTGTTCGGACGTGCCACAAAATGTTGGTGATATAGTATTACAGCACTTGGAATATGTGTTGGAATACTATGGTAATGCAGGCATCCCAATGTTTCGCAAGCACGCCGCATGGTACAGTGCGGGAATGCCAAATTCATCAGAATTTCGGATACGGGTTAACCAGATAACCGATTCAAAAGACTTAAAATCTGCAATTAGCGAATTTTGGGGTTGCAGAACGGATATATAGATTCTATCATAACCACAAGATATAAATCTAAGGACATATGACATGGAAGATAATAAAACAGAAGAAATTATTACAGAAATGACAGCAGGGGAAATGTTACGTAATGCCAGAACAACCGGGCGTCGTAAGCGTGAAATTCCAACAATTGCAAAACAGTTGTGCATCCGCGAAGAATTCTTGCAAGCATTGGAAGATGGCAACTATACATTTATCCCAGAATTGGTTTATATATTGGGTTTTGCGCGTAATTATGCAATGGAATTGGGTTTAAATCCTGATGAAATCGTCGCAAAAATCAAAGAAGAATTGGGTGTTGTATCTGATATTGCAACAGATGATGACGACAAAAAATCTTTGCCAAAGGCGCAGAAAAATAAAAACAGCACAACTGCGACCAGTATTTTAAAACGTGCATTGTCATATGTTAAAAAGCATTGGATGTGGTTTGCTGGTGGTGTGGCAATATTGCTGGTTATTATCGCGGCGATTGTGTTTGCTGTTTCCGGTGGGGCGTCAGAATCAGATATGCCAGAAACAGATACTGTTGTTGTTGCAACTGTTAACGAGCCTGCGTTTAAAGTTTCTGTTCGTGAACGTTGGGGCAAGGAAAATAGCAAAAAATCACAGGTTATTTTGCAGGCGTTGCGTGATTCATGGATAAAGATAGAAGATGCACGTGGTCGCACTGAATTCAGCCGTGTTTTGGTCAAGGGTGATATTTATTATGTTCCAGCCGATGGCAAGTTCCGCGCAACATTTGGTGATGCGGGTGCTATCGATATCTGGGTTAATGGCAAATTGGCAGCCAAGGCAGGTCCGGATCATGAACGCAAATCAGATATATCACTGGCGGTGGATAAATTAGTGCCGGCAGAAGCAAAATCTGATGACAAAGCGGACGCAAAATCAGATACAAAATCCGAATAAAAATTGCCCCATTTGGGGCGTTTTTTATATTGTGTTATAAATCTTGTGATATGCATAAGATTTTTTGCCCCGGCGCTTGAAAATTTCAATATTTCCGCTATATTTTAAATTACTATGAATGGAATAATAAAAATTCGCGGTGCGCGTGAGAATAATCTTAAAAATATTGATATTGACCTGCCAAAAAATAAATTGGTGGTATTTACTGGCGTGTCGGGATCTGGTAAATCATCCCTGGCATTTAATACCATTTATGCCGAAGGACAACGCCGTTACGTCGAAAGTCTGTCGTCGTATGCACGGCAATTCTTGGACATGCAGAAAAAGCCTGATGTTGATTTAATCGAAGGGCTGGCACCGGCAATTTCTATTGAACAAAAGACTACATCAAAAAATCCACGTTCAACCGTTGGAACGGTGACTGAGATTTATGACTATTTTCGATTGCTGTGGGCACGTATTGGTGTGCCTCATTCGCCGGTAACGGGGCTGCCGATTAAATCCCAAACAATCGCAGAAATGGTTGATTGGACATTGAAAATACCACGTGGTACCAAGATTTATATCATGGCGCCCCTGGTGCGCGAACGCAAGGGTGAATATCGCAAGGAATTGGCGTTCTTGGTAAAGCAGGGATATCAACGCGCGATAATTGATGGTCAGTTGTATGATTTATCATCTGTGCCACCGTTGGATAAAAATAAAAAGCACAATATATTTGTTATTGTGGACCGTTTGGTTATACCGGATGTCGATATGGCGGACAGTAATATGGACGAATTTCGTTCACGCATGTATTCGTCATTCGAAGGCTCGCTGCGTTTGGTTCCGGGCTCTGTATTGGTGCGCCGGTTGGATACAGATGAAGACATTTTGTATTCACAAAACTATGCATGCCCCGTCAGTGGATTTACCGTGCCAAAAATTGAACCGCGCCTGTTTTCGTTCAATGCGCCAATTGGTGCGTGCCCGACGTGTGATGGTTTGGGAGTGCAGTTAAACATGTCACCGGACTTGGTTGTGCCGGACCCATCAAAATCCATTCTGGATGGGGCGATTGCGCCTTGGTCACGTGGCGGAATGCTGTCCCAATTTGAACATTTGTTAAGCGCATTACAGAAAAAATATAAAATCCCAATGTCAAAACCGTGGCATACACTGACCCCGGAACAAAAGAATATCATTCTGTATGGCAGCGGGGACGAAGCGATTAAAATAAATTGGAATGGATTTGTATATGAAAAGCCGTATGAAGGCGTAATACCAAATATTGAACGCCGCTGGCGCGAATCGGATTCTGAAGCAGTGCGCAGCGAACTGGCAAAATATCAATCTGAAACACCGTGTCCAATGTGTCATGGCAAGCGATTGAATATCCAAGCCTTGTGCGTGAAAATCAACGGTATGGATATCATGGATGTCTGTGATATGTCGGTTGATGACAGTTTGCGTTGGTTTGTCGATTTGCCAAATCATCTGGGAACCAAGGATAATGATATCGCGCGTGTAATCTTGCGTGAAATTACCAGTCGTTTGACATTCTTGCAAAATGTGGGATTGGGCTATTTAACATTGTCGCGTATGGCTGGGACTTTATCCGGGGGCGAAGCACAGCGTATTCGTCTGGCGTCGCAAATCGGCAGTGGTTTGTCTGGGGTCTTGTACGTGTTGGATGAACCGTCAATCGGACTGCATCAAAGTGATAATGATAAATTGCTGGATACACTGAAAATGCTGCGTGACAAAGATAATACTGTTATCGTTGTTGAACATGACGAAGATGCAATGTTAGCAGCGGATTATCTGGTTGATATTGGTCGTGGGGCAGGGGTAAACGGCGGTAATATTGTCGCACATGGTACCCCACAACAGGTTATAAAGAACAAGGATTCTTTGACTGGGCAATATCTGTCGGGCAAGCGTTGTATTGAAGTACCCAAAACGCGTCGCGCCGGCAATGGTGCTGTGATATCGGTTCATGGCGCGCGTGAAAATAATTTGAAAAATATTGATGTTGAATTCCCATTGGGCAAGTTTATTGCGTTGACCGGTGTGTCTGGGTCCGGAAAATCAACATTGCTATTGGATACGCTGTATCCGGCGTTAATGCGTGCATTGTATAATTCTAAACTGGAAACCGGTGCACACGACATTATTCGCGGTATGGAAAATGTGGACAAGGTTGTTGATATTGATCAATCCCCAATTGGGCGCAGCCCGCGCAGTAATCCTGCGACATATACCGGGGTATTTTCCAATATTCGTGACTTCTTTGCAGGGCTTCCTGAGGCAAAAGCACGTGGATATGGACCGGGACGATTCTCGTTCAATGTCAAGGGCGGTCGATGCGAAGCGTGCCAGGGTGATGGTCAGATAAAAATTGAAATGAATTTCCTGGCGGACGTTTATGTCGAATGTGATAAATGTCATGGTGCGCGCTATAACGATGAAACATTGGCGGTAAAGTACAAGGGCAAATCAATCGCGGATGTGTTGAATATGACAGTTGATGAAGCCTATCGGTTCTTTGTAAATGTTCCACAGATTGCCCGTAAACTGGAATTGTTAAAGCGTGTAGGTCTGGATTACATCAAACTGGGGCAGAGTTCATTGGACCTGTCAGGTGGCGAAGCGCAACGTATCAAATTATCCAAGGAATTGGCAGCGCGCAGCACGGGGCAAACAATATATATTCTGGACGAACCAACCACAGGGCTGCATTTTGAAGATATCAAAATGTTGTTAGGGGTCTTGCATGAATTGGTCGAGCAGGGAAATACAGTTATTGTGATTGAACATAATCTGGATGTTATAAAAACAGCAGACTGGATTATTGATTTGGGTCCAAATGGTGGTGTTGGTGGTGGTCGCGTTGTAGCAACGGGTACACCGGAACAAATTGCCGCATGTGAACAGTCTTTGACCGGGCGTTACTTGAAAAAGTATCTGGACAAAACCCCAAGAAAAAAATAAGATTTTATTAAAAGGAGTAATTATTATGTTTGGTGTCGGAAAAAAGAAAGATACAAAAACTGCTGAAAATCCATCTGTGGAAAATATTA
>CAMWQN010000028.1 GCA_947176385.1 uncultured Rickettsiales bacterium
CTGGGCAACGCATTGGATTCGATAAAAAATCGCGGAAAAATCATATATTTTTCGCCGCGCGGGCAAACATTAAATCAGAAAATGGTGCGTGAATTTGTAGCCGACGCGGATGCGACATATACCCTGCTGTGTGGTCGGTACGAAGGAATCGATCAACGCGTTATTGATGAATATGATATAATGGAATTATCAATTGGCGATTATATACTGTCAGGCGGTGAAATTGCCGCACAGGTTTTTATTGACAGTTGCGTTCGCGTGATGGATAATGTACTGGGTGGTGGTGCAGATGCCACTGCAAATGAAAGTTTCGAAATCGGGGGGCTGGAATGGCCGTTATACACCCGCCCGTCAGCATGGCGTGGACGCAATGTCCCAGAAGTCCTGCTGTCCGGTCACCACGGCAATATCGAACGGTGGCGGAAACAACAATCGGTTGACATAACAACAGAACGTCGACCGGACTTAATAAAGGAAAAGTAAAATGAGCATTATTAAAAAAATCGAAGCACAACAGGTTGCCAAATTAAAAGGCGACAAAGTTATCCCAAACTTCAAGGCTGGGGATACATTAAAGGTATATGTCAAAATCAAAGATGGTGACAAATTCCGTATCCAGATGTTTGAAGGTGTTGTTATCGCACGAGATGGTGGCACGGGAAATAATGCATCCTTTACAGTACGTCGTGAATCTTATGGTGTTGGTGTGGAACGTAAATTCCCACTATACAGCCCTGCAATCGAAAAGATTGAAAAGGTCCGTATCGGTAAGGTTCGCCGTGCAAAATTGTTCTTCTTGCGTGGTTTGTCAGGCAAAAAAGCGCGTATCGTCGAAGATTTGGCTGCAGCATCCGCCGAAAAGAACAAACAGTAAAGATTACTGTTATACAAATAAAAATCCCGCAAACGCGGGATTTTTTTTATCGTTCAAATACACGTAGTGATTTTATAAATGGATTTACCAATGGCACCGGCGCATAATTTGTTTTTTCAACACTGACATTGATACATTGTTGGTGGTTTTGGAATCCATAACCTTGGATATGTATATGTCCGTGATAGTTTACAATTGGTGGTGTATTTCCAAATTCCCACAAAGGTTCATGTGACAGCATTATATAGTATTCTGCCATATAAACAGGATGTTCGAATACACGGTTAAATCCTGCATCCAACCACCAGTTCACTTTATGCCCGCGGTCATGATTTCCTAAAATCAGATATTTGCGTCCATGCAGGCGTGACAATATAGCATGTACTTTTTCCTTGGTCGCACCATACATTACGTCCCCTAACCAATAACATACGTCATTCTTGCCAACAACGTTGTTATAGTTCGCAATCAGGGCTTCATTCATTTCTGCAGCAGAATTGAATGGACGATTGCAAAAATTGATTATATTTTCCGAATAAAAATGTGGGTCTGAATAAACAAATTCTGCCATGTGTTACCTCCCCTCATTAAAATTAGTTAATCGTGAGTTTAATTGCGTTATTTTTTGAATAACATCGTCCCATTTTGGTTGACGATGGTCAACGAATTGTGCGTTATTTGCATAATAATCAACCTCTAATCCATGCAGGATTTGGCTGTTTGGGATTACAGTTATCTCTGACGGATTGGACACTGGCGTAATGTCTTTGGTGGTATATCTGGTCTGATATGAAACCGTATCCTGAAACATACAAAATGTATCGCTGATATTTACACGGTCTGCCATTTGCGCAACATCAAAGTAATGCCGACTATAAAAATCATTCGTGCGCATTGATACACCTGTTGCAAGACAATGTAATGCAAACACCTTGTCCCAGAATGTCTGTACGCATGAGACTGTTGGAATTTCACGTGTCGGCGCATTCAATGCGTATGGTACAACAGCATGGAATGAAACTGCAGACGGCTTGTATTTACGCGGCATGATTTCGATACAAATATGCCCAACAGAATTATCCAATACCGATTTATACAAAACATGCAATGCTGGATATGACACCCCCTGTCCAGGACTGTGCAACGCACGCCATTCACGGTCTGTTGTAATCATAAAATGCAAGTCTTGGTTGATTGCATAATTTATGCCGGGGCGCAACTGATCAAATACAAATTCTTTGAAACGTTTCTTAAAACTATTTAATTGACGTTGCGAACGATCCGATGGCACCTCTGTAAATTCCGTACAGACCAAGTCTAAATCATGACTGATTCTGTAGCGCATGTTATACGATTTGCTGAGTGTTGCGCCGCCAGAAAATATCAATTTATCCGCCAAAGTGGTGTCTGCAAATAATGCATCCAGGATTTTGCATTCAATATAATCCCGTTCCGCTTCTATCGGACAAGACATTGAACAAAGAGCTCTAAAAACTGGACTATTTTTATTTATCATGCTATTTATATAATACAAGCACACTATTTTGTCAAGTTTTAAGAGTTTGACTTTAACCTATAACCAGGGTAATATATAACAAAAATGAGTAAAGTAATAAGTGTATTTTTTGTGACATGTGCGCTGTTTATAACGGCGCCTGCCGTGGCTTATATTGAACACGACAATGCTGTACTGCGTATTATGAACAAGGCAGCCGGCAAAGCCTACACCATAAACGCCCCTGTTGGCAAGGATACAAGTTTCGAAAAACTGCACTTTACAGTCCGCACTTGCAAACAAACCGACCCATTCCAGGCAGAAGATTTTTTGGCATTTGTTGAAATTTCACATACATCAAATGGCACAATTTTCAGCAATTGGATGAGTCGTAATGAACCAGGACGCACCCCGTTACAAAATGCAGACTATGACGTATGGCTGGTAAAGTGTGAATAAATTATAGGGAGAGAAAAATGCAATTTTTAAAAAAATACTTAAAATTCATAATTGGTATTGCCGTATTGATAATGGCGTTGGTTGTGTTTGCATGCACAATGAAAACTACAGACAACCTGGAAACCGGCACATTAAAAGACTGGCAAAAGGCATCCATCGAACGTCGCACAGCCGCAGTTCGCATAATTGTTGCATCAGATGAAAATCTGGATTTGTTGGTTGCATGCATTGATAAAATATCAACAATGCCGGACGCATTGGGAATGAATGTACGCGATGCTGCGGCATTGTGCAATACTGGGATTCAATTAAAAGCAAACTTGTAATGTTGTATCGAATTGCAATTTTAGCGGCGTTGTGCGGTTGTGCGGCAACGCCGCAATCTTTTGATACGGGTGGACAATACCTGGGGGCTAAATACATTCTGGACCCACTGGGCGAAGGTGTCGCACCAGATACAGATCCATTAATTCGTACAGATGCATTTGATTGCACAACATTTGTCGAAACAGTCATGGCAAATGGCGATGTTGACAGACTGACAAAAATCAGATACCGCGATGGCGTGCCGGGGTTTTTAAATCGCAATCATTTTATCGAAACCGATTGGTTGCCGAATAATGCCAACTGGGTTGAAAATGTCAGCGCACAATATGGTAAAACAAAAATTCGCCATGTCACAACAGATAAAAAATCATGGTTACATACAGTGCACAATATTGATGCAGACGTGCCAATGCAAAGCGCAGATTTAGAATACATACCCTATTCCGCATTGAATGAAATAAATAATACAGATCCATTGATTGTTCTATTTATTACTGGCAATTGCCAAAAATGTGCTAAGATAGGCACAGATGTTGCGGTTGTCCATATGGGATTCTTGCTGCCGGGTGGTGTATTGCGTCATGCATCCAGTGCACATGGTGTTGTAATGGACACAGATTTTTATAAATACATCGCACAACGCAAGCAAACGAAGAATAATATTGGTATAGCATTGGTAAAAATAAAATGACAGACGATAAATTGATACGAATGGATATGGGAAAACTGGCTGGGGATACGCAGGTTGACGTAAACTCGCGCCCTGTTTTGTGTCTGGGGATTGAATCATCGTGCGATGAAACGTCCGCGGCGATTGTTGATTCCAACAGAAATATATTATCGCACATCATTTATTCACAAATACCAGAACATCAAAAATATGGTGGCGTTGTCCCCGAACTGGCAGCACGTGCACACATATTGGCAATTGATGCTGTAATTCAGCAAACACTTAACGCCGCCGGCAAAACGATTGATGATATTGATGTTATTGCTGCGACCGCAGGACCAGGTCTGATTGGTGGCGTATTGATTGGCTGGATGGCTGCAACTGGCATTGCACAGTCAACAAATAAGCCCCTGGTTGCTGTAAATCACCTGGAAGGACACGCATTGGTTCCGCGCCTGCATGCAGCCGCAGCAAATGGCGACAATGGCACAACCAGTGTTGATTTTCCATACCTGTTAATGCTGGCGTCCGGTGGACACTGCCAGATTCTGTTGGTGCGTGGTGTCGGTCAATATGAACTGATTGGTCAAACGTTGGATGACAGTGCTGGCGAAGCATTTGACAAGGTTGCAAAAATGTTAAACCTGGGGTATCCGGGCGGACCTGTTGTCGACCAACGCGCCAAGACTGGCAACCCAAACGCATTTGCATTCCCGCGCCCATTATGTGACAAGCCAGGATGTGATTTTTCATTCAGTGGTATAAAGACAGCAGCCCGCACATTCTTGTCAAAGAATCCAGAACCATGGTCAGATGAATTTATCAATGATTTTTGTGCGTCATTCCAGGCATCTGCTGTTGATTGCATATTAAACAGATTAACCCATGCAATGAACGATGTGCGTGTTATTAATGCAAAACCAAAGACTTTGGTTGTTGCGGGTGGCGTTGCTAAAAACAGTGCAATCCGCAGCGCGATGGAAAATCTGGCACATAAAAATGGTATGATTTTCGCTGCCCCACCAATGAATCTGTGTACTGACAATGGCGCAATGATTGCATGGGCAGGAATTGAGAACTGGCGCATCGGCAACATTGTTAAATCGCCGATTGCACCACGTCCACGCTGGCCATTGATGGAATTATAAGGGACAATATATGACAAACAAGCTGAAGGCTTATGATGATGCAACGTTAGCACTGATGCACCAGGCAGCAAGGTATAACGTTGAATCGACAGTGTTTGATTCATTGCCTGAAATGGTCCGAAAATTGCGTATTGCATATAAACAAAAGCTGACCTGCAAAAAAGTTTTTGGCGGATTTATACCCAGACCTTGTGATCCTGCAACTGGATATTGCCTTGTTACCAGTTATTATATTTATGAACGTACCGGTGGCAATGCTGTATGGGATATTATGCAGACACCTGTACATTGGTGGCTGCAACACAAACAGACCGGCGAAACATTTGATGTAACGTACACACAGTTCGATACCCCATTTCCATACCATATGGGCAAACCAGAAACACGAATTTATACTGATACAGAATTTTGCAAATTCCTGCGTCAAAAAGCATACATTTTGGGCAAGTGCGCCGGAATAGAATAATTTTGTATTGCATAATTTCGCGTTTTTTGTAAAATATGCCTTATGATGCAAACACCAGAACCATTTGTAAAACCAGACACAATTTTCAGCGTATCTGACGCATCCGCATTGTTAAAAGGTGTGGTCGAATCTGCATTTCCACGTATAAAAATCCGCGGTGAATTGTCCCAAATTACACGCGCGACATCTGGTCATATATACATGACGATAAAGGATTCAGGTGCTGCAATTGCTGCAATTATTTGGCGTGGAACACCTGTTGCATTCAAACTGGAAGAAGGATTAGAGGTTATCGTTACCGGTCGTTTTACAACGTATCCTGCACGCAGTAATTATCAAATTGTCATATCTGAAATTGAAATGGCGGGCGTTGGTGCAATTCTGAAAATGTTGGAAGAACGCAAACAAAAACTTGCCCGCGAAGGATTGTTTGATGCATCGCGTAAAAAGCCGCTGCCCCGACTGCCGCAATGCATTGGTGTTGTAACCAGTCCGACCGGTGCCGCATTCCAAGATATACAAAACAGATTACGCGAACGTTTCCCTGTGCGTGTATTGCTGTACCCTGCAACGGTGCAAGGCGCGACAGCAGCGGCTGAGGTTGCAGCCGGCATCGAATACTTTAACCGCATGAAAAATGTTGATGTTATTATCGTTGCACGTGGTGGTGGCGCACTGGAAGACCTGTTGCCATTTTCCGAAGAAATTGTTGTACGTGCCGCAGCTGCCAGTGAAATACCGTTGATATCCGGTGTTGGTCACGAACCAGACTGGATGTTAATTGATTTTGCAGCCGACCATCGTGCGCCAACACCAACCGGTGCGGCAGAGGCTGTTGTTCCAACAAAACTGTCCCTGATTCAAGAATTGGATAATTTGTGGCACCGTATGTCATCGAACTTTACAACACGCCTGACCAATGCTATGGCACGTATTGAATCGATAAATATTAAAAGCCCACACCAAATGTTAATGGAACAATCGCAACGTCTGGACGATGTATCACGAACATTGGGGATTATCATCAATAATAAAATGGTCTATGCGCGTCAAAAGATGGACGCGACAGAAACATTCCCGACGATTCTGCAAAATAAATTGTTGAATTTAAATCAACGTGTTGAACACTTGGGACAAATGCTGAATTCACTGAGTTATAAAAGCGTTTTGTCACGTGGATATGCAATTGTGCGTGACGCGGACAATAAAATAATTTCACGTGCAGAAAATAATTCACGCCCTGCCACAATTGAATTTTCTGACGGTACAATTACACTGTAATAGTTTTATATTTTATGAATCAATGTTTGCGCCATTGTTAATGATTCCGGTGTTATTTCCGCGCCACTGATTATGCGGGCGATTTCATTCAGGCGCTCTGACGCTGTGATTTCACGAACACTGGTTATGGTCTTGTCACCGTCGGACGATTTTTCAATTTTAAAATGTCGGTCGGCATATCCTGCAACCTGGGCAGAGTGGGTTATAACCAGTGCCTGGGATGCGGATGCCAGGCGATTTAAACGCTGACCGACTGCACTGGCGGTTGCGCCGCTGATACCGGTATCAACCTCGTCAAATATAAATGTATGCGAATTATCTGACCCAGCCAGTACAACACGCAGCGCCAGCATCAATCGCGCCAATTCACCACCAGATGCCGCACGATGCAATGGTGCAAATGGTGTGCCAGGATTTGTCTTTATCATAAACACAACATCATCACAACCTGCACTGGATGGCGCGCATGCGTTAATATCAACCATAAAGTCCGCCTGACCCAATTTTAATTCCGGTAATTCTTGCAGTATTTTGGTCCGCAACTGTTCTGCCGCAATGCGTCTGACATCGGTTAGTTGTGCGGCATATTTATCAAATGTTGCGCGCGCCTGCGACACCAGTGTTGATACCTTCTTTAATTCTGCATCTGAATTATCAATTGCATTTAATTGTTCGGACATCTGTTGCAGTTTTTCTGGCAATTGGTCGGCAGTTACACGATGTTTACGTGCTGCAGCGCGAATTGCAAACAACCGTTCTTCGATTGTATCTAAATCATCAATATCGACATCTGTCGGTGTTAATGCAGATGCAATTTCTGAAACAGATTCAGCCAGGTCATATAATTTATCAATTTGAGCTTGATACGGATTTGGATCAGTTTTGATACGCTGTAATATATGCGCAACAGAAAACAATACAGAATCCACAGTCTGACCATGTGGGGATAATGTTTCGGCAGCTTCGGTCAAAATGGCAGCATCTTTTTCTGCATTCATCATTGCCGCGCGACGCGTAGATAAATCATCTTCTTCACCTGGCTGTGGATTCAAAGCCCGCAATTCATTCACATTATGCGCCAAGAAATCACGTTCAGCCGCGGAACGCGATAACATGTCTTGCAATTCATGCATACGCATGTCTGCGTCATGATATTGTATGTATGCATTACGCGTATCAGTTAATAATTGTGCAAAACCATCAATTGCCGTTGACGCAAATGCATCCAGCGTTGTGCGATGTGTCGCCTGGTTTAACAATGCATGATTTGCAAATTGTCCATGCATTTCAACCAATATGTCACCAATATGCTTTAATGTTTTTATTGATACAGGGACATCATTAACCCATGCACGACTTTTGCCATCTGCGCCTAATGTGCGACGTAAAATAACCATGCCGTCATATTCAATACCGTTATCAGACATTAATGTTTGCAGTTCATCGCCTGCGACGTCAAATTCTGCAATAACAGATGCCATATCACATCCATGACGCACCAATCCAACATCAGACCGCGCACCCAACGCCAGCGACAACGCATCCAACAAAATACTTTTACCTGCGCCTGTTTCGCCGGTTAATATGTTTAATCCACCACCGAATTCCAGATTCAGTTTTTCAATCAATACGATATTTGATATTTGCAAATTTGTTAACATGTGTGAAATTATACCCGGATTTTGCGCCCTATTTCAAGATTTTTATATACGTTCCAATATCCAATCATGCGTCCACAAAATAAAGCATGTAATTTTAAAATCTGGATATATTTGGGACATTAAATTTTTATATTCGCCCAATTGTGCAATATAGTGCGCACGCCGTGCATCATGATTTATATCGGTCTTGTAATCCAATATTTCTATTGTCTTGTTTATCATATCAATGCGCAGACGGTCAATACGCCGACTGACAAATTTATTGTTTATATAACCAGCAATTGGAACCTCTGACTTTGACAATGTGTCAAATAATCGCGCCAGATCAGAATTTGCCAATATACGTTGAACCAATTCATCACTTTGGTTATCCAATTGTATGTTTTGCAGGCGATTATGAAAATCTGTTCCGTATGCTGTCGCAATATTGCGACGATTGGATTCATCTAAAAAATCACGCAATTTATTTGTCATTTTGTTATCCTGATAATTGTTTGTTCCGGGTTAATAAAGCGTGTCTGGTCGCGCGACAACACATCCCACAACTGTGCAATCCAAGTTTCTGGACCACCACTCTTGTTATCAGACTGGAATCCATATATATACAATCGTTGACATGCACGCGTCATCGCAACATACAACAATCGATAGTATTCTGCATACCGTACACGTTCAGCATCATCAAATACACGGGCGATACAAGCGTTCGGCTCATCCACATCATCAGTTGCCGGCACCGGTATCCCACGCGTCCACAACCACAATGCAGGCATAGTTACATTTGGCGTAACACCATAATGATGCAATGCGTCATCGGCGACATGTAATATTTGTTCTGTTTTTGGTTTTTTGGCTGTATCAATCATAAACACAACCTTTGATTGCAATCCCTTGCTGCCATGCACAGTGATAATGCGCACACCATCAGACTGATTTACGTCGCGTTTAATCTCGCTGGAGCCGGTAATAAACCATTTTATAAAATCACGCATCGTACCTGGTTCTGTGCGTTCATATGACAGACATATTGTCATAAATTCTTCCAGTGGTTCTATAATTTGATTTCCCAGTGCGGCAATCATACTGGCACGGGCATTATCATGTGCCAGCACACGCGTAAAGAATGAATATGCAGACAAATCTTGCGACCATTTAATAACATCATTCAGGTACACATGAATGTCTGGAAATTCATTTGCTAATACATCAAACACTGTCATTAACACTGGCTTTTCCGACACCTGTTTGCGCGCATAATTTTCATCATTTCGAATTTTACATATTTTAAAAATATCACGTTCATTCAATCGAAACAGCGGACTTTTTAACACACAACACAAACTATAATCATTTGTATTATCGATACAGAATCGCACCAAATGCATCAGGTCACGAATAATTGGAAAATCAGGCAAAACAATTCTATCACTGCCCGCAACATCAATACCGCGCGCCTTTAATTTTGCAACCATTACTGGTGCCATTTTGCCGCGTTCACGAACCAAAATCATCACATCTGATGGTTTCGCATACCCGGTATTTATTAATTCCGCAACCTTGTCTGCAATCATATCCAAGTACGCAGACAAATCTATATCGCTTTCAGCAGAATCAATCAGTTTATGTAATTCAACAAAACCTTCCTTGTTACGATTTTGCTCGCTACATTTATGTGTATTATTAACAAAGCCTGGCAATACGTTAAAGAATTCATCAACCGTATTTAAAATTGGCGCAACAGAACGATAATTCACATCCAATACAGGTTCCCGGAAAGCCAAACGTGATTCTTCGATTTGACGTTCAAAGACATCACGACTGTTTGAAAACGCCTGCGGATCAGCCCCTTGGAAACCAAAGATAGATTGCTTTGTATCACCCACAACAAAAGTTGATGGTGGCACAGTGCCATAATCCGGTACCGACAAGATTGTATTAACCAACGACACAATTATGTTCCACTGGTCAGGACTGGTATCCTGCGCTTCGTCCACCAAAATATGATTTATAGATGTATTCATTTGGGATAATACCCAACCCATGTTTTCCTGGGATTCAAACAAGTGTCGCGTATATAAAATCAAATCTTCAAAATCCAATAAATTCTGTTCGGATTTCATCTGTTTGTAAATCTTTGCAAATTCTGCCGACAAATCGAACAGTGCCAATGTGTTTTCAAAAACCTGTTTACGTATATTCAACTGATTGATTTCGTACACACGATTTTGTTCTGGAACCACAAAATCATATTTCGCAACAGTTTTGTTTTTTGTTTGTTCTTTTGTTAAATACAAACATTTGTATTCTTCAAAATCTATAGTTTTATCAATATACTGTCGTGTTTTTGTGACAATATTTGTCATAGTT
>CAMWQN010000029.1 GCA_947176385.1 uncultured Rickettsiales bacterium
AAAAAAAACGCCCCGTGGGGCGCTTTTTTTACTTTGCCTTGGTTGGGGCAACAATAATTGATTTTGTTCGTTCATCAGGTTTGGATTTGGATTCCAATGTACCCTTGTCCCCGATGATTTCCAAAATACGTGCAAACAGTTCTGGTACGGCATCTTTGCCACGTGCCAAAACCTTTTTCGAACCCTTGGTCATAACAGAAACCTTGACCTTGTCACCATTGCCCAAGAATTCAAAAACCTTTTTCATTTTGGTGTTCAAATCGTTTTCTTCGATAAACGGCTTGACCCAGACTTCTTTCATTTCGACAGTTTTTTGATTCTTGCGGGCTTCATTCGCGCGCTTTTTCTGTTCGTATTTGAATTTGCCATAGTCCATGATTTTTACAATTGGTGTGGCACCAGCTGCATTGATTTCAACCAAATCCATTCCTTCATCAGACGCCATCTGCAACGCCTGTGGCGTTGGCATAATGCCCAGATTTTGACCAGTGCTGCTGATTACCTGAACGGTTTTTGCAAAAATTCGATTGTTCATGCGCGGACCCATGTCGCGGCGATTATCACGATTAAAATTAGGTTTAATGGTATGCTCCTTTGATATCATATAAGCCGATTATTTATTATTTTTATTCAGTTTTCAACATATTTTGCACGATTTGCAATGCGTTCCACGCGTCGCGTTTGGCACTGGGCTTTAACAGCAGATAGTTTGGATGGTATATCGGCATGACCGGCACACCATTATAATCTGCGACAACGCCGTGTGCGCGGGGCAGGGCGACGCCACCAATTTCTGTCGCGCATGTTGTCCCCAATGTTAAAATCACACGCGGTTGCAACATTTCCAGTATGCGATTAACAAATGGTCGCGCCAGGTCCATTTCTTCGCGTGATGGTGCACGCCCGCCAGGTGTGCGCCAAAACAGCATCGGGACAATTGACACGGTATCACGTGACATACCGATTGCAGCAACCATTTTATCCATCAATTCACCCGCTGCGCCCGACATTATGCGTCCTGACATGTCATCGTCAGACCCTGGCATATCGGTAACAATCACCAATCCATTTGGATTTGGGGCAACATGTGGCAAAACGACATTTGTTGCGCCCCCACGCAGTGGATGATTAAATTCTGCAACCATTCGCAACATTGAATCAATGTCGCCCGGACGTGATGCCATGGCAACAGCGGTATCAATCGACATTGTCTGTATCGGCGCAATCGGTGGTACAACAGACGTTGCAACCCGTCCCGTTATATTTGATGTCGCATTTTGTACATTTTCTGGCAAAGCCACCGCAGCAGCATTTGCGGCGGCGGCTTTGCGCGCAGCCTCACGCAGGGTCATGGGGATATCATCCAGTTCCCAATTTACCCCTGATAATTTTAAATCACGTAAATCATAATCGCACATATCTTATGTTTTCCCTTGATTTTTCAAACCTTTTATTATAGACTAAACCACGAGCAACAGAAACTCAAGGGAGTATTTTCATGAAAATAAAAAACTTTGCCATGTTGGCAGGTATTGCTGGAATGCTGGCTGCATGCGGTGGTTCCAGTGTTGTTGAACCAGCAAATTTGAACGACCAACGCGTATTCTTTGGTTTTAATTCTGCTGAAATTTCCGAAGAAGCACATGACAACTTGTTGGGTCAGGCTTTGTATCTGAAAAACCACGAAGATACAAAAATCCAAATTGCAGGTAACTGCGACGAACGTGGTTCTGTTGAATACAACTTGGCTTTGGGTGCACGTCGCGCAAACGCTGCCAAGAACGTTATCGTAAAAGATGGTGTTGATGCAAAACGTATTTCTACAATTTCATACGGTAAAGAACGCCCATTGGTCAAAGGTACAGGCGAATCCGTTTGGAAATGGAATCGTAACGCGACAACAACTGTCAAATAATTTTGATAATTTCGCGAAATTTAAAACGTCGGCGATTGCCGGCGTTTTTTGTTGTGCTTTCCCCAGAAAACATTTGACTTTTGTCCGCACGGATATATTATCAAACGGTTTGTTTTTAGCAAAAGGAATAACGTTATGAACCCAAAATTAAAAAAAGAAATCAAAGAGTGGCTGGAAATAATCGCATGGGCGGCAGTTGGTGGGGTTGTCGTTTTTCATGTAAATGGATTGTTCGCACCAAAGAATAATGATACAGAACCACAAAAGCCTGAACAGGTCCAAGTTGCAGAAAAACCGATTCAATCTGATACAATTGTTCAACAAGTATTGGGTAATGCAAAGCAATTAAAACGCTAAGCCGCAAAAATTGCGTTTGTGTTTAGGATTTTTTTGTATAGAATATATTCTTGGAAAAGGAGAATATAAATATGAAAAAATTTTTGTCTTTTGTAATCTTGGGTGCTTTCTTGGCGGGTTGCACAACTGTTAATCCATATACGGGCGAAACACAAACGTCCAAGGCTGTATGGGGAACTGCAATTGGTACCGCTGCGGGCGCTGCAACTGGTGCATTGGTATCAAAAAATCATGGCAAGGGTGCATTGGTCGGCGCATTGGCTGGTGCGGCTGCTGGTGGTGGAATAGGATACTACCTGGATGTGCAAGAGGCTGAATTACGCCAAGAATTGGCATCAACCGGGGTCAGTGTTGTTCGCAACGATGACAGCATCCGTCTGATTATGCCGGGTAATATCACATTTAATACAGATTCATCTGCAATTGCGGCAAATTTCTATCCGACATTGAATTCGGTTGCCAAGGTGTTGAATAAATACAGCAATTCAACCGTTATGGTATTGGGATATACCGATAACACCGGTTCTGATTCATATAACATGACACTGTCCCAGCAACGCGCGCAGGCGGTTGCTGCATATCTGCAGGGGCAGGGCGTCAAAGCCAATCGTTTTGAAATTATGGGCATGGGACCAACAAATCCAATTGCGCCAAATGATACAGCGGCTGGTCGCGCACAAAACCGTCGCGTAGAAATCAAAATTATTCCAAACAAATAATTAAAAAATAATTCAAATCACACCGGCAACTGCCGGTGTGATTTTATTGTGGAAAAATGCATAAACATGTATTAACATTGCACTCGTTGCCGGTGTAGCTCAGCTGGTAGAGCATCTCATTCGTAATGAGGGGGTCGTAGGTTCAAGTCCTATCACCGGCACCAGGATTTAAAACAATGGTACAACAGGCAATAATTATTATTAAATAATCGGCGATGCGCTTCTGCACATGGCTGGGGCGCATATGGCGCCCGTTTTTTATAATAATTACAACACAGGGGTAATAAATATGTCATATCCAAAGACAGACGCACGTCCAGACTTCCCAAGTATGGAACAGGAAATATTGGCATTCTGGCGGGCTGATGACACGTTTCATAAAACGTTGAATAAAACTAAACAGGGGCATCCGTTCTCTTTCTATGACGGACCACCGTTTGGAAATGGTCTGCCACACTGGGGGCATTTGGGTGTGTCTGCGGTCAAGGATATGGTTGGTCGTTACCAGACAATGCGTGGACGTCATGTTGTGCGTGAACTGGGATGGGATTGCCATGGTCTGCCGGCGGAAAACAGCGTTGAAAAAAAGCAGAAACGTTCTGCCAAGGATATTGTTGCCAATGATGGTATTGCTGCATTCTGTGATATGTGTCGCACGGACGTTATGACATATACAACCGAATGGGAAAAGTTTATCCATCGCATGGGACGCTGGGTTGATATCGGTGATGGTTATGGATATAAAACCATGGACAAAAATTACATGGAATCCATGCTGTGGACATTGAAATCCTTGTATGAAAAAGGCCTCTTGTACAAAGATTATTCTGTAAATCCATTTGACTGGGTAAATGGCACTGTTGTATCGAATTCAGAAGCATCCCAGGATTACCGTGATGTCGTCGATGATGCTGTAACAGTATGGTTTGAATTGGAAAATGGTGACAGAGTCTTGGCATGGACAACAACCCCATGGACATTGCCTGCAAATTCTGCGCTGGCGGTAAACCCAGATATGAAATATTTACGCATGCAAGATACAGATGGTGCGATTTATGTCATCGCAGAATCCAGACTTGCTGCATATGAAAAGCAATTTGCAAACGCAACAAAAATCGGCGAATTAAAGGGTGCTGATTTGGCTGGTATGCGTTACACGCCATTGTTTCCATACTATGAAAATCCAACAGGATTGTTGTACCAGGTAATCCCAGCGGATTATGTATCTGATTCTGATGGTACTGGTATTGTGCATATTGCCCCGGCATATGGTGCAGACGACTTTTGGGCTGCAAAAAATATCGACCCAAAATTCCCGGTGTTATTAAACGTTGATGATTATGGCAACTTTGATGAAACCGTGCGTGATTTTGCCGGACAAAATATTTTCGCAGCACAACCTGCAATCATCGCAATGCTGCGTGAAAATGGTCACTTGGTGAAAAAAGAACAATATAAGCATTCATATCCATACGGCGATCGCAGCAAAGAAAAATTAATCTATCGCGCGACAGATTCTTGGTATATCGACGTGCCGAAAATTCGTGACCGTATGATTGAAAACAACAAACAGGTAACATGGACATCGGCTGGGGAACGTTTCCGCACATGGATTGAAAATGCACGCCCATGGGCGATATCACGTAATCGTTTCTGGGGATTGCCATTGCCGATTTGGGAAAAGAATGGCGAATACAAAGTATTTGGTTCCATTGCAGAATTGGAAGAATTTTTTGGTGTAAAGGTTGATGATTTGCATCGCCCAACACTGGACGCATTGGCGCGTGATGGCTGGCATCGTATCCCGGATGTATTGGATTGCTGGATTGAATCGGGTTCTATGCCATGGGCATCATTGCATTATCCGTTTGAAAACAAAGAACGCTTCGAAGCATCGTTCCCTGCGGACTATATTATCGAAGGGCAAGACCAAACACGTGGTTGGTTCTATGCGTTGACAATGATGGCGACCGCAATGTGGGACAAGCCTGCGTTTCGCACGGTGTCTGCAAATGGTCTGATGATGGATGAAAACAAAAAGAAGTTTTCAAAATCATTGCAGAACTTTGTAAATCCTGATCAACAGATTGAACAATTCGGTGCTGACAGCATCCGCCTGTTTATCCTGGGGTCTAATTTTATGAAGGCAGAACCTGTATTTATCGACAAAGAAGGTAAAGTATTCGCAGAATCAATCAAGACTATTTTGACACCACTGTGGAATGCATATCACTTCTTTACATTGTACGCAAATGCAGGCAATATTGTTGCATCGGACAATGTATCATCATCAAATCCACTGGATAAATATATCCTGGCTGAATTGAATGAATTGATTGCAACCGTTGGGGCGGCACTGGACGAATATAAACCGGACATCGCCATCAAAGAATTTGTGCGATTCCTGGACGTCTTAAACAACTGGTACATCCGTCGCGGTCGCGCACGCTTCTGGGACGAAGAACAGGATGCGTTTAACACACTCTATCACGTGCTGACAACATTTGTTCGCGTACTGGCACCATTTGCACCGTTTGTATCTGAATACATCTATCGCAATTTAACGGGGGGCGAATCTGTTCACTTAACAGATTTCCCAACAGCGGTCGCACATGACAATGCAATTGTTGACGATATGCGTCGCGTACAGATGATTGTGTCTGTTGGTAAACAACTGCGTGAACAGTACAAATTACGTAACCGTCTGCCATTGGCACGTATGACGGTGGCTGGCGCAAATCTGGATGCATACACTGATATTATCCGCGATGAATTAAATGTAAAATCGATTGAATTTACCGCTGATGTATCATCGGTCGCAGACAGTTTTATATATCTGATTACACCAAAAATCGGTGCACGTTTGGGTGGCGCATTGCGTGACATTATTCCAGCTGTAAAGCGCGGCGATTATGAAGTTAATGGCGACAAATTGATTGCAGCCGGTCACACATTAAACGCAGACGAATTTGAAAAACGTCTGACCGTGCGTGGGGACGCAGCGGCAGCCAGCCTGCCGGATAACACGGCGGTTGTGGTTCTGGATACGGAAGTAAACTCAGAACTGGTCGCCGAAGGATTGGCAAACGATGTATTGCGCTTTATCCAAGACACGCGCAAGGCAGCAGGACTCGATGTATCCGACCGCATAAATCTGACATACAGCGCGGATCCGGCGCTAAGCATGGCGATTGAACAACACCGCAAACGCATTATGCGCGATGCGTTGATACGTGAAATGAATGCCGGTATCGCAGACGATTACACAGAAGATATCGAAGGATACACCATCGCGATATCTGTTGAAAAAGCAAAATAAGAAAGAAACTGCACCATGAAACCGACCGAATATTTTGAAATTGTTCCAAATACACTGGATATGAATATCCGGTCGGAATTGTATTCCACAAACGAATTCACGTTTGCAGTCGCGGTAATATTATCTGCCCAGGCAACTGATAAAAAGGTGAATGAGGTAACGCCCGCATTATTTGCAGTTGCGCCAACACCTGCGAAAATGATTGCGCTGGGCATTGACGGGTTAAAGGAACATATCCGCGTCATATCATTCTTTAATAACAAGGCAAAGAGTATAATTGGTCTTGCCACGGAATTAATGAATGATGAAAACAATAATGATGTGGATTATAAATTTCCCGCGAAATACCATGACCGTGGGCGGCTCATGAAATTACCCGGTATCGGTCAGAAAACCGCAAACGTGGTAATGAATGTATTGTGGGGCGCACCAAATATCGGTGTTGATACGCATGTGTTCCGTAATGCGCATCGTTATGGCTGGGTGGGCGATGATGCCAACACACCCGAACGGGTCGAAGAACAATTGTTAAAAGTTATCCCTAAAAAATATCACCCAATTGTAAATCATGTAATGGTTTTGCATGGGCGTTATACGTGCAAGGCATTGCGCCCACAATGCGCCACATGCCCGGTTGCACATATTTGTACCGCACCGGACAAGGTTGTGTAAGTTTTCTGAATAATAAAAAACACCCCGTTCCCGGGGTGCTTTTATTTTGGAGGCCTGGGTCGGAATCGAACCGGCATACAAGGATTTGCAGTCCTCTGCATAACCACTCTGCCACCAGGCCTGAACGTGTGATTGGATACTAGGATAAATAAAAACTTATTTCAACATAAAAATTATCTGTTATAATGATTTTGCAATAATTTATACGGGGGGAATATATTCATGTGCTTGAAAATACTGCCTTTATTGTTGGGCTTGTTGCCATGCGTCGCGTCTGCCGCGGTGGATAATTGTCAAACACGCACAAACCCGCCATCCGGCAAATTATCATTGCAACAGATCGTGGATTTGGGATTGTGTCGCAACCCGCAAACGGCATCAGCATACCTGGCGACCGAATCAGCGCGATTTGCAAAAAATGCCGGTTATTCACAATATCTGCCGGCGGTGAATGCGTCAGCATCCGCTGGTCGCAATTATGGGAATAAATACTGGGATGATTGGGGGTATGGTGCGACTATATCAGCATCCTATTTAATATTTGATTTTGGAAAGCGTCTTGCGGATTTGAATGAATTGGCATCCACATGGCGTGCGGCTGGATTTGAATATGATGGAACGGTTCAGAATTATGTTTACAGTGTGATTGGCGCATATTATGCATTGCTGAATGCGGACGCAGACGTCGAAAGCGCAATCGCATCACGCACAGTTGCGGTGACCGCCCGTGATACCGCACAAAAGAAGTTCAAGGCCGGTGCTGTCGCCCGCGCTGATGTGTTAAAGGCGGAAACGACACTTGCCAGTCGTGATTTGGATTTAGAACGTGCAAAAAACAATCGTGAAATTGCCAAGGGAACATTGTTAAGCAAACTTTCCTTTCCTGCCGACCAGGACATAGAAATTCAAAACATGCCATCGGCATTTGGCAGTGATGCAGAAAACAAAAGCATTGATGAATTGATTGATTTGGCGCAGCGTCAGCGTCCGGATCTGCTGCGTGCAACCGCAAACAAAGACGCCGCATGGCATCGGCGTAACAGTGCATTCCTGCGCAATCTGCCCAGTATTTCTGCAACAGGGTCTGTGTCATGGAACGATGACAGATTTTCCGGTGTATATAATCCAACATCTGACCATGTAAATGGTTCAATTGGTATTCGCGCATCAATGCCGATATTTGCAGGATTTGCAAACATGTACGCTGTGCGTGCTGCAAATGCAAACTATGAACGTGCGACAGAACAAGCGCGCGCTGCATCTGATAACGCAACGCTGGATATATTTACCGCATATCAGAACTATAAAACCGCGCAAAAGGTTTTGACCCAGACGCAAACATTACTGGCATCTGCACGTGAAAGTGAAAAGGTCACCGCCGGCATGTACAAGGTTGGACGTGCCACAATGTTGGACTGGCAGACAGCGCAATATGAATTGGTTGATGCGTTAAAGCAAAATAATGCCGCAAAGTATGACTTGTTTACCAAGCGTGCGGCGGTGGCACTCGCAATCGGCGATATTCAGGTTGAATTATCACAGGGGGAAAGCATAAATGAATAAAAAAACAAAACCAAAACAAAATACGGTTACCACCACAACACCTTCACAGCAACCATCACGCATGCGTCGCGCTGCGCGTTGGGTTTGGCGTAAAAAATGGTGGGTATTATTGCTGATTGTTTTATGGGTTGGTGGTTGCATGATGTTTGGCGGTAAAAAGTCCGACAATGTGCAATTTGCAACTGTAAACATAACACGTGGCAATCTGCGATATATCGTCAGTGCAACGGGCGAAATTCAACCGGTTAACACAGTCAGTGTCGGGTCGCAAGTATCCGGCACAATCGAAGAATTATTTGTTGATTATAATTCCAAGGTGCAGCAGGGCGACATATTGTTGAAAATTGAACCGTCTGTATTACAGGCGTCTGTTGATGAAGCGCGCGCGTCTTTGACCGCAGCAGAATCCCAACGGAATTATGCAAAAAGTGAATACCTGCGTAACAAAACACTGTATGCCGACGGGTATATTTCACGTGCTGAAATGGAACAATCCCAGACCAACTATGAACAGGCGGAACAATCTGTAAAGCGTGCCCTGTCACAATATGAACGCGCCGAAACAAATCTGGGGTATGCGACAATTACGTCGCCTGTAAACGGCACCGTTATATCACGCAAGGTTGACAAGGGTCAAACTGTCGCCGCATCATTCCAGACACCCGACCTGTTTGAAATTGCCGAAGACTTAACAAAAATGCAGATTGAAACCGCAGTGTCCGAAGCGGACATCGGTGTTATCACCGACGGTCAACCTGTTACGTTTACAGTTGATGCATATCCAAATCAGACATTTAATGGCACCGTGCGCCAGATACGTCTGTCGCCAACAACAACATCAAATGTTGTTGTTTATACAGTTGTAATTGATGTTGATAATTCTGATTTGAAATTGATGCCGGGAATGACAGCATTTGTGACAATTATCGTGTCGGAAAAGTTTGATGTGTACAAGGCGCCAAATGCTGCGTTCTTGGTCCGCTCATTTGAAAACATTATTGAAAACCCGGGTGATGCAACACCCCAAGACCACCTGGCAATTCAGCGTGCGGATAAAAAGGAATTGATTTTGGTTCCATATCAGAAAGGATTGGTAACAGCCACCGAAACAGAAATAATATCTGACCAAATAGAATCTGGGGACAAGATTGTTGTTGGTCGCCCAGGCGCATCAAAATCAAAGTCAAATAATCAGCGACGCACTGGTGGTCCTGGCGGCGGTCGCCCACCAATGTAATAAAAACACCGGCAATGCGCCGGTGTTTTTTCAAAGAA
>CAMWQN010000030.1 GCA_947176385.1 uncultured Rickettsiales bacterium
CCAAAAAACGTGGGCAAACTTGGATACAGACAAAGTCTATTCCATTGCTGACGCGATTGAAACCTTGCGCGGTTATGCATCCAAAAAGTTCGATGAAACATTGGAAATCGCAATCCGTTTGGGTATTGATGTAACCAAGGCTGACCAGAATATCCGTGGAATGCTGTCTTTGCCAAATGGCACAGGTAAAAGCGTTCGCGTTGCAGTATTTACTGTAAATTCTCAAGACGATGCAAAGAAGGCTGGCGCTGATGTTGTCGGTGGCGAAGATTTGATTGAAAAAGTAGCCGCTGGCGAAATCAACTTTGACCGCGTTATTGCAACACCTGACATGATGCCAAAAATGTCCAAGGTCGCACGTATCTTGGGTCCAAAAGGTTTGATGCCGAATCCAAAACTGGGTACAGTTACAAACAATGTCGCAGACGCTGTGAAAACTGCCAAAGCAGGTCAGATTGAATACCGTGCTGAAAAGAAAGGTATCATCCACGCTGGTGTTGGTAAAATGTCTTTCACCACAGACGCGTTGGTTGAAAATGCAACTGCATTGATTGACCAGTTGAAAAAGATTAAACCTGCATCATCCAAGGGTCAGTATATCTTGGGCGTGTCAATTGCGACAACCCAGGGTCCAGGCTTAAAGGTCGATGTAAAATAATTAAATTGCGGTTTGGGGCGACCCAAATCGCAATAAACAGATTTCTGTCCGAGACTGATGGTGTCCACAAGACTTAATTTCCATCATAGACAAAGAAAAATTCTTTGGGGCAGGAACAAAGCCCCATCCTGGGGAAACCCAGATGGAAAGTTTAACAAAACAGAAGCTTGAAGGAAAAAATAGATGAAACGCGAAGAAAAATCAGATTTGATTTCAGCGTTGCAGTCGTCCCTGAAAGATGCAAACGGTGTTTTCATTGTTGAAAACCATGGTTTGACAGTACAGGAATTCGAAGCATTGCGTAACGAATTACGCCCATTGGTTTCGATTTTCAAAGTTGTTAAAAACCGTTTGATGAAATTGGCATTGAAAGATACCGATTTCGAACCTGTATCCGACATGCTGAAACGTCCAACAGCGGTTGCTGTTGCAACAGACGGTTTGGCTGTTACCAAAGTATTGGCAAAATTTGCGGAATCACATCCAAATTTGACAATCGTTGGTGGTAAAATGGACGCAGACGTTCTGAACCAGGACGGCATTGTGCAATTATCCAAGCTTCCTTCCCTGTTGGAAATTCGTGGTACAATCGCACGCATTTTGGTCGAACCAGCGTCGCGCTTGGCACGTGTCTCAGCAGAGTATGGAAAGAAAGAACAATAATAAAACTCAGAATATATACATTCTGATTAAATAGGAGCATTAAAATGGCAGACATTCAGAAATTAGTTGAAGAATTGTCAAAATTGACCGTTTTGGAAGCAGTTGAATTGTCCAAAGCGTTAGAAGAAACATGGGGCGTTTCTGCCGCAGCAGCAGTTGCAGTTGCAGCAGGTCCAGCAGCCGCAGCAGCCGAAGAAAAAACAGAATTCGACGTTGTTTTGAGCGACGTTGGTGCAAACAAATTGGCTGTTATCAAGGCTGTAAAAGAAATGACAGGTTTGGGCTTGGGCGAAGCAAAAGCTTTGGTCGAAGCTGCACCAAAGACAGTCAAAGAAGCTGTTGCCAAAGATGAAGCTGACAAAATGAAAGCAACATTGGAAGCAGCTGGTGCCAAAGTTGAATTGAAATAATTCTGGCACACGAATCCGAACGGATTCAAAAAATTATCACGGTTCGCCGTGAACAAACGCCGCCCGTCGGGGAAAAATTCCCTGGCGGGCATACCGGCGTAATAAACACATATAAACGTTTCGTTTGCAAAACGCAGAAAAAAAGGATTGATACCCATGGCAGTTATCCAGAAAATTAGAAAATCTTTTGGTAAAAGTTTTTTGCAAACTCCGCTTCCTGATTTAGTTGAAATTCAATACGATTCGTATAAGGACTTCTTACAGGCCGATGTTGAACCTGCATCCAGAAAAAATATTGGTTTACAGAATGTTTTTTCTTCGATGTTCCCAATCAAGGACTATGCTGGAATTGCAGACCTTGAATTTGTCGAATATACATTGGACAAGCCTGTATATAATGTAAAAGAATGCATGCTGCGTAATATGACATATTCCAGCAAGCTGAAATTGAAGCTGAGATTGATTTTATGGGACATCGCCGAAGATGGCAAGAAAACTTTGCGCGATATCAAAGAACAAGAAATATTTATGGGCGAAGTGCCGTTAATGACTGAACGCGGCAGTTTCATTGCCTCTGGTGTGGAACGTGTTATTGTTTCCCAGATGCATCGTGCCCAGGGTGTCGTGTTCGCAACAACCAAAGAAGCAAAAGTTGCGGGCAATCCGATTACATATACCGCACGTATTATCCCAGAACACGGTTCATGGATTGATTTCGAAGAATCCAAGGGCGTAATTTATGTCCGCATTGACCGTCGTCGCAAGATTCCTGCAACTGTATTGTTGCGTTGCTTGCCATCAGCCGAAGATGAAAAGAAATGGTTGGCTGACCCACGCAAGACAACAATTCGTGGTATGTCTGATACGGAAATACTGGGTGCGTTTTATAAACGTATACCGTTATCATTTGATGGTAAATATTGGGCAGGTGACGTATCCGCATTCGAAGGTTTGGATAAATATCGCCTGAACTATGACCTGATAAATCCAAAAGATAAAAAAGAATTGGCAAAGAAGGGTGACCGTCTGACTGCAAAGCGTTTGGAAAAAATCACCAAAGCGTCCAAGACATTCGGCATCTTGCCAGAAAGTTTGATTGGTGAATATCTGTTTGAACCAATTATGTCGGGTGACGAAGTCGTATTCCCAGCGGGTACCGAAATCACAGACGAAGTTTTGACCGATTTGGATAAAATGGGTGTCAAGAATATCTCTCTGATTGCTATCGACAACACCACGATTACCGCACATATGCGTAATACATTGGTCGCAGACAAAACAACCAATCGCGAAGAAGCCTTAATCGAAATTTATAACATCATCCGTCCGGGTGAACGCCCGACACTGGAAGCGGCAATCAATCTGTTTATGCGCCAAGGTTTTGATGCTGCATATTATGATTTGTCAGCTGTTGGTCGTTTCAAAATGAACAAACGTTTGAAAATTGATTCCGGCAAAAAACCAGAAGATGAACGTTTGCTGACCAAGGCAGATTTCCTGGCGGTATTAAAGACATTGACTAATATTATCGACCACAAAGATACAGTTGATGATATTGATAACTTGTCAAATCGTCGTGTTCGCACAGTTGGCGAATTGTTGGAACAGAATTTCCGCAATGGTATGGTCCGTATCGAACGCTTGGTTCGTGAACAATTGTCCAGCCCGAATATCGCGAATATGCAGCCACAGGATGTTATCAATGTAAAACCATTGATGAGCTTGGTTGCAGAATTCTTGGGTACATCACAATTGTCACAGTTTATGGATGCATACAATCCATTGTCAGAATTGGAACACAAACGTTTGATTTCTGCATTGGGTCCTGGTGGTTTGAATCGTGACCGTGCCGGCATTGACGTCCGCGACGTTCATCCGACACACTATGGTCGTCTGTGTCCAATTCATACACCAGAAGGTGCAAATATTGGTCTGATTAACCACATGTCAACATATGCGCGCGTAAATCCATATGGATTTATCGAAACACCATACTATGTTGTCGAAAATGGCAAGATTACAGACAAAATTGTATATTTGACTGCAGACGAAGAATTGGGTCATAAAATTGCACAGGGTAACACCCCAACAACAGACAAAGGTATTTTGGCAGAAGATATGGTCACCGCACGTGTTGACGGCGAATTTACCATGGTGCCAAAGGACGAAATTGACTTAATCGACGTTGCGCCACGTCAGGTGGTGTCCATTGCAACTGGTTTGATACCGTTCGTTGAAAATGACGACGCGAACCGTGCTTTGATGGGATCGAACATGCAGCGTCAGGCAGTGCCATTGATGCGTGTTCAGGCGCCATTGGTCGGTACCGGTATTGAACGCGAAGTGGCACGTGATTCCCGCACGGGTAAGGTTGCAAAACACAGTGGTATCGTTGAATCTGTTGATGCAAACCGTATCGTGGTAAAGTGTCTGAACAGCCGCAACGTTGTGACAGGTGTTGATATTTACAACCTGGAAAAATTTGAACGCAGCAACAGTGAAACATTGATTCACCAGAAACCATTGGTCAAGGTTGGCGACCGTATTTCTGCGGGCGATATCATTGCCGACGGTGCATCTATGAATTATGGTGAATTGGCGTTGGGACGTAATGTCTTGGTTGCATTCATGCCATGGCGTGGATATAACTACGAAGACTCTATCGTTATTTCCGAACGTATTTCACGTGATGACGTGTTCACATCTATCAAAATCGTTGAAAAAGAATTCAAGGTTCGTGATACGCAGTTAGGACCAGAAAGTTTCACACGCGATATTCCAAACGTCGGTGAAGAAGCCCTGAAAAACTTGGACGAATCCGGTATCATTTATATCGGTGCACGTGTAAAGCAGGGTGATATCTTGGTCGGACGTGTATCGCCAAAATCCGAAACATTGCTGACACCAGAAGAAGCTTTGTTGCGTAACATCTTTGGCGAAAAGGCATTGAATGTAAAGGATACATCACTGCGTGTTGGACCAAACGAAGAAGGTACAGTTATCGGCGTTAACGTTCTGACCCGTCATGGCGTCAAGAAAGACGAACGTACCCAGATGATTGAACTGCAGAAAATCGAAAAGATTAACAAAGACCGCGAAGAAGAAACATCTATCATCGAAAAGGGCTTTGCAGACCAGGTATTCCAGATTGCATCTGGTATGGTTATCGATGCAGGTACCGGCAGTTTGAAACCATTTATTGGTAAAAAATTGACCGAAGAAGTATTCGAAGGCATCAAACCATCTGATGTAAAGAAACTGGTTGTCCGCAACAAAGAAGCCCAGGCAAAGATTGATGAACTGCGTGAACAACATGTCGCAAAGTTAAAAGCACTGAACGAAAAAGCAGATGCCGAAGTTGCCAAAGCAACCGAAAGCAATTCGCTGAACGCTGGTGTTTTGAAAGAGGTCAAAGTTTACATCGCACACAAAATGAAATTACAGCCGGGTGATAAAATGGCTGGTCGTCACGGTAACAAGGGTATCGTGTCCAAGGTTGTTCCAATCGAAGACATGCCACACTTGGCGGACGGTACACCGGTTGACCTGGTATTAAACCCATTGGGTGTGCCATCACGTATGAACATTGGTCAGATTTTGGAAACGCACCTTGGTATGGCTGCCCGTACATTGGGTGAACAGATTGGTGCTGTTTTGGAAGAAGTAAAGGCAAAACGTGCTGTGACCGATGACCTGCGTAATGTCATGGGCAAGATTTATGGCAAAGACACGGCTGAAAAACTGGAAAAAATGACAGACACTGACGTCCGTGCCGAAGCTGCCCTGTTGCGTGACGGTGTGCCAATGGCAACACCAACATTCGACGGTGCAACCCCAGAAGACATTCGCAGTATGTTGAAATTGGCGAAATTGCCGGAAACAGGTCAATTCGACTTGTACGACGGTATGACAGGCGAAAAATTTGCACGTCCTGTAACCGTTGGTGTTATGTACATGCTGAAACTGCATCACTTCGTTGATGAAAAGATTCACGCACGTTCAATCGGCAATTATTCTTTGGTCACACAGCAGCCATTGTCTGGTAAGGCCCACATGGGTGGTCAGCGATTGGGTGAAATGGAAGTATGGGCATTGGAAGCACACGGTGCCGCACACCTGTTACGTGAAATGTTGACGGTAAAGTCAGACGATATCGTCGGACGTAACAAGATGTACGAATCCATCATTTCCGGCAGCAATGACATCCAAACCGGCACACCAGAAGCGTTCAACGTGTTTGTACGTGAACTGCGTGGGTTGGGTCTGGCAATGACACCAAAGAAAGTAGACTAAGAAAAACGGCATGATGCCGGCGCACCCGGCATCATGTCAACAGCATCATAGCGACGATTAAGGAGCAAAATACATGACCAATATGTTGCAGAAGATATTTGGACAACTGGAAACCAAAGAGCAGTTTGATGCCCTGCGTATCACGATTGCATCGCCAGATGAAATTCTGTCATGGTCTCATGGCGAAGTAAAAAAGCCTGAAACCATAAACTATCATTCTTTGAAACCAGAAGCAGAAGGTCTGTTTTGTCAGCAGATTTTCGGTCCGGTAAAAGATTTTGAATGCGCCTGCGGAAAATATAAACGTATGAAATTCCGTGGTACAATTTGCGAACGTTGCGGGGTCGAAGTGGGTTCATCGACCGTACGTCGTGAACGCATGGGACACATTAAATTGGCAATGCCTGTTGCGCACACATGGTTCCTGCGCGAAGGTAAAATTGCGACATTGTTGAACAACCTGCCACAGAAAAAATTGGAACAGGTTATTTCATACGATGCCTATATTGTTATTGAACCAGGTTTAACCAGCCTGAAACAATATGATGTCATCAGCGAAGATGAATATCAGGCAGCTGTCGAAGAATTTGGTGCAGATGCGTTCAAGGTTGGCATCGGTGCCGAAGGTATTCGTGAAATTATCGCTGGTCTGGACATGGGCGAAGAACGTACACGTCTGCGCGCGGAATTGAAAGATGTTAAATCTGAAACAAAACGCAAGGCATTGATTAAGCAGTTGAAACTGGTCGAAGCGTTCTTGGATTCTAACACTCAGCCAGCATGGATGTTGCCGGATATTATCCCAGTTATCCCACCGGATATGCGTCCATTGGTAACATTGGATGCGGGTCACGTTGCTGCATCTGACTTGAACGATTTGTATCGTCGCGTCATTATCCGTAATAATCGTCTGAAACGATTCCAGGAAATGCACGCGCCAGAAATCATTGTCCGCAATGAAAAACGCATGTTGCAGGAAGCAGTTGATTCCTTGTTCGATAACGGTCACAAGGCACGCCCAATGGTTTCCCAGAATCGTCGTCCATTGAAATCATTGTCTGATTCTTTGCGCGGTAAATCTGGACGTTTCCGTATGAACTTGTTGGGTAAACGTGTGGATTATTCTGGTCGTTCGGTTATTGTGTCTGGTCCAAACTTGAAACTGCATCAGGTTGGTCTGCCAAAGACAATGGCACTGGAATTGTTCAAGCCATTCGTTTATGCAAAACTGTTGGCGGGTGACTATGCAAATACATTAAAGACTGCCCGTAAAATGGTTGAAAACGGTGAAGACATCGTTTGGGAAATCCTGGAAAAGGTTATTTATCAGCACCCAGTTCTGTTGAACCGTGCACCAACATTGCACCGTTTGTCACTGCTGGCATTTGAACCAGTTTTGATTGAAGGTAAAGCAATCCGCCTGCACCCATTGGTATGTAAGGGATTCAATGCTGACTTTGACGGTGACCAGATGTCTGTTCACGTTCCAATTTCATTGGAAGCGCAATTGGAAGCACGCACATTGATGTTATCTTCGAATAACGTGTTGTCACCTGCAAACGGTGAACCAATGATTGAACTGTCACAGGACATGGTTCTGGGTATTTACTATATTTCATTGATTAACGGTGAACATACAGAAAAGTCCCCACGCTTTGCGAACATGGACGAAGTAAAATTGGCATTGGATAACAAGACAATCACATTGCATACGCCAATTATCGCCCGTATCAATGGTAAAACTTATAAAACAACAGCAGGACGCATGATTTTGGGTGAATTGTTGCCAAAATCAGACAAAATGCCATTTGATTTGGTGAACAAAGTATTTCCAAAGAAAGAAATCAAGGCATTGTTGGCGACAACATATGAACGTTGCGGCGACAAAGAAATGATTTTGTTGGCTGACGCGTTAAAGAACATGGGCTTTGAACAGGCTGCCCGCAGTGGTATTTCAATTGGTTATGACGACATCGTTATTCCAGCAGAAAAGAAAGCCATGATTGCAGAAGCTGAAAAGGCCGCATCTGAAATCGAAGAACAGTATCAAAACGGTTTGCTGTCTGGTGGTGAACGTCACAATAAACTGATTGACTTGTGGCAGAAAACAACCGACAAAATGGGTGACTTGGCATATGCCGAATTGTCCAAGACCGAAGGCGATAACTGGAATTCCGTATATATGATGGCGTTGTCTGGTGCCCGTGGTTCCAAGGGGCAGATTCAGCAGTTGTCAGGTATGCGTGGTATGATGCAGAAGCCAGACGGTTCTATTATCGAAGTTCCAATTATTTCGAACTTTAAAGAAGGTCTGACCATGTCTGAATACTTTACATCCACCCACGGTGCACGTAAAGGTATGTCAGATACAGCTTTGAAGACCGCTGACGCTGGTTACTTGACACGTCGTTTGGTTGAATTGGCACAGAACACAGTTATCACAGAACACGATTGTGGCACAACAGAATATATCACAGCAAAGCCTGTATATCAGGGTTCAACACTGTCTGTTGCGCTGGGTGACGTTGTTTTGGGACGTACCGCCGCACACGATATCATCCATCCAATTACCAAGGAAGTCATCGTCCCAGCTGGCGAATTGATTACGAAAACCGCATCAAAACAGATTAACGAATCTGGTTTGCCATCTGTTGATGTACGCAGTGTGCTGACATGTTGTTCTGACGGTCTGTGTGCAAAATGCTATGGTATGGATTTGTCTCGTAACGCATTGGTACACGTTGGCGAAGCTGTTGGTGTTATCGCTGGTCAGTCCATTGGTGAACCTGGTACCCAGTTGACATTGCGTACCTTCCACATTGGTGGTATTGCAGGCGGCAGTACAGAAAGTCACTTTATGGAAGTTCCTGTTGCAGGTACTGTAAAACTGACAGGTGTTCACACAATCAAGAATTCTGTGGGTCGTGTCGTTGTTTTGTCACGTAATGGTGAAATCGCGATTGTTGATGACAAGGGCGAAACATTATTCAGCACACGTCTGCCATACGCATCTATGTTGATTGTTAACGACGGTGACAAGGTTGAAAAGGGCGCCAAGATTGCAGAATGGGATCCATATTCTAACACAATCATCGCTGAAAAAGACGGTATCGTTCAGTTCAAAGACTTGGTTGAAAACGTTTCCTATCAGGAAGAAGTTGATGCCATGACTGGTATCGTATCGCGCAAGGTTATCAACTGGAAAACAAATACCAAGAAGGCATTGAACCCAGCAATCACATTGGTTGATGAAAAGGGTAACATTGTGTCATTGGGTGGCAAAAAGATTGCAGAATATCTGTTGCCAATGTATTCCGTTTTGAATGTTGCAAATGGTGCAACCGTTGCAGCGGGTGACGTTTTGGCACGTATCCCTGTTCAGGCAAAACGTACAGGCGACATTACTGGTGGTCTGCCA
>CAMWQN010000031.1 GCA_947176385.1 uncultured Rickettsiales bacterium
CATATACGGAATTCGCGCCCAAATCATCGGGGCAGGTTGGAAAATGCACGTGATGCAATGCGTCAAAGAATTCGCGTGCCTGGTCATTGGTTTCAGCGTCAACGTGTGATTGGATGGCGGCAAAAATCTGGTCGCGGACAGATGCAAATGTTTTCTGGGTTAATCCTTCGCCGGCGGGATATATCGCCTGCAATTTTGGGATTTTGTCGGCGTGTTCCGGGTCTTCGATAAATTCGGGGTGGTTAATAATTGCGCGCGTGCCACGTTCTAATTTTCCACTGACAATCCGCCATGCGCCAATCGGCAGTTTTGCCAACCAATAATCCAAAAAATTCACATTAAAGAATTGTATCGTAACCGTATTACCCATTTTGTCGCTACATACAACCTGGCTGGGGCTGCGGCGTCCCCGAAAACTGCGACCCACGCGGTGGGATTTAACCTGCAATGCGATTGTGATTGTGTCGCCGGGCGTGGCATCAGTCACAGAATCCATGACATCGCGTGCGCGGACGTATGACGGTTTATGCAACAGAAAATCCAGCACACGTCGCCCGCCGATGACGTCTTCGAAACGTGCGGCAACCTTGGGACCGACGCCCTTGATAAATTGCAGGTCTGTATTTAGTAAATCGATAAATTCTTTTTTCATATACATAAAATTTACCGAAATTGGCGATATTTATCAATAATAAAAGTGTCCCAGTAAATATTTGCAAACAGCAAAATAATCGGATATAATACACATTGCATGGGCGTGTTGCCTGTGTAGGTTTTCAAAGACCTGTACAAAGCGTCTTGTTTATCAAGATGAAAAATCTCCGACCTTGGTTGGAGGGTGTGAATAAGGCTTTGCCGAATAAACACACTATACTTTGTAATAGCTTTGAACCTCCAACCGCTTAGGTTTTTCCTGGTGGTTTTTTTTATTGGGGAAATCAAGCATGCGTTTATTTATTTTGATGTTTTTATTTTTGTATTCTGCAACTGCATTTGCGGCACATAAAATGCCCGAACGTACATATCAAAAAATGTATTGCCCATATCAGGCAGAGGTTAAATTATCCGACAACACGCGCGTTGATTGCCTGACCGACAAATACGCCATCGAATTTGACTTTGCCCCAAAGTGGGCTGAGGCTTTTGGTCAGTCATTATACTATGCGCATATGACAGGGCGCATGCCTGCCATATTTTTAATAGTGGAACATGAACGTGATATGCGACACGTCCAGCGATTAAAACCACTGTGTGAAAAATACGGCGTGCAATTAACGCTGATATTTTATTAAAATAAAAACAGGTCTTGCCATTGCAAGACCTGTAAATTTCGCTGAAATCACGAATTAGCAACCGCCAGTTGCGTTACCGATGATTTTAGAAATAGAAATATCTTTGTGCAGCAAGAAATCATATTCGCAGTTGCCAGATTTATAAGAACCTGTGCATGCAGCCAATGTCAAAACAGCAAACAATGCCAACATTACTTTTTTCATTTGTTTTCTCCTTTTATCTGTTAAAAAGTACGTTGGTTATTATATAGGATAATATTCCGATTTGCAAGTTTTTATATCGCGCCACGCACCCAATGGATGCGCAGTCCGCATACAATAATCACGTCAAAACGTGCGTCGCCACGCCATGCGTTTTTCGCGATATAGTTTTCGGCACTTCTGCGCAGGCGCATCGATTGATGGGGGCTAATCGCGTCCCAACCGGCATCCAGCGTCGGGCGATGTTTAACCTCGGTAAAAATTAGTAAATTGCGTCTGCGCGCGATGATATCAATTTCGGCGCGACCTGTATTGCGACCGGTAATGTACCGTGATTTTACAATGCGAAACCCATGCAGCCGCAGATACATTCGCGCCAACCATTCTGCAAACAGTCCCGATTGATATGAATTCATATTAAAACGCGTATGGCTTTGCATGGAAGTTTTCACGTGCGGTGCTGATATTTTGTGCCTCGTCCGATGCGCGACGACCCATGTCGGTCAAATCCAGTGAACCATAATATGCTGTCATCATCGGGTCGTATGCATTTGTCGATGATATCCATTTATCCGTGCCGGAATTTGGTTCGCCATATTTATCCAGCACATTTTGCCAGAATGCTAATATTTTCTTTTCACGTTGGTTTTCGAATTTTTCGTTTGTACCTTCGACTTCGTTAACATCGTTGTTATACATCACACGCCATACGCGGTTGTCGCCGGCGTTACTGGTAAAATATACGACAATCGTTTCGCCAGTATTTTCGCGCAGCAAATGTACCTCGGACGCATACAGCAAACCGCGACTGCGTGCCAGACTGTTTATACAGCGTTCCAGTTCTGCTGGTACAACAATATTCTGCTGGCGACATTCATAGTCCAGATTGTATTTCCAATCCTTGTGAATGGTATAAATAACACTGTTTTTTGCACGTGGCGCATACAGTCCCTTGTTCTTAAAGAACAGGTTTTGTATATCTTCAAATCCCATGCCTAACATAATACCCGCAATATCAAATGTACCAACATCTGCGACAGATGCACCTGAATTTAATGCAACTGATGACATTGTGATATCGGCATCCCCACTGTCCTGAATTAAATCACCAAATGCGTCATCCAACGCCATCGCCAATGATGGTGTAAATAAAATTGCCCCCAGTAAAATAAGTGTCTGTATCCGCATTTCTTATTTATTCCATATGTATTATGACATCTGATACCTTGAAATTAAACACACCGACCGGGTCATATCCTGCATCAATGCGTTCGTGTAATTGATTCACTTTTTCTTCGTTTATTTCAGGACGATATTCTGTCATTTCCGATGGCATGGCAACACGGAATTGCATTATTCCGGATTGTTTTGTTGGGACTTCGTCCATATCATTTGGGTGTGTCCATGTGTTTAATACAAATTCCACCTGATAAAAATCACCATATTTTAATGGTGTGTCAACAGACACTGTGCGCAATACACCTGATTCTGCCATTTTACGAATTTCGGGCGCAATATTTGTTTTCCACTTGTCAAATGTATTTGTCAGTGGATTTGACATAGTGTTTAATGCACCCTTAACAGATATGCGATGATCGATATCTGCAACCTCTGGCAGTACATACAGGTATTCGGTTACATACTTGGTTACCAACAGGGCAAATAATTTACTGTCACCCATTTGTCTTGGTGCCTGGGGTACACCGGGACGTTGATATGAATAATTGTTACCCTGAAAGAAATATGTTTCAACTGTTCCGCGTTGTGATGCATCAAATATCGCACCTGTAAAGAACATGGCGATAAACACAATCACCAACATCATTACACCGGTCAAGAACATTAACAATTTATTCATATTTGTTATATCATTTTATCCTGTATGAATTAAAATTCGTTACATAGAATCCCATTGTTTGCACATAGTTCAACGGATATGTGTCACTTGTTACGTCACGCCAATTACTGTTACGTGCCAGGTTTGCATATGCTAAAATTTGAAAATCCCCGGCATTTGACATAACGGTTGCTGTAACGCGCCATATCCCGCCATCCGGTGTTATTTCACCAGCCGGTGTTATACGGATGGTGTCTGGTTTAACAAACCAATACTGCCCATGTGTTGCGCGGTCTGTGTAATCTGGGACAATCTTTTCAGAAAAATTTGTGAACACATTTTCATCGGACATGCAATACAACGCACACTCATTACCGCCGTACATAACATTGTTTGCATCATTACATTCTGCATCCGTGCATGCGGTCCATCGAACATCATTTGATTCCATGTCAGGCGATATATAGAACCAATCTTGGACAAATCGGTTAACCGTTGACATCTGGACCAGTTCATTCAATGAAAATTCATTTTGACCATGTGAATGTCCCACAATTTCCCAGTCACTGGTTATCGGGTCAACAGATATTATAAACGGGTCAACAGTACGCGCAGACGATGCCCACAAAATCATTCCGCATGTAAATATAATCAACAGACAGATAACCAACACACCAATACCCATCACCCGGGATGTCGCAATACGCGACCCGGCTGGAAATGCTGGTACATTAAATCCGCCTGGATAGTCCAATTTTATCCCCCCTGATAAATTGTGTGGATATTATCCTTGGTAAACCATGATGCATGCGCATGGGCTTAATTTCAGTTCATTGTTGTCATATCCGACACCAACTGGTTCACGGTCATAAACCTGACCGCAGCCCGCTAATGCCAACGCGACCAAGGCGCCCAGAATTATTTTTTTCATACCTTTCCCCCTTTCTGTTATTTAAATTATAAGAAAAATACGACAATCCGGTCAAGCAGTTTCATGAACCTGTATCAGAACTGTGTTTCGAACGATAACAAGAAACGCTGTTCACGGTCGTATTTATTCATCTTTAATGGCCAGCCCCAACTGAAATTCATTGGACCCATTGGGGTATTCCAATAAATACCGACACCAGCAGACGTACGTAAATCATCGTCTATGTAATTTGGACGTCCATAGTAAAAGTCTTCGCGTTTTGGTGGCTTGCCCAAGAATCCATAGTCGCAGAATACGAAACCTTTGACCTGGTATTCATCTGGGATAAATATTGGGAAGTTTAATTGTGTTGAACCGTTTATTTTCCACATACCGCCCAGCGAATAATTTCTGTACAGCCAGTTGCGTGAACCAACACCCGCATAGTCAAATCCGCGCAGTGTTTCACCACCCAAGAAATAACGATACACACGCGATACATAATCACCATCCAACGGCTGGATATAACCGAAATCCAGTGATGAACGCAATTGCCAGCGGTCGCGCCAGAATTTAAAGAAACCAGTCACATCCGCACTGTAACGCATAAATGTTTCAGTGCCGCCAAATCCTGTGTATGCCAGCCCCAGGTTTCCAACAACACCGGTATGTGTATTTTGTTCAAAATTTGTATCCAGGTTATAGTATTTCAAATACGTTGCCAGTGTGTACAATTTTGCATCCTGCCAGCCCGCAGATTGGATATCATAGTTCTGGTCAAATGCCGCCGACAGACGAACAGTCTGGTTCCAGTGGTCAGTTAATTTCCAACCCATGCGTCCCGCAATGGACAAAGAGTCACGATCGTATCCGAAACTGCCCAGGGAAGAGTAATTATACATTGTATATGATACATCAAAACCACCTGACAGCGCACGTCCAAACAGATATGGTTCGGTAAAACTGAACAAAGCCTGTTTCTGATATTGTGCGATTGAACCACGCAGTTGTACAATCTGACCGCGTCCCATAAAGTTGTTTTCAGTAATACCCGCATCAACCATAAAACCGTTGATGTTTGACCATCCGAACCCGCCCGATAATTCACCTGTTGGTTGTTCTTCGACGCGCACATCCAGTGTCATCATATTTGCATCCGCAATACGGTTTGGAACAATTTGCACGTCTTTGAAATAACGGGTGCGCATTAATCGCTGGCGTCCTTCTTCAATCGTTTGCAGGGAAAATGGATCGCCTGCACGCATTGGCAACAATTGTTCAATCACAGAATCAAACGTACGAACATTGCCCAATATATTTATTGAATCAATATAAATACGATTGGTCTTTTCAATTTTGTATTCCAGGTCAACCGTGCGTGTGTCTTCATTTTTTACAGGAATCGGTTCAACTGTGATAAATGCGTATCCATGGTCAGCAACCTTGCCGCGCAGGGCACTCATAGTTTCTTCGACTTCGTCAATGTTATAGACATTACCCTGGCGCGATACCATGATTTTCAATAATTCAGCATCATCAACATCCGGGAATGGATTGTTAACAGTCATTTTGCCGAATTTATATTTTGGACCTTCGTCAACTGTGAATTTAACAGAATAATATTGGCGGTCTGGGGTAAATACGCCGTTGGCATCTTTGACCTGGAAATCAACATAACCATTGCGCAGATAAAATTGGCGCAACATCTGCTGGTCGTATTGAATACGGTCTTCGTCAAAGACATCAAACTGGGTCATAAAACGCCACCAGGCATGTTCGCGTGATAATATTTGCCCACGCAAAGTACGGTCACTGAATTTCTTGTTGCCTTCAAATTCAATATCGGTGATGTATGTCGGATGACCTTCGGTTATTTCATAGACTATGTTTACACGGTTACCATCCAGTTTTATTTTCTGGGGTTCAATTTTGGTTCCAAAATATCCCTTGCGCTGATATATGGTCAGCATGCGCTGGACGTCAGCCCCGATGACAGATTCATCATATGATGCACGTTCTTTTAATCTGATTTCTTTCTTTAAATCATCGGTTGCGATTTCATCGTTTCCTTCGACCGTTACCATATTTACGATTGGTGCCTCAACGACCGTGATTTTCATCACGTTGCCGGACATCGTAACATCGATTTTTGAAAAATATCCGCTTTCTTGCAGTTTTTTTGCAACCTGGTTCACGCGTTCTGTACCAATGTTTTCGCCGATTTTAACATTGGTCAGAATGCGTATTGATTCCGCATCCATACGTTGATTGCCGGTTACATCAATGCGTGAAACTGTCGCAGCGTGCGCGTTATGCGCCATTACGACAGAAACCGCAGCCAATAAAATATTCTTTGTTTTCATTTTAGTTCAATCCAAATACACGTGCCAAATCATTCCACATCGTTAACAAGAACAACGCGCCAATCAATATCCAACCCACCAAGATAGCAATTTCCATGCCGCGTCCCTGTAATTTTCTGCGTGTGATGCCTTCGATTATCAGAATCAACAGATAACCACCATCCAAAACTGGCAGTGGTAACAGATTTATAACACCAAGATTCACTGACAGCAAAGCAATTATTGACAGCAAGGCAAAGAATCCTGCCTCTAAGGCGTTCCCTGATACCTGGGCGATGGTAATAAATGACCCCAGTTGTTTTGATGAACGTTCGCCTGTGATGATTTGTTTCAAAACAACCAGCAAAGTCTTTGACTGATAGTATGTTTCGCGGGCACCAGAATATATCGCGCCAAAGAATCCTTTTTTACGAAATTCTGTTTTGCTGCCATCTGCAACCAATCCCCAGCGTTCAGCCGGTGCCAGTTGCACAGCGATAATTTCACTGCCACGTTGGACTTCGACATTTGCATTGCGGCGTGCAGCCAATTCTTTGGCAATAATCAATTCACCCCAGTTTGTAATTTTGTCGCCATCAATACGCATAATTACGTCGCCCGGTTTCATGCCGGCTTTGAATGCGACACTTTCCTGAATTACCTGACCGACAACTGGCAATTGAACATTTTTCGGCTTGAACATAAAAATGGCTGAATAAATTGCCCATGCCAAAACAAAGTTCATTACAACACCAGCGGCGATTATAATAAATTGCTTCCACGCTGGGGCAGACAGATAGTGTCCTTTTTTCTTAGACTCTGGTAATTCGGCATATTTTTTACGGTCGAACATATCTTCTTGACCATATATGGAAACATATCCGCCCAGGGGCAGGGCAGCAATTTGCCATTGCGTGCCATGTTTGTCATGCCATTTTATCAATGCTGGACCAAACCCAATTGAAAATTTATCAACACGCACACGTGCCCAACGTGCTGCCAGAAAATGCCCCAGTTCATGTATAAACACCACAATCCCCAGAACAATAATCAATGCGATAATGGTTAAAATAGTATGCATTCCTTTCCGTCCTTGTCTATTTTAAACGTGTTATAACATAACCAACCAAACCAGTACTAACACATAAATCCAACCGTCGAATCTGTCCAAGAATCCGCCGTGTCCTGGTAAAATTGTGCCAAAATCTTTCAGCCCCAGTTTACGTTTAATCCAACTGGCGGTTAAATCGCCATATTGGCTAAGCAGTGCGATACTGATACCAATCCACAGTAACTGTGGCATAAATGTATCGGTACCCAACAGACCATACATAATGGCTGCCGTGGTTCCGCAAATTATACCGGCAATTTGTCCTGACCAAGTCTTACCCGCTGACATGCGTTCCCACATCTTGTCGCCACCCAGCAAGCGTCCAAAGAACCATGCCCCAACATCCGCTGCGCAGATAATCATCAGGATTAACAGAATTATCCATGGTCTGTTCCCAACATAGTTTATTGCGACCAGCATTAAGAACAACCAAGCCAAAAATCCATAAAACGGGATTGCATTGGCGCGACGTGCTTCACTTGACGCGCGACGCAGGGCAGTTATCATTTCTGCAATCATACCGATTACAACAATAATCCCCAGATATCGGACAGCGGGCAACCCAAAATATTCACCCAATGCTGCCAATCCGGCAATTAACACCATTGCGCCAGATGCGATAATTCTTTTTTTTGTTTCTGACATTTTTATTTTGTCCCTTTATCTGTACCAGCATAGTTTTTCTTTTTACCACCACCAAAGCGACGATTACGTTTTGCATATTCATCCAGTGTGTGTTGCCATAATTTTTCGCTGTTTACTAAATCTGGCCAGTGTTCTGGCAAGAACAACAATTCTGCATACGCCAATTTCCACAGCAAGAAATTAGAAATTCTGAATTCATTGCTGGTGCGAACCATCAAATCAATCGGCAGCAAATCGCCTGTGTCCAGGTACGTTTCAAATGTTTCCCTGTCAACAGGTTCACCATTTTCGATTGCTGCATTTACAGCGGTAACG
>CAMWQN010000032.1 GCA_947176385.1 uncultured Rickettsiales bacterium
ACGTGAAGTACCGCTGAATGTATTGGAACACATGTTTATCATGGGATACAAAATGATACAAGTTCGCACAATAGAACGCCGATATCATAATCAACGTAAAATATTTCGACAATTAAAACAAATTTATGCTGATGCAGAACAATAAAAAAACACCGGCGGTGCGCCGGTATTTTTTATTGTTTACGATTGCGTCTGAATTCATCCAGGGATACAACCCGCTTTGGGTCAGGGACGGTGCCTGGGCGACCCTCTAATGGCAATTCCATATCATTGTCTGCAGCGGCGCTGACCTTTGGATGAAATGACAGCATAAAATCAACCGATGGGTCTTTGAATTCAACCAGTGCAGCAAACGGTACACGGATAAAGAACGGACGACCATCAAATGTTAATTGAACACCGAATTCTTTGTCCGATACATGCAGATTGTTATATGAATACTGTAACACAATCGTCATTATATCCGGATAACGAATGCGTAAAAAATCTGGCAACACAACACCTGCGGCGCGTGTCTTGAACGTTATAAAGAAATGTGTCCCATCGCCCAATCCATTAAATTGTGCATGAATCAATGCGTCTTTGACGACGGACTTTAACGCGTTATCCAGTAAAGTTTGATAATCTATTTTGGACATGTTTATCCTTCCTTGGGGCATAGTATATTATTTATTTCCCCATTATCGCAAGCAACAAATGCAGCATTTGGTACATCTGCAAAAACATTCGCATCCAATCCTGTTGCCCACACCTGGGCGTCAGCCGCCCCCAGGGCTTGGAACAGACGCTGGCGTGCGGCGCTGTCCAGGTGGGCTGCTGCCTCGTCCAGCAAAATCAATGGGCGATGTGATGTTTTTGCATGTATTAACTTTGCATGTGCCAGGATTAAATCCAGTAACGCTGTCTTTTGCTGACCGGTGCTGGTAAGACTCGCTGGCAAATTCAGTGCACGATTAAACATCCCAAAATCAGATTTGTGCGGTCCATCCAGAATCATTTTGTCGCCCTGCAATTCGCGATTTTCACGCAGGTATTGTGCATAGTATCGTTCGACCGTCGCAGGATTTTCATTTATCAGCATTGTTTCCAACATGCCGGTTGTTGACACCATACAGTTTTCAAGGAAATAATTTACCTGACCTGAATATTGAATGCGACCGCATGCAATTGATGTTGCAATTCCCGCAATCTGATCATCCAGTACATCCAGCAGCCGCATGTCGCGACCATTCTTTAACACAAATGCACGTTCGGACAGTAATTTGTTCAATCGTGCAACGCGACCAGCATGGTTGGTATCAAAACTGGCAGCCAGCCGGTCAAAAAACGCGCGCCGGTCGGCGCCGCTGTCCACAAACAATCTGTCTTCGCGTGGGGTTATCCATACCATGCGCAATCTGCGCGCCAATTCTGATAATGGGGCAGCGTCGCCATCAATCTTGGCACGACGGTTTGCATCGCCATTGTTATAATATACGCATACATCGGTATCGTCCGATAAATTTGCAAAAACTGAAAAGCCACCACTGCCACCAAAACGCGCAACGTCTGTCATTGGCGCCCCGCGCAGACCACGATCGCCAGATAACATTGATACGGCTTCGATGACAGCGGTTTTGCCGGCGCCATTGGGACCTGTGATTATAATATTGCGACGCCCATGTGTTTCAATCCGGCAGTGCCGGTGATTTCTGAAATCGGTCAATGTCAGTGTTTCTATCATGGGGCGAATAATACAAGAACAAATTAAAATATTCTAGTTTTATTTGTTGAAATTATAACACGTTTTGCTATGCTTTCACACAAAGGAAAGCCGTAACCATGGATAATAATTACACTGTTTTGGCACGAAAATATCGCAGCCAGGATTTTCAATCACTTATCGGACAGGATGTTTTGGTAAAAACATTAACAACCGCAATCAATACATCACGTATCGCGCATGCGTATGTACTGACCGGGATTCGTGGGACTGGTAAAACCAGTACTGCCCGAATATTAGCGAAGGCGTTAAATTGCCTGTCATCTGACTGTGCGACGGCAACCCCATGTGGTCAGTGTGAAAATTGTCGTGCAATTGCAGCAGGTCAACATATCGACGTTATGGAAATCGACGCCGCATCGCATACTGGTGTGGATAATATGCGTGATATTCTGGATGCAGCGCAATATCGTCCAACAAATGGTCGATACAAGGTATATATAATCGACGAAGTTCATATGTTATCAACCCCTGCATTTAACGCGTTGTTAAAGACATTGGAAGAACCACCAGCACATGTTATATTTATTCTGGCGACGACAGAAATTCGTAAGATTCCTGTGACTATTTTGTCCAGATGCCAACGTTTTGACCTGGTGCGTGTGCCGGTCGAAACATTAAAGAAGCACTTTGCATGGATTGCAGAACAAGAACATGTTGAATTGTCAGATGCTGCGAACGAATTATTGGCACGCGCCGCTGACGGTTCTGTGCGTGACGGGTTGTCTTTGTTGGACCAGGCAATTGCACAAACCGGTGGTCATGTTGATGAAGACGCAGTTTTGAACATGTTAAAACGCGCTGACCGCGGTGTTGTTGTTGATTTTATGAAAACATTATTAAGTGGCGATACTGCTGCCGCCTTGGCAAAAGTGGACCAGATTTATACAAATGGCGCCGACCTGTCTATGTTATTAACCGACATGATGGAATGGACGCACTGGGCAACACGTATGCACCCGGCATTGCATGCAGGTGAAATTACAAATTCGCCATACACTGCTGACCAACGCGCCCAAATAACAGAGATTACAAAATCAGTCAGTCTGAATACTTTGTCACGCATATGGCAGGTATTGGTTGCCGCTGTTCCTGAAATGCAGGCAACCGGCAATCACAAGCAATGCTTTGATATGTTAATTATACGCTGTATGCATATCGCTGATATGCCGTATATCCCAGATATAATAAAGCAACAGCAAACAAAGCAGCCAACAGCAATGCCAACTGCCAGCACCCCTGCCGCGGCACCCGCACCGCAACCGGCGGCACCTGCAAAGCCAACACATCTGGTGATTAAAACGGCAGCGGATTTGGCAGATGCATTACAGGCGTCCAAAGAAATATTGCTGTATTCATATTACAGCAGCAATATTGAAATATCATCGATATCTGACGGCGAATTAAAATACTTTGATCGCAAGGGTGATGCAGATTTCCAATTAAAACTGGCATCATGGTTAATGGATAAAACAGGCACTCAGTGGAAAATGGAACGTCTGACAGAATCGTCAAATGCACAGACATTCAGTGAACAAAAGCAACAGGAACTGGAATCTGACCCGATGATTGCCAATGCCATGAATTTATTCGAAGGTGCAGAAATCGTCGGTGTTTCAAAATAATATAAAGGAATACAATATGCGCGCAGAATCAGGACGTTCTTTGATTGAAATTATTGGTGTTATGGCGATAACTGGTGTTATGGCAGCGTCATCAATTGGTGTATATTCAATGATACGTAAAAATCAGATACGTACAATCGCCGCGCATAAAATGGAACAAATTGCAACGGATGTAAAACTGTTGATGGAAATGCGTGGGACTTATGAAGGGGTGTCGGTTGATTACCTGATAAAATCTGGCGCGTTAAAATCTGATGCGGCACCAATCGGGGGGGCGGATTGGTCTGTCACCGCCAGTACAGATGGGGCATTCTTTGCGATTAACCTGACGAATTTAAGTGAAAGCGACTGTGATTACTTTGCAGTGGCAATGCCACAATGGGCGTCGGCAATCTTGGTAAACGGATATGAAACTGAACCTGAATCACATTGCTTTGCCGGTGGCGAAAATCAGGTGTCACTGATTGTGAAATAAAAAATATATGAACGTGCGAAATAAAATTTTTGCCGTATTATGCACAATTCTGGTTGCCGGGTGCGTAAAATATCAAAGCCCAGACCACAGTCAATGGGCGGGGTATTTATCAGGTGCCAGTTTTACAGATATGACCGAAATGTCACGTGTGGCAAAGCGTCCTGTGTATCTGGGGGCAGGTGGTCAGTTAGTAACAGCGGACACACAAAACACAAAACTGGAATACGGGGACAAGGCGGCAAATGATAACGCAGTAACGCTGCATTATATGTCAAATTTGGAATATGCGTTGTATGATGCATTGCGTAAACCTGGTATTTCTGTCCAGCGTGCCGGGACCGAGGTTGTTGTTATCCTGGTCCGTGATGCAATCATGGAATTAAATGCGCCGGAAATATCTGAAACCGGTGCGGATACATTGCGCACAATTGCCAAGATTTTAAAGAAATACAACGCGACATTTATTGAAATCGCCGGTTATACCGATGCGATGCGCAACGCAGACGCAGCCAAGAATCTGTCAATGGATATGGCGCAGCGTGTCGGAGTATATTTTGCGCAAAACGGGATAAATACAACGCGTCTGTTTATTGTTGCGCGTGGCGCGGCGCGACCCATTGCTGCCCAGGATAATATTGGACGCCTGACCAATCGTCGCGTTGAATTGCGGATTGCACCGGCGCGTTAATGTGACGCGAATTATTGACAAGTTTCCCTTTTCATTTTCAAAATTTGTTGCTATACTGAACACAACCAAAAACTAACGAAAGGATGAAAATTATGGCAAACAACAAAAACACAGTTAATCCTGCGGCAAAAAAATATGCCCGCACGGGTATCATTGCTGCGGCAGTCGTCGTAGTTGCTGCATTGGGTATCTGGGCAGTGTTCAGCATGTCACGTGGCGGCGCATCTGTAAACAAGGCATTGGGTGAAGTGTCATCTGACGCTGTAACCGCAGCAGATTTGCGTATGGCTGTAATCCGTATGGATGCAATCCAGACCGAGGCAAATGCATTAAAAGACCTGCGCAAACAAAAAGAAAATTATGAAGAAAAACTGCGCGATGAATTAACACGCGAACAGAAAACATTGGAAAAAGAAAAAGCAGAAATTGAAAAATCACAGGATGTATTGTCACGTGATGCACTGCAACGTCGTATTGTTGATTATCAAAACCGTGTAACAGGTCTGCAACGCAGTCTGACAGAACGCGCACAGAGCATTGATGCCGCATATCAAAAGGCATTGAATGATTTGCAGACAAAACACCTGGACCCAATTATCGAAGGTGTAATTGCCAAGAAAAACTTGTCACTGGTAATTGATGGTCGTTTTGCACGTGTTGGCGCAAATGCAGAAAAACTGGATATCACAGACGAAGTCATTAAAGCATTAAATAAAAAGATTTCATCTGTAAAAATGGAAAAACCAAAAGGTTTCTAAATCCATTCCTTAATATATAACCGCCTATTGGGCGGTTTTTTTTCATATTACGAAATGGCAAAATATTCTTTTATTTTATAAATTTTGCGGTTATAATCGCCCCATGTTTAAAATAATAAAATCTTTGTTGTCGCCGGCGGCAACCAAAACAACAGCCGGTGAGTTAGCCAAAAAGTTTGGCTTGGAATTACGTGGTGATGCAAATGCGGTTGTCCGTGGTGTCGCACCGATTGCGGATGCAAAACCTGGACAATTGGCGTTCTATTCAACAGAACAGAACAGCGCGGCATTTAAAATATTGCCGATTGATGTGCTGAAAAACACACGCGCAACTGTAATATTGGTGCAACCTGAAAATGCAGATTTGGCACCCCAGGGCGCAACACTGTTGATAACTGATACACCACGTGGAAATATTGTAAAAATATTGGGCGAAATTTATCGGGAAAAACCACGATTTGGTATCGACAGAAATGCATTTATTGCGCGTGGCGTATTCTTCCGCAAACGTCGAACAGTATATGTTGGTCAATTTGCAACGATTGAACAAGGTGCAGTAATTGAACCTGATGTAAAAATATATCCCGGTGCATACATTGGTCGTGGCGTTACATTGGGACGTGGCACAATTGTTCAAACCGGTGCGCATATTGAAAATGCGACGATTGGCGCCGAATGTGTTATAAATGCGGGCGCTGTTATCGGCAAAGATGGATTTGGTTACACCCGTCAAAATGGTCACAATGTATTTATTCCGCATGTGGGGCGTGTTGTATTGGGCGACCGCGTGTCGGTTGGTGCGAATACATGTATTGACCGTGGCGCGATGACAGATACGCGTGTGGGTGATGGGACCAAAATTGATAATCTGTGCCAGATTGCACATGGTGTTGTAATCGGGTGCGAGTGTTTCTTGGCGTCTGGCGTGGGATTGGCAGGCGGCGTTGTTGTTGGTGACCGTGCGTTATTGGGCGGTCATGTTGGCATTGCAAATGGCGTACATATCGGCAATGATGCCGAAGTTGGCGCCAACAGTGGTGTTTTCAGAAATGTACCCGACGGCGAACGTCACATGGGATATCCCGCAGGACCAGGCACAGAATTCTTGCGTCACTATGCGTGGCTGCGTAAAAACTCTAACAAATAAAGGAACTGGGGGATAAAAAGATGATAGATGCAAAAGGGATAGAAAAAATAATTCCACATCGTGGACATATGCGCCTGATTGATGAAATTCGTGAATTTGATGGCACACATGGTGTTGGTATTCACTATGTACGTGATGATGAATTCTGGTGTGCGGGACATTTTCCTGGCAAACCAATTATGCCGGGCGTATTACAAATCGAAGCCATGGCACAAACCGCATGCTTTGTTGCGTTAAATCATATTGGTGCAACCGATGGCACAACACTGGGGTATTTTACCACAATGGATAAAATCCGTTTTACGCATATGGTAAAGCCTGGCGATGTATTGGAATTGCATGTTGATATATTGGCTAGCAAAATGCGCTTGTTTAAATTCCAGGGTATTGCAATGGTCAACGGTGTCAAGGTAGCAGAAGCAACATTTTCAGCCATCATGGATCCGCAAAACAAAGAATAATAAATGAAACAATCAATAAAATATGTTTTGATTTTTTTCGCCTGTGCCTTGTTGGTTTTGTTGCTGATTGGGCGCAGGAATTTTTCTGACCGCACGGTATATCTGGACCCAGGGCTGGTAACACTGGAAGAACAATATTCCGATGAAGAAATGGATGTTCATGATGCAGCGTTTATCAAATGTTTGCAGGATATCGAGAGTGCGCATCCTGGCGAAAAAGATTTAGTTGTGGTAACAACATGTCTGTGTGCCGCAAAGCGCGTTCTGCGGGCGTATATAAATGCGGACGACCCTGCATTTAAAGATGACACGTACGATGCATCCAAAGCCGATTGTTATAAAATAACTGCTAAACACATGTCCTAGTTCTGGGCGGATTTTGGGTGTGCTGTGGCGATACATGCGATTATTTGCATTGCCAGTTTTTGACCGTCTTTGTCTGTGCTGTCTAATGTACGGATGATGTCCGTTAATACCAGGCTGTGATTGTATGGTTGATTTGTTTCGCCCAGGAATTGGGACATTGTCATTCCAAAACATTTTGTCACAATTTGATACAGGCGACCAGCGGTAATTCGATTTCCGCCTGTTTCATATTTTTGAATCTGTTGGAATGTTACACCTGCCCGTGCGGCGACATCTTTTTGTGATAAGCCCAGGCGCATACGCATTGTCATCAACATGCGTCCGACCAACATGTCATATTCATTTGGTGTAAATTGTTTACCCGACATAATTATACCCCGTGTTTTTGCCAATTAAAATACCGCCTTAGAAAAGACGGTTGGAGGTTAACAACTATTACACATAGCGCTGTTTATTCAGATATATCACAGCCCTCCAACCCGGGATTGGAAAGTTTTTGTGTGTAAGAGGTTGTTAAGCCCCACACCGGACAACCGCCCGATGCATAACTATTATATCGGATTAAATCCCCGTTTGCAATAATTGTTCTTTTTTCTTAGTTATCTATGTCTA
>CAMWQN010000033.1 GCA_947176385.1 uncultured Rickettsiales bacterium
GGTAACGATTTCATCCTGACCGCCATAGTTCAATGCGAATACAACGGTGCCGCCTGTATTTTCAGCAGATGTTTGTTCCAGTTCATCGCACAAATCCGCCAATTTCTTTGGCAAGCGTTCGCGTGAACCGATAACGCGATACCGTAAATTCTTTTCCAATGCGTGTTTTATATTCTTTTTCAGCTCTGTATAGAACAAGTCCATCAAGAAACTGACTTCTTCATCAGAACGATTCCAATTTTCAGTTGAAAATATAAAGAATGTAACAGTCGTCACCCCACGTGCCATGAACCAGTCAACCAAATTTTCAAAATTTGCGATACCAGCCTTGTGCCCCGCCAATGGTGGCAGACCACGCATTTCTGCCCAGCGACGATTACCATCACAAATAAATGCAATGTGCTGCGGCACGGCACCTGTTGTGACAGGTTGTGTGGGGTCAGATTTTTTCTTGGTAAATAATTTCAGCATCGTTGTTCCTGTATTTTATATTGTTTGTATTTATTATTATAATGAATACCCAGAAACTTAGACTGCCATAATATCTGCTTCTTTTTGTTTTGCAGTTGCGTCAACTTCGGCTGCGCGTTTGTCGAAAACCTTTTGCAGGTCATCTTCGAATTTGCGTTGGTCGTCTTCGGAAATTTCTTTGTCGGTTACCGCACGTTTGATTTTGCCCATCGCATCCTGGCGAATATTACGCATAGAAATCTTTGCTTCTTCGGCATATTTACCTGAAACTTTAACCAGTTCTTTGCGGCGTTCTTCGGTCAGTGGTGGCAGGTTCAAACGAATAACACCACCGGCTGTCATTGGGTTTAAACCCAAACCTGAATCACGAATTGCCTTTTCAACGGCTGGCGCATTTGATGCGTCCCATACAGTAACAGACAGTGTTTGGTTGTCTGGTGTTGAAACAGTTGCAACCTGATTGATTGGCATTTCAGAACCATATACTGGAACGCGTACGCCATCCAGCAAATGTACAGACGCGCGTCCTGTGCGCAGACCTGCATATTCATTCTTTAAAACTTCGATAGTTTGTGCTGTTTTCTGTTCGACTTCTGCTTTTAATGCTTGATAATCCATAATGCATCTCCTTATTATGAAAAAAGATTAGCAAATTGATTTGACATTTGGCAAGAAGAAATATAGAATAAGTCCACGCAAGGGGTTGTAGCTCAGTTGGTAGAGCACTTGCATGGCATGCAAGGGGTCGAGAGTTCGAGTCTCTTCAGCTCCACCAAGATGCAGTATGGCGGGTGTAGCTCAGTTGGTTAGAGCACTGGTTTGTGGTACCAGGTGTCGCCGGTTCAAATCCGGTCACCCGCCCCATAAAATAAACAAGGTCCGATAGGACCGTTTTATTTTATGCGCAAGGGTAGGGTTTGAACCGGCGAGTAAGCCCGGTTCAACCGCGGCAAAAAGGCAGACGGCAGTATGCCGGTTGCGAATGCAATTTTGCAAGGTCGGACCATAGTCCAAATCCGGTCACCCGCCCCATAAAATAAACAAGGTCCGACAGGACCGTTTTATTTTATGCGCAAGGGTAGGTGGTGCCCCGGCGAAGCAGCCTGTTCAACCGCCAAATGGCAGATTTTTTACGTTTGCATTTATTTACATATATTGTTATCCTATCGTATTTGAAAAAGGATATATATGTCAAACAAGACAAAACGTTTATTTAAAAAGTTAGTTAGTTATTCTGGAATTTTCTTTTTTGTACTTGCGGTCGGCATGTTGTGGTGGCAGTTGCGTAATTACAGTCTGCGTGATATTGCGCATGCATTATTGGCAATCCCGATGGCTAACCTGTTTGCAGCGTGTTTGGCATGCCTGGCGGGATATTTTGCATTGTCATTATATGATTATTTGGCATTATGGTATGTCGGCGAACGCAAGAAGGTAACCTGGTGGAAATGGATGCTGGCTGGTATGCTGGGATTTGCCATCAGTAATAATGCAGGTCACGCTGTGGTCAGTGGCGGCGCAATTCGATATCGTCTGTACACGCGTTGGCGTATTCGCGGTGGCGACATTGTCAAGATGCTGACGATAAATGGATTTACATATTTCCTGGGTGCGGCAGCAATTGTTCTTATTGGGTATTTCTTGGTCCCACGTGAAGTGTTCCCCCAGGCGGCAAGTGTTGGTTTGGATACATTATTTATATTCTGCGCGGTAACAATATTAGCGTATTTTGCGATGACAGTATTCTTTCATAACAAAAGTTTGCATATTGCAAAACTGCGATTTGAAATACCGACAACACGTATGGCGTTTGTTCAGATGTTACTGGGGATAACCGACAGTTTGCTGGCGGGATTAGTGTTGTATTTCTGCATGGCACCATTTATCAATATCCCGTTTGGAACATATATTGGGCTGTTTGTAATTGCCCAGACGACCGGTGTATTCAGCCAGGTCCCAGGTGGTATTGGGGTCTTTGAAAGTATATTCTTGCTGGCACTGCCGGATACGGTGGACAAGGCGAATATTTTCGGTGCCTTGCTGGCGTTTCGTATAATTTACTATGTATTGCCATTGATTGGGGTTGGCAGTTTGTTCTTTATCTATGAACGTTGGTTGCGTGCAAAAATGCGTTCATGGCTGGACGATGCCAAGCAGCGTATTGATGACGCGCGCCAGAAATTACCACGTTTTCCGAAAAACAGACGTTAATGAAAATAAATACCTTGCCATGTGGTACCACGGCATGTTATGCTATTGGTTGCTGTATGATATGGGGTTAATATAAGTGTTTATTTTATCACTATTTTCTTTAATCCGCGATGCGCTGATATTTATCGTGGCGCAATCCCTTGGCATGGGCATGGACGCCCCACGGGGACGGGTTATTGCCATTGCATACCAGCACAAAACAAAAGGATTAACAAATGTCAAAGAAGATTTATGTGGATGCAGTCCACCCGGAAGAAACAAGGGTGGTGGTTGTTGATACGGCAATAAATCGCGTTTCTGATTTTGACGTTGAAACAACGACGAAGCCTCAGATAAAGGGGAACATCTATCTGGCCAAGGTTATACGTGTCGAACCGTCACTGCAGGCGGCATTCGTTGACTATGGCACTGGCAAGAATGGATTTTTACCATTTTCGGAAATTCATCCAGATTATTATCAGGTAACCCCTGAACAGAAAAAGAAGTTATTGGAATTGGCGCATGCCAACATTGTTGACGATGATGACGACCCCAATGACGAAGAAGATGATATCGCCGAATACGATGACCACAGCGCTGGCGAAGATAACAAAGAATTTGCCAAGCGTGCACGTGAATTTAAAATTCAGGATGTTATAAAGCCAAAACAAATCTTGCTGGTCCAGGGTGTCAAAGAAGAACGTGGTCAAAAGGGCGCGTCGATGACAACATACCTGTCATTGGCAGGACGTTTCGCGGTATTGATGCCAAATTCACGCAAGCGTAACAGTTATGGTATTTCTAAAAAGATTTCTGACAAGGCTGAACGTGCCCGTCTGCGTGAAATCATGCACGGGTTAAAGATTCCAAAGGGCATGACCGTTGTTCTGCGTACAGCAGCATTCGGCGCGTCTGAGGCTGATATTGCCGGTGACTATGACTACCTGGTAAATTTGTGGAATGAAATCCGCAAAACAACATTGGAATCTGTTGCGCCTGTAATTATTCATACCGAAGATTCACTTCTTCGTCGTGTTGTTCGTGATTTCTTGGCGGACAAAGACGACGTACTGGTTATCCAGGGCGAAGAAGCATATGATGCCGCGAAACAATATTTCCAGCAGATGTATGGTCGTGCCCCACGTAAACAGTTGGTTCAGTACAAGGATGCGGCTGTTCCATTGATGACCAAGGCTGGTGTTGAAAAACAATTGGAAGGATTACACGGACCATATGTAACATTGCCATCTGGTGGTTCATTGGTAATTAACCAGACCGAAGCAATGGTTACAATCGACGTTAATTCATCCCGTGCGATAAAAGAAAAAGATATCGAACAAACGGCATTGAATACAAATTTAGAAGCCGCCGAAGAAATCGCATTGCAATTACGCCTGCGTGACTTGGCTGGTATCGTTGCCATTGACTTTATCGATATGGAAGAAGAAAAGAATAACCGCAAACTGGAAATGAAAATGCGCGAGGTTATGAAACGTGACCGCGCCCGCACCCAGGTTGCCAAGATTAACGCATTCGGTGTATTGATGCTGTCACGTCAACGCCTGCGCAGCAGTTTTATGGAATCATCATATGTTGCATGTCCACACTGCTTGGGTGCTGGTGTTGTGCCATCTATCCAGACCGCGGCAATTATATTGTTCCGTCATTTGCAGGAAAAGCTGTTGGCAAAAAGTGCCCAGAAAATCATCATGACGGTACCGACCGATGTCGCAGTATATTTGCTGAATCACAAGCGTGCAGAATTGGCAGAAATGGAATCACAGTTCGAAACCGAAATTGTAATTGTCGGTGATGACAGCCTGATGAATATCGACCAATATTCAATCCAGCGTGTCGCCCCTGAACAGAACAAGACCGAAGAATTGTTGAACGCATATTCACCATCAACCGATGCACAAAAGAAAAATTCGCGTCACATGGATGCGAAAAAGACGACCATGAATGCCCCACGCCGCCGTAAAAAGCAGCAGAAAAAGAAAACACTGTGGCAAAAATTGGTCAGTTAAGAAAATGGGGAACAAATGTTCCCCATTTTTTTGCTCTGTTATCCCGGGGGTGCATCACTGCATTTGTTCTTTATAACATTTGGTGGTTGGGGCTGATAACAGTCTCAAATGTCTGTGCGTATTCAATATATTCGGCACCCCAACCAGTAAAAATAAAACCACCGGAAACAATTTCAAGTGGTTGGAGTTTTAGAACAATTAAGCGAATTGCGTGCTTTATTCATGTATATCAGCACACTCCAACCACCTAGGGTTGGACTTATCGTTTGAAATAATCAAACGCGCTTATGGAGTTCTAACGCTCCATCGCAGGAATTCCCTGCGACAATGTAAATTCTACACGAAACTGGAATTAAATCAATATTTTTATATTGACAATATTATAAATTTGTCTATAATATGTAGTGATAATACAAGGGTCAATACAATGAAGTTTATACCTAAATATCCGCCAAACACATGGGATTGGAATCAAATGTCCGATGCCGATTTTGACAGTTGGGCAACACACGATGGTGTTACGTTTCAACTGGTTGACAGATGGCGCCTGCAAAAACAATTTGACGCAGTCTTGGACCTGGGAACTGGGTTGGGACGCAACGCGCGTGCATTGGCGCAATATGGATTCACAGTTCATGGATTGGATATTGACCCACGTCCATTAAGATATGCACGTCAAATTGCAGAAATGGATATTTTTTCAAATATTTCATATGATTTGGGTGACATGTTAAACATGCCATATCAGGACAATTCATTTGATGCGGTATTTGCAGATAATGTTGTTTATTTGACATATTATGATGCGATGTGTCGTGCGATGTCTGAAATACATCGTGTTCTGCGTCCTGATGGCGAAGTATTTGTGAAATTGTTAAAACTGGATTGTGATTATTTTATGGATAAAAAGCGTATTGATTCAAACAGTTTCAAATGCCAGGCGCAATATGGCAAACACCGTGTTATGGCATGTGGTGCGTCTTTCAAAGATTTGTCACGCGTATTGACGGGCTTTGAAATATTGGATATGACAGGGGAAATTCACGGATACAGACCTGCCGATTATGAAATGCTGGTTTTGGCGCGTGCGATAAAAACAAAATAGTTTTAAATCTGGGGCCATATCCCAGGGGTAATCAATTCAGGCTGTGTCGCGTTAATCAGTACATACATTTGGAACAGTGAAATCGGTTCCGCACCGGATTCAAAGCGTGTATATTGTGCGACTGGCACATCCAATATCATTGCCATTTCCTGTGGGGTTTTGCGTTGTTGTTCACGCATCGCACGAATTGATGCGCCAATCTGTGCGTAAAAAATCTGTTCTGCTTTATTTGTATTCATATCATTATCCTGGTTAATGCAGCCATTTTAATGTTTCGGAATAATATTTTCCAGTTTTTTATAATATAATAAAAATCCCCGATATGCATCGGGGACTTCTTCCTGATATCAATGGATTAGATAAAAGAATATTCCATTTTCAGATGGTCAGGATTATATGTACCATTCATGATAGCCAATGTATCTTCGACGATAACCAATTCTTCGTTGGTTGGAATCATGAATATCTTGACGCGTGAATCAGGTGCACTGATTTCTGTTTCACCGGCACCCAGATATGCGACAGCATTATTGTTCTTTTCTTTGTCTAATTTGATGCCCAGTTCTTCTAAGCCTGAACAGAAACGTTCACGCAGATATTTATCATTTTCACCAACACCTGCGGTAAAGATTATCGCATCTGTATGCCCCAGTTCTGCCATGTATGCACCAATGTATTTTTTTACATTTTGGATTTCGATATCCAGTGCCAGGCGGCATGCATCATTATTCAGTCTGTTTTCACGGACATCGCGTCGGTCGGCATAGCATTCTGTTACCCCAATCAGACCGCTGTCTTTACTTAAATGCTTTTCCATCTGGGCTGCGGTTAACCCCAGTTTGCCCATTACATACAGAACAATACCTGGGTCCAAATCGCCAGGGCGCGTGCCCATGGTCAGACCAGACAATGGTGTCATCCCCAGTGATGTATCAACAGATACGCCCCCACGGATAGCAGTTGCCGACGCACCCGAACCAATATGCAGTGTAATCAAATTACATTCAGATGCAGGTTTTCCCAACAGGTTTGCTGCGCGCTTTGAAATATACAGGTGGCTGGTCCCATGGAATCCATAGCGACGTACCCCCAGGTTTCGATACCATGCTGCCGGCACAGCATATCTGTATGAATAATCCGGCATTGTCTGGTGAAATGCTGTATCAAATACTGCAACCTGTTTTGCGTTTGGTAATAACTGCTTTGCTGTGACGATACCCATCAATGCAGGTGGATTATGCAGTGGTGCCAATGGTGATAATTGGTCAATGGTCTTGATAACTTCGTCAGTAATTTCAACAGATGATGCAAATTTATCGCCACCCATAACAACGCGATGACCTACGCCTTTGATTTCATTCAGGTCGATGGACGCCTCGCGCAGCATGAACAATACAACGTTCAACGCTTCGTCATGGTTTTTCATTGATGTTTCTTTTTGTGTTTCATCTTTTGGAATTTCTGCTGCAGGTTTTGATTTTTCCGCTTCTGGTGTGAATACGGGATTTTGTTTTGTTACAAATAAATCGTCGCTAAAGCTGTCACCGCCTAGGAACTTGTAGCCGACAGAGCA
>CAMWQN010000034.1 GCA_947176385.1 uncultured Rickettsiales bacterium
ATAACAAATAACAAATAACAAATAACAAATAACAAATAACAAATAACAAATAACAGATAACAGATAACAAGTAACAAAAAAAGGATAAAACATGGCACAATATGAAAACGAAGACGAAGTAGTATATGATCCATCAACTGCTGCGACACGTGAAGAATACGAACAAATTATCGAACACAACAAACGTGCAAAGATATTACATGCAGAACGTCGCGAAGCCGAACGTTTTGCCGCACCAAGCATCTATACACGTTTCAAGAACGGTATCAAAAATCTGTTTGGACTGGCAAAAGCCAAAGAAGCAGAACATCACCAGCAACCAAATCAAGGTAAATCACGATAAAAAAACGGGGCAAGATGCCCCGTTTTTTTATCACATAAAATTTTGTGGATTTACATCAATCTTTACCCGAATATTTGCGGGCACACGGACCGCATCAACCCATTTCTTTACAATCGGCTGCAGGTTCGCGTTTGCGCCACCCGACACCAAAAATCGCATACGATACCAGTTACGAATCTGATAAACCTGGGCAGCAATCGGTCCCATGATTTTGCCGCCCTGTAATAATGGTGCGGCAGCGGCTAAATCAGCACAGAATTTCTGCAGGGCGGATTCTTTTTGTCCCTCTATCACCAATGCGATTAACTGACCAAATGGTGGCATTTGGGCAGCGCGGCGCCCCGCCATATCCGCCGCCATAAATGCATCACGGTCCGCATTACAAATCGCGGTCAAAACAGGCTTGTCCGGCTGATACGTCTGTAATAACACACGCCCAGGCGCATCGCCACGACCGGCGCGACCGGCGACCTGGAATAACTGTTGAAACGTGTGTTCGGGCGCACGAAAATCCGTCCCGAACAGCCCCATATCACTGTCCACCACACCAACCAATGTCAGATTCGGGAAATGGTGACCCTTAGCCAATATTTGCGTACCGATAACGATATCAATTTCGCCATCTTCCAGTTTATGCACCAGACGTTCCAGACTTTGACGCGATGAAATCGTATCACTGGATACTAATGCTGTGCGGGCGGTGGGGAACCGCACTGACACTTCTTGTTCTATTTTTTCCAGCCCTGCCCCACGCATAGAAATCGCACCGCCACATTGTGGACATACATTTGGTAAATTCATTGTGCGACCACACATATGACACATTAACTTGCCCATTCTACGATGATACGTCATGCCGACCGAACAATCCGAACACTGCGCAACCCAGCCGCACTTTTTGCATTGGGTTATCGGCGCAAATCCACGACGATTTATAAACAGCATTGATTGGCGCCCATCGCGCATATTCTGTTCAATTTCACGACATAAATCAGGCGACAAGAATCCTGTCTGTTGTGATGCCTCACCATTTGCATCAGCAATCTCATATGGTGTGGGCGGCGCACTGCGTAAATCCACACATGAAATTGTCGGCAATTGCGCACCGCCAAAACGCGACGTCAGGCGCAGATGTTTATACTTGCCACACGACGCATTTTGCAGACTTTCAGCCGCCGGGGTTGCACTGGCTAATACTATCGGGAAACCCGCAATCTTGGCACGCAGGACCGCCATATCACGTGCGTGATAATTGCCCATGTCTTCTTGTTTATATGACGTATCATGTTCTTCATCAACAACAATCAGTCCCAGATTCTGCCATGGCAAGAATAATGCACTGCGCGTGCCGACAACCATACGAATTTTGCCGTTTAATACCCCACGCCAAATTTCACGACGACGGGCAGCGGTCAAATTACTGTGCCATACAACCGGTGGTGCACCAAAACGTTTTTCAAAACGCGTCATAAATTGCGCGGTCAACGCGATTTCAGGCATCATTAACAAGACCGATGCCCCACGATTATACGCGCGCCAGGCTGCGTCAAAATAAACCTGGGTTTTACCACTGCCGGTAATACCATCCAGCAAGAATACCGAAAAACCACCCCTGTCAATCGCATCGCCAATCTGTGATGCTGCTGACGATTGCTCTGCATTCAATGTAACGGTGCCAGTGTCCTGATATTCATATACAAACGCATTATCTGCAACCGGGCGGGAATCCGACAGTGCCAGCGTCCCATTTTGTATCATTGTTCGAACAACAGATGTTGACACATTTGCAATATTTTGAATGTCACTTGCCGACATCGGGTCATTATCATTTGACGCGAATGCGTCCGCGACCGATTGACGTGCGGCTGTCATACGCACCCCGTCACGCGCACAATATGAATACAGTTGTTCCAACTTTGGTGGCGAAAATGCGTCCGGCACATTTATAATCAATCGTAATACCGCGCCGGGCGTCATCAGTGTCCATTCCGACATTTTTTGTATCCACTGCATATCAGACACAGACAATTTTTCATCAAATATACGTGATACATTCTTTATTTTGTTTTGGGGCAAACCACTGTCCCCACGCCCCCACACAATACCGATATAAGGACGCATCATAACATTGCAGGCGACAAAAGTCCCGAGCCCGGCATCACCCGTCAACCGGTAATCATAGCCGGAATTAACGACATTTGGAATCAATACCTTAACAATATCCCCTGCGTGAAACATGATTACAAAGTACTTACTTTTTTCTTTTTTTTCAATATCATTATTTATGTAAAAAAAAGTTGCAGTTACATATTGACAAACACCACTTTTTGTATTATATTATATCCGTATAAAGAATAACCTATCCAACAGGGAGAGATACCATGGCAAAAGCCGTAAACGAAACATTCATCAATTTCCAAGAAGAGATAATGCCTGAATTCGCAAAAAAATTTGCATACAAAGCCACAAATACAATTCATGATCAGACCGCATTTGAAAAAGCCAAAGAAAAATGTATCGCAGATGGCATATCTGTTGAAAAGGCTGGCAGACAAATGTTGCAACAATATGATTACACGACCGAACGCGAAAATTTCTTGATTAAATCCGCACAAGATTATATTGGTGTCACTGTGTATAATCCTGCACAATCACACACAACCAGTCCAGTATTCTTGGAAAAACTGGCAAACAAAATCGCTGAAATGCTTTCATTCTATATTATGCGCAAGCACAACGTCCCGACCACTGAAAAAGCCCAAAACAGATTACGTCTGACAGTTCAGCAAGAATTATTTAAAAAATTGTTTACTGAAAACGAGTATATCCAAAAGCAAGCCGCAAAACAAAAAGCAAAAAGACAACTGCGCAGCCAACCAAAATCTGTACAAAAGAAATTTAAGCAAGCAAAAAAACGCACCGAAGCTATCGCAGCACGTAAATTCGAAAAAGAAATGGATGAAATGTTTATAGATGCACAATGCACACCACGCAAACGTCGTTAATCTGCATTTAAAACATGTGCGATATCGTCAATCGTTGGCACGCGATTGATTGTAACATCGGCAGCAAACTGGGTTCGGAACCAAGTTCGCTGCCGTTTTGCATATTGGCATGTTTTGGTTACCCAATTTTGAATGCACGTGTCGCGGTCTGCGTCGCCATTTAAATACGCAACCAATTGCGTGGCACCAATGGCGCGATTTGGATTTTGATGTGTGGCGATGATATTTTGCGCCTCTGATTCTGCACCACCGGATAACATTTCTGGGATTCTGGCGGCAATACGCCCGGTCAATACATCTGTTGGTGGGTTTATTAAAATGGTTGTCGGTCGTGGGTTTATCGCACCGATGCGTGGTTGTGATTGAAATTCCGTTATGTGATGACCGGTTTGTAAAAATACCTCTATCGCGCGGGCGACGCGTTGTGGATCGGTGGCAACGAATGTACTTGGTAACATTTGACGCGCCGCATTTATATTGTCACGCACCATTTGCCGGGCGCGATTTCGGCAATCATCCGACACATCCGGCATGGGTGATATACCATCCAAAATTGCATTTATATAGTATCCCGTGCCCCCGACAAATATTGGTGTACGCCCCGTGGTCCGTGCAGCGTTATATTCATTTCTGGCAAAATCCAGATATTCCGATACACTTATCTGGGAATTCAAATCCAATATTGAAAACAAACGATATGGCACACCATCAATATCATCTGTCACGGGGCGCCCGGCAAACGGACTGGCCGATATATTTTCAATACCGCGATATATTTGCACACTGTCACAATTTATAATTGTGCCATGCACCCGTTGCGCCAAAGAATGCGCAAAGGACGATTTTCCTGATGCCGTGGGACCGGTGATAATATAAGCATTTGATTTCATTTCGATAAAATTATAAATGGCGCCAGCGCAAAATTCAATTGTAATATTCGAAATTATAGTGCTACAATATCCCCGTCCAATTATTACAAGGAATAAAACGAAAGGAAATAAACTATGTCAAAAGTAAGAGTAGCTATTAACGGTTTCGGTCGTATTGGTCGCTTGGTTTTGCGTGCGGCACTGGAATCTGGTCGTGATGATATCGAATTTGTTGCAGTTAATGACTTGGCACCGGCGGAACAGAACGCATATTTGTTGGAATATGATTCTGTACACGGCAAATTGCCAATGGATGTAAAACTGGACGGCGACACAATCATCGTTGGTAACCAGCGTATCAAATGCATTGCAGAACGTGACCCGGCAAAACTGCCATGGAAAGATTTGAATATTGATGTTGTTATGGAATGCACAGGATTGTTTACCGCCGCTGACAAGGCACGCGTTCATTTGGAAGCGGGCGCAAAACGTGTATTGGTATCTGCACCATCAGCGGGGGCGGACGCAACAATCGTATATGGCGTTAACCAAGACACATTGAAATCAACCGATTTAATCGTATCCAATGCATCATGCACAACAAACTGCCTGGCACCGGTTGCCAAAGTCTTGGATGACGAATATGGCATTATATCCGGCTGGATGACAACTGTTCACGCATACACAGGTGATCAGCAGTTGTTGGATAAAAACCACAAAGATTTCCGTCGTGCACGCGCTGCAAACCTGTCTATGATTCCGACCAGCACCGGCGCTGCCAAGGCGATTGGTCTGGTTCTGCCAAAATTGGCGGGAAAACTGGACGGTATGGCAATCCGCGTACCAACACCAGACGTATCTGTTGTTGAATTGGTTGTAAACCTGGAAAAAGACGCAACAGTTGATGGCATCAACGCCGCGATGAAGGCAGCAGCGTCCCGCACATTCGGATACAATGACAAACCATTGGTATCAATTGACTTTACCCATGATTCGCACAGTTCTATATTTGACGCGGGTCAAACGAAAGTATTGGGCGACCGATTGGTGCATGTAACAGCATGGTATGACAACGAATGGGGCTTTTCAAACCGCATGAGTGACACAGCCGTCGCAATGGGTAAATTGATATAAATTTACATATACAAAAATCAATCCCACCAATCGGTGGGATTTTTTTTGATAAAATCATAAAAAATTACTTGCATTTATTCCGGAAACAGTTTAATATCTGTATCGCTTTGGGGTTGTAGCTCAGCTGGTTAGAGCGTCTGCCTGTCACGCAGAAGGTCGAGGGTTCGAGCCCCTTCAATCCCGCCAGTATTTACACCGTTCATCTGAACGGTGTTTTTAATTTATATGTCGATTAAAAAATCGTGAAAATTCAGGCGTTGTTTGTTCTGCCATATTACGGAATTTGCGACGCAGGTTATGACAACGTGCCCACTGCATCCATCCACGATATGAATCCAACTGTGATTCTGTGTGGCGTGATATTTCGGCACGTGCAATTATATTGCGCATATTATGGCGCAGTTTACGTGCACCAGCATGCGTTAATATTATGTGTGTCGCAAAATGCCGATACCCAATAAAATCCACCCCATGAGATGTATGTTTTACAAACGCGCGTGAAAACCGCAGCCCCAGATTTTGTTCCAACCATTCGCCCAACACTTTGCGCAGTTGCAGCAATTCATGCAGGTCATTTGAAAATATGCAAAAATCATCGCAATATCTGATATAGTTTCGAACATGCATTTGGTGTTTAACAAACATATCCAGTTCATTCATATACAGATTCCCCAGCCATTGACTGGTTAAATTCCCGATTGGCATACCACGTGGCGGTGGCATTGACCGCACAATATTTTCCAGCAAGCCCAAAATACGACGGTCTGAAATTTTACGTTTGATAATTCGTATCATAGTATCATGATTGATACTGGGATAGAATTTTCGTATATCGCACTGCAATACATATTTATTTTTCCGCACCATTTCTGCACACCTGTGCGATGCAGCATGCAGTCCCCGTCCCGGGATACATGCAAAAGAATCATGAATAAATATTTTCTGCCAGATTGGTGCCAAAACATTCATCAATGCATGATGTACAATATGGTCTGGATACAGTGGCAACATGTATATATTACGTTGCTTTGGTTCATATATTGTAAATATGCGATATCGCCCTGTTTTAAATGTGCCATTTTCCAGCGCATCACGCAGTTGTTTCAGTTTGACATCGCGCCTGCGCAAGAAACGTTTTGCAGAATATTTAGACTTTTTACCCAGCAGTGCTTTGTGCGCCGCCAGTTCAAAGTTTTCCGGTGAAATAAATTGACTCCACAAATGTTTGTGGGTCTTCATGAAAAAGAATAATATTTATCAATTTTGACGATGGTTGTATTAAAAGGAATATTGTCTTTGGCAGATTGTATTTGATCGATTAAAACGCTGCTGCCGGTAAAGACGACGCACACACTGTCACCCATCAAGAATTGCAATTGCAGGCAATCGGTACCATTACGTTTTTTCGAACCAGATATTCTGAAATCTGTGACTGTGATTTCCCGATTTAAAATGTCATTCATAAATTTCTTGTCCCCGGGCATGGGCAGTTTATCACGTGCAAAAACTGCGAATTTTGGGCAATTTGATTTATCCAATTTTTTAATATCATCAATTGTCATGACTGAATCCATTATTTTACATACTTGTTGCACATAAATTGAACATCCGGGCGTTCACAAAGTGGGAAAACAGTTACTGGTCCGGATGTTCCCTGCGCTATTTGTTCGACCGTGGGGTTGCCCCCGACACGTCAGGATATATTGCCCCGCCTTTTGATAAAGGAAGGCATAAAACAGACATTACGTCTGAAAAGTGCGCGATGCACTTTGTCCTGCAGGCTAGCCAAACTTTAATCCCTGATGTCATAAAGTTACCATTCCCCAAGGAGCCGACCGACCCGAACACCGACCCGCGGAAAGACGTGT
>CAMWQN010000035.1 GCA_947176385.1 uncultured Rickettsiales bacterium
TGGCTGTACCTGTACCACCACTGCCGTTATTATCGTTCAGGGTAATGGTGTAGGTTCCTGGTGTACAACTGCATGCACCAGCAGATGTGCATGTTGGAGTAATATAACCCGAGCTACATGTTGCACTATATGTACATGCATTGTTGGTAACTGATAAAGAACATGATGCGACACCTGTTCCCTTGGTACATGCATTGCATGCTGAATATTGTGCATACAATATTGTATCTGCTGTAAAGGTTGTATTTGCTGGTAATGCACCAGACGCCGGTATCTTCTGGGTGCCACCACTAGCCGCTGTATAGTAACCATTAAATACATTGTTTGTTTTAGTAGGACGTGTTATAGACGTTACAGTTGTGCCAAAGTTTGTTAATGACCAACCTGTTGCATATTTTTCATATACTGTACCTGTTCCACCTGTTCCGCCATTCTGTGTCGCATTTAATGTAATTGTGTATATGGCAGGTAATGGACAATTTAAATTTACCCCGGTGCAAGTATAATTAGCAGGACAAGATAAACATTTGCCACCAGGCTGTGTCGTTACAGCAGATCCATCACGCTTGGTGCCGCATTCTGATGGATAATACCCAGCATTACATGCCGTATATTGCTTAATACTGTCGCAAGTATAGCCTGCTGCGTGCACATTGCCAGCAATTGCAATAATAAATAAAGATACAAAAATGCCCAGGAATCTGCGTATTTTCTTCATTTCTTCCTCTCTTTTGTAATGAATGGTAGAAAAATAAGCGCATATAGTGCAAGTAAAAAAATTTTTTATTTTATATATGTCGCATGTGTTGGAAAAATATAATAAAAAAACACGCCATCGGCGTGATTTTAAAACTGTGGTGGGTTAGGTAGGACTCGAACCCACGACCAAAGCGTTATGAGCGCTCCGCTCTAACCAACTGAGCTACTAACCCACGGCGCCAATTATATATACATTTAATTATCTATGCAAGCGGAAAATATTATATGCTTTATTTTTCGCCCAATCTGTGGCACTATTATTGCAATGACTGATTTCGTTCCAATCTTGACTGATACCCAGACCCAGGCGTTCAATACTATCGAACGCACAAATTCTAATTTGCTGATTTTGGGTCCGGCAGGAACTGGAAAATCTACATTTATAAATTACCTGAAATCTGCATCAAAAAAACGCATCATTTGTGCGTGTCCAACGGCGGTGTCTGCGTTAAATGTCGGTGGGCAGACTATCCATTCACTGTTTCAAATTCAGCCACGTGATTTTATTATGCCGGATATTTTGAAATTAAAGGCAAAACCACGTAATATATTAAATGCAACTGATATCTTGATAATTGACGAGATTTCAATGGTGCCACCAGACTTGCTGGATGCTATGGATATATTGGCACGTATGGCGCGCCGTAATAATGAACCATTTGGGGGAATTCAGGTTGTTGCAATAGGGGACTTGTTCCAATTGCCACCGGTTATCACACGCGAAGCCGTTCAATATTATGAATCAGAGTACGGCAACCCGAACGCGTATTTCTTTGATAGTTTTGTGTTTAAACGTGCAAACTTTATAAAATACAGTTTTGATAAAGTATATCGTCAAAACGATATCCCATTGTTGGAAAATCTGGTGAAACTGCGTCGAAATGATGTGTCCGCATTAGGGTTCTTTAATAGTTGTCGTATTGATGACGCATCACGTCGCGATAATGCTGTGATAATAACACCATTTCGGGCGGTTGCAGAACAGATTAACAGTCAACGACTGGCACAAATTGCCGCGCCAGAGGTTAATTTTGTCGGCGAATTATCTGGGACATTTTCAGAACGTGATGTCCCAGCACCAATGAATTTAACGCTGAAAGTCGGTGCATTGGTTGTATTTGTAAAGAATGCAGACAAATGGCATAACGGTTCGATGGGCATTGTTCGTGAAATTGGCGCCAGGGCAATTACAGTGCAATTATTATCGGATAATCGCGAACTGGTAATAGTTAAGCCCGAAAAGTGGCAGAAAATCGAATATTCACGTGATGAAAATGACAGGTTGATAGAGAATGAGGTTGGCGGATACCGCCAATTCCCGCTGAACTTGGGCTATGCAATGACAATACACAAGGCGCAGGGCAAAACATTGGATACAGTCGTTGTGGATATTTCGCGCGGGGCATTTGCACACGGTCAGACCTATGTCGCATTATCACGTACGCGTCGTGCGTCGGACATGCATGTTGCGAGTCCACTGCGCCCACGTGATGTAATATTTGATAATCGCGTAATTGAATTTGTGTCTGGGCAAGATTAGTCGGCATCCCGCGCGTATCCTCTTATTTATTCGAACCGCACACATTGTGTTTGTTCTCATATACTCGGATTCGCGCGGGGCATTTGCACACGGTCAGACCTATGTCGCATTATCACGTACGCGTCGTGCGTCGGACATGCATGTTGCAAGTCCACTGCGCCCACGTGATGTAATATTTGATAATCGCGTAATTGAATTTGTCGGAAATATGGATTAAATCTGATATTCCATTATAATGGCATCAATTCCATCATAATATTTTGGGCGTCGCCCAACAACCTTGAATCCGGCGCGCGTATACAGTGCCAGCGCAGGGGCGTTGTTTTCTGCGACTTCTAGAAATATTTTTTTTGCACCGCGTTTTTTTACGTCACCCATCATGATTGCCAGCATTGCTGATGCGATGCCGGTGTTGCGTGCGGCGGGCGCAACGCCAATGGTTATCAATTCTGCTTCATCAGCAATAACGCGCCATACAATAAATCCATTGTCACTGGCGACAATTTCGCAACCGGATTTTTTCAGGTCTGCAAAATCCGCCGCCGCCCAAGGCTTGTGCGGGAAACATTGTGCATGTAAACAGGACAGTTTATTTATCATCGTGTTTTGTTTCCGCATAACTGGGGCGCAGATACATCGGCACCACAGGTTCGTTGTAACCGTTTGCAATCTTGTCGCGAACAATTTGTGTGGCGTGACGCAAATCAAACGGCTTGTGCCCAACCGTGCGCGGACATTCCATTTGACGTGTTTCCAGTTCTTCAATTCCCATTGTGCATGGCGCTGTCAGTGGCGACGCAACAAAGAAATCCCCACGACCAGAATCAATCGCAACAAACGCATCTGGCGTTGCAGCCAAATATAATTCAAATGCATTTACAGGCACCACAGGAATATTTAATCCCATCGCAATACCCTTGGCGTATGCGATGCCTAGTCTGATGCCAGTAAAACTGCCCGGTCCAACAACAACACCAATCGCAGTCAGGTCAGACCATTGTACGTCATTGTCTTTTAAAAACTTTTCGCATGCGTTTGGCAGGGCAACAGACTGCTTTTCTGTATCAATATGCACGTATTTGTCGTCCAATACGAATTCTAGCCCCGTTCCAGATGTATTTATTATCAGTATCATTTTGTGTTTCCTTATGCGCGAATACCAAATCCGATACGTTTTGAAAATCCGGCGCCTTGGCGGACAGATAACAGGTTGTCGATTTTATCAATCGTAAATGTTGTAGGCAGGTCTTCGCCATCGTTTTCCAATAATTGACGACGCAGAATTGCGGTTAATTCGCGTTGTAACTGGCGGACACCAGATTCTGATGTGTATGTGTTGATTATATGACGCAGGGCATCATCATCAATCTGAATATTTACCATATCCCATCCAGTGTCATGCGCCGCACGTGCCAGCAAATGCTCGCGCGCGATTTGCACCTTTTCATCCATGGTATATCCAGGAATTTCAATAATTTCCATACGGTCTTTTAATGCTGTGGATAAATTCAGACTGTTCGCGGTCGCGATAAACAATACCTTGGACAGGTCAAAATCAACCTCCAGATAATGATCACGGAAAGACTTGTTTTGTTCCGGATCCAAAATTTCCAACAATGCGGATTCTGGGTCACCACGCCAATCGCGTCCCATTTTATCAATTTCATCCAGTACGATGACAGGATTGTTCACCTTGCATCGTTTTAATGCATCCATAATGCGTCCTGTCTGGGCGCCGATATATGTCTTGCGATGCCCGCGGAAATGCGCTTCGTCTGAAATCCCGCCCAGTGATATACGGTGATATTTACGCCCCAGCGCAGCGGCAATTGATTTGCCCAGGGAGGTTTTGCCAACCCCCGGCGCGCCAACAAAGCACAATATGCTGCCCTGGTTATTACCGGTCTTTTTCATGACTGCAATATGTTCCAAAATGCGTTCTTTGACAGGCATCATTCCAGAATGTTCGCTGTCCAATACGGCGCGTGCAGATTGTAAATTTATTGCCGGTGCGTCTGATGCGTCCCATGGCATTGCCAATAATTCATCCAGATATGTTTTTATCAGTCCACCTTCGTTTGACATTGGCGACAGGCTGCGCATGCGACGCCATTCACTCATTGCCTTTTCACGCACGTCAGCGGGCAGGGGGGCTTTTTCAATTCGCTTGCGCATAGATGCAGAATCAGCCTCTTCGCTGTCGTCACCCATTTCTTTTTGAATGGCACGCATTTTTTCTTGTAATATAGCCTCGCGTCGACCGTTTTCCATTTGCTGATGAATACGGCGATTGATAGAATCTTCGATTTTTGCGGTTTCTGCCAGCAGGTTGACCTGTTCCAGTAACAGAATCATTTTATCCTGCCATGTTGGCGTACGCAGGATGTTTATCGCAGAATCTGTATCAATTTCAGCCATTTGGATAACAGAATCAATAAATGCTGGCATCGGATAATTTTGGATAATATTACGCAGTTTATCCATTTTTAATTTACGGCTGACCGCTAATACTTGCATATTATCTGCAATCTTGTCACGCAGGGCAAGTGTCTTATCATTTGTTGGGTCATCGGTAATTTCAATCGGTGTGTATTCAGCGGTAAACAGCCCATCCGTTACAGTTATGTCATGCAGTTGTACAGCATGGGTTGTGCGAACAACCGCGTGTATCGCGCCATCAGGCATATGCAGAACCTGGCTTAATTCGCCGATTGTCGCAACGTCATAAATATCATCACGTGCAGACGGATATGTCCACGTATGCTGGGCGGCGACAATTAAGCGTTTGTTGCCATTTGCGGCGGCATTGACGCACGCAATAGATTGCGGGTTGTCAATATATACCGGTAAAGTTAAACCGGGGTGAACAACTAAATCACGAAGGGGTAAAATATATTCTTTCATAGTGATGATAAATATAAGACGTAAAAATAATTTTTCAAGGCAATAAAAAACGTCCTGACAAAAATCAGGACGCATAGTGCAATATTGCACAAAATTTAACGACGACGATTGTTATAACCGTTGTGCTGTGCTGCACCACTGCTGCGCTTTGACAGGTAACGTGCGCTGATTAACACCAACCATTCAAACGCCAACAATGCCATGTACATCAATTTTGCTTCAAAGTCATTGACCCAGCCCAAGATATAAACCAACTGAGTAATAAAAGACAGGTACAAAATCCCGAAAACACCGGTAAAGAATACTTTTTTTACTTTTCCAAACATATCATGTTCCTTTTTCTGTTTTATAAATCAATGTCGGGTTTCTGGTGCCAGGTACCCGACGAACCCCGCAATTGCTAAAACGGATTGGTCAACAATCGCCAACCGAATCCAACGCCATCTTAGGCAGCCATTGCAAAGCGAACATTGTCGTTCGCAGCGATTCTATCGCCATTCAGTTTTTATTTGGTATTTAACGACGACCATGTCGGATTCAACCGATTTGCCTTTACTTCGCCTGTCGATCCTAATTCATCCCCATATGTATTCTTGGTGGAGATGCCGGGTACCGCCCCCGGGTCCAAAACGATTATTCCGCAACGGATTCAGAATCATCATCGCTTTCGCGACAGGCATAATTATAAATATTCTTACTGGAAAATGCAAGTTTTTAAGTTATAATGACCGCAAAAGGCATATATTATGAAGTTCTTAGACAAAGCGAAAATTAAAATCAAAGCAGGGGATGGTGGAAACGGCGCAGCCAGTTTCCGTCGCGAAAAATATATTGAATTCGGTGGTCCCAACGGTGGTGACGGCGGTCGTGGTGGCGACGTTGTATTTGTCGCGGTACCGAATGTTAATACCCTGATTGATTATCGGTATAAAACCAGTTTCGCCGCCCAACGTGGTCAAAATGGTATGGGGAAAATGCGTACCGGATATTCAGGCGAAACTTTGCGCTTGCCAGTGCCGACAGGGACGGTCATTTTATCTGAAAACGAAGAAATCGAATACGCAGACTTGAATACAGACGGTATGGAATATCGCGCCGCCCGTGGTGGTAATGGTGGGTGGGGAAATTTGCATTTCAAAAGCCCA
>CAMWQN010000036.1 GCA_947176385.1 uncultured Rickettsiales bacterium
ACGGGGATTTAATCCGATATAATTATCGTGCATCGGGTGATGTCCGATGTGGGGTGTAGTAACCTCTTGAATATAAACTTCTCCAACATGGTTGGAGGGCTGTGATATATTTAAATAAACAGCACTATCGTATTCAATAGTTACTAACCTCCAACCGCTTTTCATCAAAGCGGTGTTTTTTATTAACAAAAAAATGTGGAGGATTAAATGGCAAAAACAAAACAAATCGACATAACCGCCGGGCGCCTGGGCGCAATGTTGCGTCGTGCGCGTCATGTATGCAGAATGTCAACAGATGACGCGGCGACTATGCTGCGTATAATGCCGGACGAACTGGCAGCATATGAACATGGAATACGTGAAGTACCGCTGGGTGTAATGGAACATATGTTTGTTATGGGATACAAAATGATACAGGTTCGCAAAATAGAACACCGATATAACAACCACCGTAAAATGTTTCTGAAATTTAAACAAATTTATGCTGATGCAAAACAATAAAAAAATAAAAAGGGTCATCGGACCCTTTTATTCTGGTGGATGTTAAGAGACTCGAACTCCTGACCCTCTGCGTGTAAAGCAGATGCTCTACCAACTGAGCTAAACATCCAAAACGCGTCGCCATCATAAATCATTTTTTCTGAAATGTCCAGTATTTTATTCATACAAAAACAAACCCCACTGTTTCGTGGGGCTTATTCTTTTTATTTTACTGCTGATTTTCATCTGGCATTTCCGGTGTGACCGGTTCTTCCGGCATTTCTGGGGTCACCGGTTCTGATGACATTTCCGGGGTTGCCGGCTGCATTTCTGCCAACAGGTTCTGTAATCTGTTAACAGAATCTGTATCGTTTAATGCTACAGCAATTGTATATGAAGACTGCAAATCATTACGGGATGCATCGATATTGCCCAATTGCAAGTTCAATGCTGCAGACTTTTCAAAATAACTCATTGCGTTGCTGGACAATTCTTCGCGCAGGGCAGCCGTTGTTGCACCCTGAATCTGTTCAGAAATTACGCGAACCGCTGATGCATAATCGTTGATTGCATCTTCGTATTGACCCAGTGCTGTATATGCTTCTGCGCGTTCTGCATATACATTTGGTTTAACTGTGCCATCTGGGCGTGCCAATGAATTTGTATAATCCGCAACGGCGCCATCCCAGTTTTTCAACCACAAATTCAACTGACCACGTTTCGCATACAGGTCACGCTGTGCCAAAACAGATGATGGATTTGTTGCAACCGCACTTAATGCAGCGTTGATATCATTTAATGCTGAATTGTAATCTTCCAATCTGGTGAACAACAAACTGCGGTCATAGTATGCAACAGCATTTGTTGGGTCGATATTGATAGCAGAATTAAAATCAACCATTGCGTTTGAATAATCGCCGGCTTGCATATATGCTTCGCCACGCAAGATATATGTATCGATTGCAGAATTGTCTGCTTCAATCGCGGCAGTCAAATCAGCGATGGCATCATCAATGTTGCCAGCCAATAATTTGTTTTTGCCACTTTCATAATAATCCGCAGATTGCATCAATGCTTCTTCGGTGATTTCAACATTGCCTGTATTATGGTTCAGCATGTTATGGCTGCGACCTAAAATATAAAATGTTGATGCGATAAAGAACAAAATTATAAACCAATAAACATAAATCGATAACGACCATGGATTAAAACATTCACGTTTGCAGTCAATGTTTTGTGCTTGCGCTTTCTGTGAAATGCGTGGGTTTGCGCGGGCTGGCACCTTGGCATTCTGGGACTTGCTGACTTTTTTTGATGTTTCTTTCTTCATAGAAATCTCCCTTCCTTTTGATAGAATATTAGAGAGATTTTAACACCGCGTCAATTGTTTTCTGTTGTAATTTTTCAATTTTTCCTGGGCGTAATTTCCCAAGACGTACCGGACCAAACGAAATCCGATGTAATCTGCGCACCGGCAGCCCACATTTCCGCAATACTATGCGGACTTCATTCTTTTTACCTTCGGTAATTTCAACACGCAAATTTTTATCCGGTAATATATCAATTTTAAACGGCTGATACTTTACACCATCGATTACCATACCTTCGCGGGCACGGTTTAGTTGTGAAAAATCACGACCATTTACCGTCGCAATATATACACGTGGAATCTTCGAATCCGGTAATGTCAATTTACGCGCCAATTCACCATCATTGGTCATTAACAATAAACCTGTTGTGCGATAATCCAGACGACCAACATATTTCAAATGCTTGTATTCATCCGGTAAACAATCATAAATTGTTTTTCGCCCCTGGGGGTCATCGCGTGTCGTCATTGTATTCATTGTCTTGTTAAACATATACAATTCCATTTCAGCGGGACGTGTAATGTCCTGACCGTTAACAGTTACAACATCATCGTCATCAACCAATGTTGCCGGCGTATCAATAATGGTTCCGTTGACAGCAACGGCGCCTTGTTCAATTAAATCTTCGGCACCACGTCGTGATGCGACACCCGAACTCGCGATAAATTTTGCAATACGTTCTGTCATGGCAATACCCTGTCTATTGTTATGATTGCTGCAACCTCGGCCCGCAGGATTGATTTACCCAGTGATATAGGACGTGCCCCCGCCGCATCCAATGCGGCAAATTCATTATCGGAAAATCCACCCTCGGGTCCAATCAATATATTACGGGCGCCAGGGATATGTGTCGGGCGGTCTGCGCCATATGCGGATCTTTCATCTGCGAACACAATGTCTGATAAATTTAATTCATTAAACTTTATTGGCGGCATAATGCGTGGAACACTGTTACGGTTGGATTGTTCGGCAGCTTCTGCCACAATACGCACCATACGCGTCCAATTTATATGGGATGCGACCGTGCGTTCGGTAATTACCGGTACAAACCGCGCAACACCCATTTGCGTCGCCATATTTAACATATCATCTGTGCGCTTAATCGGGGAAAAATATACTGTTATATCATTTGATGGGTCGCTGTGGTCGGTTTGTTCACCAATTATCAAATGCGCCCCATCATCTGACAGCGTGGCATTAAATTCACGCCCGCCACCGAATGCCAGGCAATCATTGCGACGCATTACACGCGACAGATAGTGCGCTGTATCACGCCCAACTGGTACGCGGGAACCCGCCTCCAACCCGTCACCTGCAAAAATTCGTGGCACATTTTTCATGTATTCTAATTTTCCCGATTTATAATTGTGATTTTTTCTGATATAATATAAACACAATGCCAGAGAAATTCAAGATTTTATCCGCCGGCGGCAAAGGAAAAGGACTGAATATATTCAAGTCTTCCGCCTATAAAGAACATGAACGCACCCCAATGGCGAATGCGTTCTGGGGTCTGCGGTGGATGATTGGCACATGGATTGTATGTGCGTTGGCGTTTGCCGTGTCTTTTATTATCGAACATATTTGGCGATATGGCTGGTCCCCGGCAAGTGCACACTGGACCGCGATTTATATAAAGCAAATGTTTGCATCCGGCGGATTATCGGTTATCGCTGAAATCCCAGCCTGGGTCGGACGCAGTATAATGCGTGCCGATATTGCATGCATCACACCGATTTTACCGATAATTGCGTATTACTTTATGTCTGATTCCCAGGTTGTCAAAGAATTCACCCCATACGGCAATGACAAGTTTGCAGAAAAATCATCCAACAAAGCAAGCGAGGCTGACATTAAAAAAATGGGGCTGCTGAATGGTTTTATGATGGTATTGGGATATTTCAAGAAAAAGCCCCTTATGATGGATGAAACACTGTCTGCGTTGTTATTGGCGCCCCCGGGGACCGGTAAAACCCAAGGTATCGTTTTGCCGACAATATTTGATTGTCCGGGTGTATCAATGATTATCAATGACCCAAAGCCCGAATTGAAACAAAAATCATCGGCATATCGCGCGACAGTGGGTCCAGTATTTATCATGAACTGGGCGGGGCAAGATGACCCAGAACATGGTATATATTACCCGTCGTGGAATCCTTTGTCGCCCGAACACGTGCCGTTTAACCAAGAACAGCGTGATTTGTATATCGATTCGATATGTAATATTCTGGTCGCGGACAAGGCATCATCATCTGCCGACCCACACTGGACAATTTCTGGTCGTGCAGGACTGTCCGGCATGATTCAATATATCGTGTCCAAGGTTGAACGCGCCAAGGCTGATGATTATTTTTATTCACGCCTGCAGGCGGGCACATTCGACAGCGAAGATGCCGCGGTATTACAGGATTATTACCTGTCGATGATGAATGACCCGAACGCATACGCTGCCAGCGCACTGTTACAACGCGGGGAATTAAATCTGAATAACTATGTTCATATCGGCACATGGGCAAACATACCGCCAGCCTGGATTGGGAAAGAGGCATCGCTGTCCATGATTCTGGATTGGTTAAATGCCAGCCAGTTAAAAATCGCAGCAGATTTGGAAGAACGCCGTCGCCAGGGCGACCAAATGGTTATGATGGCTGACCCAATGAAAGACCTGTTCCAAAATGCAGTGGAAGAAGCACGCCAATACTCATACGCACACCGCGCAATCTTGGAATTTACGCAGTTAGCCAATACCCCGGACAAGGAACGTGGATCCATCCTGTCAACGATTATGGCAGGTCTGTCGATATTCCGTAATGCTGCCGTGCGTAATCGTACCAGTCATTCAGACTTTCATTTTTCAGATCTGCGTGGATTGCGCGACCCACGCGATGGCAAGATTAAGCCGGTTACAGTATACCTGTCAATTAACATGGTCGATGCCGAGGCTTTGAATCCAATCACCGGTATCTTTATTGATTTGATGAGCAGTTATCTGTTGGCAAATGCACCGGAACAGTTCCGCGATGGCAAGCAGTTGGGACCGTATCCTGTATTATTCTTGTTGGACGAAATGCCCAAGATGCAGAAATTAACCGCGGTTATTCAGGGTCCAGACCTGGGACGTGGGCAAAAGATTTCATATCTGATTGTGGGTCAGGATTTGGCACAGATTCGTGAAAAATATGGTGCAGATGCTGCGACAACAATTATGTCAACGACCGCTGCAAAAATCGTTCTGCGCCAGAATGACCCAGAAACAGCCGACCGTTTCAGCAGAATGATGGGATATAAAATGAAAGTCAAAACCGTCAAGGGTCCAGACGGCAAAGACAAAGAAGAAACCGGTGAAGAATTATTATATACGCCGATGGACATCATGCGCCTGGGCAAGGATAAAGAACTGGTCATATTCCAGGGCTGGTATCACAGACCGATTGAGGCTGATTTAAAAATGGCATGGTCTGATCCGCGCCTGAAATCATATATGGATATGGGTGAATCATCGCCATTACCGGAATTCTTGATACCATCACATCATGCCGCAATGGGATACAGTGGCGTTCCACGCGTGTATAACCCAATGACGCGGGAAATAAAGGTTTTAGAGCCTGTTTCTGCATAAAAAAATCCCCAAACGGGGATTTCTTTTTTTATAACGCTTTGCCTGTTTGGGCATCGAACTTTTCACGTCCGACCTGAATCACGCCATCTGCATATTTGGGGGCGGACTGTTTTTTGACAGGTGCTGTCCAATATGCGGCGCCATCACTGTTACGGAATGCATATAAATTACCATCGGTCGATACAACAAACGACGCGCTGTCTGTTACGATAAATGGTAACCCAACACCAACATCCGCGCACCATTTCTTTGCGCCGGTGGATGCATTTATTTTACAGAACGCATCACCCAGACCACCGACATATACCGCGTCCGTTGATACAACAATCGGTGCCGTAATATCGACAACAGATGCGCCACCGGTTAAATTACTGGGGCGATAAACATCCGCAATCCATGCGATTGCACGTGTCTTTGGGTTTACCTTTATCAATTCGCCGGTGGTTAATCCCGCATACACAAATTTACCGGCACAGACTGGCTTTTGATTACTCTGCACTGAATTTGGGGTGGAAAAACCACTGAAAATCTTGCGGTCACCATCCCAAATTATGTTGTCAGAATCCTGACGATATGGGCAATCTGTGACGACGGTGGCAATCGGTGCTGATAAATTCGTGATTTCAGAATTTAACACATTGACGCGATTGCTGGAAAACACAGCAGAACGCGTACCAGGCAAAATTGGGTCATGCTTTGAACATGCCCCCAATGCCACCAAACAAGATAATGCCACCGCAACCTTTCGCATAATTGGTCCCCCCATGTATTTCATCGCCATGGGGGCTCCGCGGCTGAAATCCCTGCCGGCGCTCCAATGTCATGGAT
>CAMWQN010000037.1 GCA_947176385.1 uncultured Rickettsiales bacterium
TTATGAATACAATTTTTTAAAACCGTTTTCAATTTTACGAATGTATTCTGCATCCTGATCACGCCAATATTTTGGATCACGCATCATACGACGCAGGTCATCATCTGTTAAATTTTCAGACACATTTTTTTGCATCTGAACATCTGGTTCCATGGATTGCATCATCTTGTACATGCTTTGGATTCCCTGGGGTGACGCGCATAATGCATCGAATGCATCACGTGGTAAAAACTTTTCACCGAAGGCATTTATCGCAACCAATGCATCATTCATTTTTTCGGTTCCACCAAAAAAGTTTTTTAATTCATTCATCGCAGTATTTTGATTTTGCATATCAAATAAATCTGTCAGTACTGGTGATAAAAATTCTGTCGCAATGTCATAAATTTTTGAAACCTGGGTTGGTGTTAAACCAATTTCTAAAAATTTTTCACGCACACATGCATCATCATCGAACAAATCACATGTCGGATATGCATCTGCATTTTCCGGTACGCCAATGGCACGATTAAACTTGGTACGTGCATCAATATCAGCATTTTCATCAGGCACAGAAATCATTGTTCCAATTTTACGTTCCAATGCACGATATGATTTTATCAATGCATCACTGTTTAATGTACCATCTTGATTCATGAATTTTTCTGGAATTTGTTCCATTGTTATTTTCCTTTTGATTTTGTTTCGCTTGATTTTCGCAAGAAATATATTCCACCCAATGTGAATATTGCCTGCATCATTGTAAAGACATCTGTATCACCAACCAGGTATGCACCAATTGCAGACAAAATACCAATACCTGAAATTATGTACGTGCGATATCCTGCGCAGAATCCACCTTTGATAAATTTGCTCATGCTTGCCTGCACTATAAATAAAATAAGACATCATCAATTTCTGCGATGTATCCAATTGATATCGCCCAATCGGGTAAAACATCTGCATTATGAAATCGGGTGGCACCATTACACATATCTGGCAAAATTCCATTTACCATTCGCAATGCTGTACGCAAGCACATTTTAAACCCGGCATTGTTTACATCGACCGACATATAAGCATGACGTGGCGATGACGAATTTAATGCATCAAACATAGTTACATCTGAAACAATATCTGCAACAGTGCGCTGCGTTTTCAATGCAACATTTGAAATCATTGATGTCATGGCTTCGACCAGGCGCAGTGATGATGCATGCGTTTGCGCATATACGACACGTGCAACTTTATAAATTACCGCATGAATATCATTCGGATTTTCAACCAGTTTAAAATGCATTTTTACCCCCACATTTTGTTGGCACAAAAAAAACGCGCAGAATGCGCGCGATAAAATAGAAAAATCATAAAAAAATCCACGCGATGCGTGGATATAATCTGTGATTTTGATATTTTATATATTATCATAAATTCACATAAAAGTCAAGACTATTTATTCTTAGGTTCCGATTTCATCACCCCACGCCAAGAAATATTGTGCACCATCGCGCAGGACCAGCGCACCATCAGAATTGATTTCAATCAGTTCTACATTTGCGCCACGGTATTTTACCGTTGTCTTGATTGCAATTGCTAAATCCATCCACCGGGCACGCACACTGGCAAAATCACGTTTCATCCATTTATCCAATTGCCGCATCAGACGTCCCAAGAAATCTGTAACAGAAATATCTGCCATATATTTATCCAATCGGGTTGTCTGGTATGCATCAACGGTTGGATTTGTTTTTATATTTACCCCGATTCCAACGATTACAAATGGTCCAGCATATTCAATCAAAATTCCGCAAACCTTGGCACCATCAATCAGTATGTCGTTCGGCCATTTTATCTGTGGCATAATGCCATAAGATATAATTGTTTCTGCAACGGCGACAGCAACAGAATACGCGATACGCGGATCACGTTCATCAGCATTAAAAATAAAACTGGCATATACATTACCATGGTGTGATACCCATGTGCGACGATACCGACCACGCCCAGCACTTTGTGCCTGGGCAACAATCGCGACATGGTCGGATGCGCGACCCGCCGCCACCATATTTAATGCAAATGTCTGGGTACTGGGGATTTTATCAAAAGAAATTACTTTATATCCGCCCAAGTTTATACACCCCATCATCATTTTGAATAAATTCGCGCCCATATGTTTTACGCAACGCGCAAATCGCAGTATCAACCGTATGCGTATTGGCGTCGGCAGCATACCCCAGTGCAATCTTTAAATCAGCGGATGACATTCCGCCAGTTTTATAAAGCAGTGCGACAATCTGTGCCGGCAATCGTGACAACCGTGCATCGGGTCCCAATACACGTGTAATAATATGTGAATTGTCCATTGCATCCATCAAAATGACACGTAAATTTGCGGGACGCGTTGGCAATGTTATATCCAGCGTATCAAAATCAACATCTGCAATTTTTGGGTTATCGACAATATCCGCATTTAAATCCGCCAGTATTTGACGCCAAGTATTATCTGTGGTAAAAATGCGTAAACCATTTAGCATATATTCAGGATAAATTAAGACAGGTTGATTGTCCAACAAAAAAAGACCGCAATGCGTTACCCATAATTGCGGTCAGAGTATCTAAAAAACACAAATTTACTATTCACGCCCAGCGTCATTCGGATTGTCGATGAACTTTGTAAAATCCTGTATTTTAGACCCTGTGGACGACAATATTTTTGAAATACTGTTTGTTGACGGCCATCGTGGTTGCCCTTCTTTGGACCAACGTTTGCTTTTATTAAATGTTGTTGGGTCCAGACCGCTGCACTTCGCCAAACCAGAACAAGACATACCATGTTCGGTTGCGAACCGTTCGATTGCACGCCATACGTCTTCGTGAGTCATGTTTTTCTCCCTGTTTTTACCTAAATCCTAGGTAGAAAATCTACCATATGCCGATTTTATTACAGGGGGCGTGCTATTTTCAACAAGGACAATTTCCTAGGAAAATCAACGTTTTTCAACAAAAAAACGGGGTAAAATTTATACACAAAAATATTTTTTGACAAAATGCTTGACAAATTAAATAAAATGTATTACATTTCGAATCGTCAAAAGGATAAAACCTGATGACCAGATACGAAAGTACCTGTGGGGCCCGGGGATTCAGACTCCCTCCTACATTCTCTCTCCTCTGGACCTTGAGCCCCAAAATAAGTTTAGAATGCCCATTTCTTTTTCTCCTTTCCTTCCTTTCGGGGCATTCGGAAATACCGCCGGCAACGACGGTGTTTTTTTTATTTAGATGCTATGTGTCCCCTTTTTACAATAATACTGGCAACCATACGAATTATTATGGTGTAACACATGCCAACAATCGCCGATATCGGTCCACCAACAAAATATAATGCCAGCATATTTAATATACCCAAAGTCCAAAACAACATAACATTCCCCCCATTTTTTATATCAAAATTAAACCGTCAATGAAATTGACGGTCGGGAATGTTAGTAAATCATGCACAATAATGACTCTGTTGGTCTTTCGGTTACCCGTATTTTATAACCAACAGCACCCCGACCATTGCACGGGGAATGTCACGGCGCGAACGCACCCAAGACATTTTGTTCGACAATATGACGATGCATTCGCACCGATTGTACAAGAGACTTACTACAGTCCCGAACCCAAATTCCATTGGATTCAATACCTATTATAACATAACGGTACAATTTTACAACAAATGTTTATTGGAAGAAATTCCTATTTACAACGTATTATATGCACAAAAAAAAATCCCCCATAACGGGGGATTTAATGCATCTAGAAACAAATTACTGTGCATCTGCTGCTGGTTCAACAACGGTTTCTGTTTCTGCAACTTCTTCAACAACAGCTGGTTTGATAATATCAACAACTGTTACTTTGAATACAACATCTTTGCCAGCCAATTCTGGAACATAGTCTGTTGGGAATGTGATATTTACATCACGTGTTTCGCCCTTTTCAGCGCAAATCAACTGATCTTCGAAGCCTGGGACGAACTGACCACTGCCCAAAACCAATGAAAAGCCATTTGCTGTACCGCCAGCAAACTGTTCACCATCCAAGTAACCAGCAAAGTCAATTACAACTGTGTCACCATTTTTTGCACCAGTTTCGCTGTCGCATTTTTTTGCGCCATCATTGCCGCATGCAGACAACATGACTGCGCCACCCAATACAACTGCAGACATAATTTTTTTCATCTTTTTCCCCTATTAGTTATTTTCGTTGTGATACCGCACCTTGTGTACGATTAGTTTCAGTCTAGCGAAAATATCAAACCATAATCAATAAAAAAATCCCACATTGTGGGATTTTTTTTAGTTATTATATACACATCGGAATCCATACTCACGCATGGTGGCACCTTCTGCCTCTATCCTGTAATCAAAGAATGGTGTTGGACGCATTGCATCAAATGATGGGCGGTCATATACCATTACAATGCTGTCTGCGTTACGACCACAAACACGTTTCATTTCATAGTCTGCAACCTTGGCTAATATAGAACGCGCATCACCATCAACATCCATACCATCTGCATTCTGCATCAGGCGCAGACGCATTTCACGCATATCGGTATTCCCCAGCAAGATTTGAACACGAACCATGGCACCACGATATTCCTGCCAGCGGGTTTCCATACGTGCGGTATTCCAACGATTGCTGTTTTGTTCTTTTTCTTCGGCAGTTTTAGGCTTATACGTATCAATATTCGCATATTGGTTATCAGACTGCATAAATCCGCTGCTGCGTTCGTTATACAGTGGCGCATCCGCCCCACCCTGCGCAAAATCAGTCGTGTTATACGGTGCATCTGTGGATGATTTACATCCTGCCAACGCGAAAACTGTGCATAAAACGAAAATCAAAGACCGCTTCATAATAATCTCTCTTTTTTTTAATTCTATCAAATAAAGCCTTTTGATTCAAGCAACGATTTATGGTAAAATTACATGTATGACAAATATCGTATTGGAATCTTTGCTGCGACCATTGGAAGAATTCTATAAACCATCGTTCGTAGAAGAAATCGCCATCAATCACGAAGGCGAAGTCTGGATGCGTCTGCATGGCGCGCCGGTCCCATGGGTCGCATACAGTGCACCGGCACTAACCAAACAATACTTGGTTGATTTAATACACACAATCGCAAATATTTATGAACGACCATTTGACCCAACACACGGAATGCCGGTTGTGTATGCAACATTGCCTGGCAATCATCGTTTTACTGCGATTGCAGGTCCAAATGTTCAATACGATGAACGTGATGTAACCGGTGGTGTCGCTTTAAACATTCGTGGCGGCGGGGTTACTGAAACAAACTTTGAAAATTACCACTTGAAACGTGGCGAAGAACTGTTAAAAGTAAAACCACGCGAAAATGTACGCCCTGATGACCCATACGACCGGCTAATGAGTGCCATCAACGACGGCAGCCCGATTTTAATCAGCGGTGCGACAGCAACTGGTAAAACGACATTCTTGAACCACATGCTGACACTGATTGACCAGAACAGTCGTGTCATCACGGTCGAAGACGCACGTGAAATCCGTGTCCCGCAGTTAAATCGTGTTCATTTTGTTTTGTCACGTACTGAACAGAATAACAATTTTAACTATGCACGATTACTGGATTTGGTTGTACGTATGACCCCCGACGTTATAATCGGTGGTGAAATATCAACTGATAATGCATCAGTATTGTGGGAAATGTTGGGAACCGGTCACGACCATTTCTATACAACAATCCATGCGGAAAGTGCGGATGCTGCATACGCTGCATTTGCAGATCGTATTTTACATACGCAACCGGCATATGACCGCGAAGATTTAATTGCAGAAATGCGAAAAAAGATTCGTGTTGTACAACTGTCGCGTGATGGCGCCCTGCGCGCTGTGACCGAGGTCGTATAACAAATAACAAATAACAAATAACAAATAACAAATAACAAATAACAAATAACAAATAACA
>CAMWQN010000038.1 GCA_947176385.1 uncultured Rickettsiales bacterium
ACGGCGACCCCCGATCTCTACACCTCTCTATTCGGCGGCAGCGTCAGTTGTGTATAAGAGCCATGTCTGTGGTATCACAGTTACAATAAATAATCTTATTAAAAAAATGCGACATGTAATTGTCGCATTCTGTTTTTACATCATCATATTGAGTATAGAATTCATCGTTTTTTACCGCACGTGCCCGGTGCAAGTTTTGGCATTTGTGTGACATAAAATCCCCCAAAGAATAAAAAAAGACCCGTCATATGCGGGGCAATAAAAAAACAGGCATCTGCCTGTTGACTGTTATATATAGTATATCAAAAAATGCACAAAAATGCAATTACTTTATGATTATGACACATTGAACAAAAAAAATCCGACATTCGTCGGATTAAAAACTCTGGTGCGAGCAAAGTACTTCGGGCTCCGCCCTCGCCTCGCAACCCTGCGGGTTCTCGCCCCTTTGCCACGAAAAATTTAAATAAATAAATAAATAAATAAATAAATAAATAAAAATCCGACATTCGTCGGATTAAAAACTCTGGTGCGAGCAAAGGGGCTCGAACCCTCGACCTCAACCTTGGCAAGGTTGCGCTCTAGCCAACTGAGCTACGCTCGCACTGCGGTGTGTATTCTTACATATATTTTTACCCAATGCAAGTATTTTTTATCGAATTTTTTCATTTTTTGCCGCTGCAATGGAATCAAGCACGAACTGGCGCCGCGCCAGGTCCAACTGCTCTTTCTGAATTTTGATTTCCTGTTCTTTCAATTCGTTGGATTTATCCAATGCCCACCAAATCCCCAGAGTATGCACCGCAATACCCAGTGCCGCTAATGTCGCGATGATTGTGCGCTGACCAACGATTCTGGTTTCTACTTCGTCTTTTATTTCAACCGGCTTTGGTTTTTCCGGCATATAATATCCCATATTATAACCTCTTGCGTTTTTCACAATGATTCCACATATCGCCGCAAAAGCAAGAAAAAAGCCACCATGCGGCGGCTTTTGGATATTAGAACCATTTCCACGGTTGTAACATCTTTATAAAGTTCATTGCACCACGACGGTCAACAAATGTATGACCACAACGCGGACACACCTGGAATGGCGCAATCATCAGTTTTACTTTCTTGTTTACCATCATCCAGATATAAACACCAACTGCCCATGCGGCGATAACCAATCCCCATGCAACATAGCCGAAGTATTTATCAACGGTTTTGGTCAGTGTTGTGATAACTGTCACATCCGATTTAGACAAATCGTTATAGATTTTGGTTGCAACCGGCCAGCTGGAAGGACGCCATGGATATACATGTTTGATACCATAGTTTGTCAGCAATGTTGTACCCAAGCCACCTGTACTTTTATCCAGTTGGTTTTTGATTGCTTCATCAATCATTTTATCAAATTCCAACTGCAAGACAGATGCCAGGTTCTTTTCAACCTTGTCCAATTGTGCATTAACCTTGGCTGCGACATCGTCAACCTTGGCAATTGCCTGGTCTGCTTTGGCGACTGCTTTATCTGCCTTGTCCACACTGGCATCAACCTTGTCCAGTGCGCTGTCAATGCCGCCGGTGTTGATACCGAAACGACCTGCGATACCGGTCAATCCCTTTATACCAGCAGTGGTTTCTTTGGCTTTTGCGTTGGCATCGTGCGCCTTGGCGGTTTGTTCTGACGCCTTGGCTGTGGCGTCGGTCACTTTATCAACCGCGCTTTCTGCCATCTTGACCTTGTCAATTGCGTATGCGACAGGCTTTTCCAGATTTATCGCATCCTTTATCCCATCCAGTAATTTTTCATATTGCTCTACGATATTGCGCTGCAAATCAAAGAACATTGATACAACAATTGATTTCTTAATCGGCTGGGAATATGTGTTCTTTACATGCAGTGGGACAAATACCACCAATGCAAACCACACAATTGTTATAACGGCAAATATCTGTTTTACACGGGTGACGTATGACGTTTTGCGTGCGACAGTCTTGGCGCCGCCACGGTCGATAACTTCGACCTCTTTTGGTTTACGTGCCATTTTTTCTCCTTTCCTTTGATATTGCTATTATTGCTTATTTTGGGTATATCGGTCAATAAATTCTTGTTTAAACTCGGCAAAGCGTCCGGCTTCTATGCTTTCGCGGATACCACGCATTAAATCCTGATAGAACCACAAATTATGCTGCGTCAGCAACGTCGCACCCAGTATTTCATTACACTTTATCAGGTGATGAATATATGCACGTGACAACTTGCATGCGGGGCAACCGCATTCGGCGTCCAGTGGGGATGCGTCGTCACGGAACCGTGCGTTCTTCATATTCATTGTGCCGTCCCTGGTAAATGCCTGGGCGGTACGACCTGCGCGCGTTGGCATTACGCAATCAAACATATCAATCCCGCGTTCAACTGCGCCCAATATATCCAGTGGCGTACCAACACCCATTAAATAACGCGGTTTGTCCACTGGCAGATGCGGCGTGGTGGTTGCAATCATATCAAACATAACATCCTGGGGTTCACCCACAGCAAGTCCCCCGACCGCATATCCATCAAAGCCTATTTCGGTTAATTGTTTTGCGGACTTTTCACGCAAATCTGGGAAATCCGCCCCCTGGACAATACCAAATATGCCATATCCATCGCGGTCAATAAATGCATCCTTGCTGCGACGTGCCCAGCGGGCAACCATATCAACATTCTTTTCAGCACGTTCGCGTGTTGTCGGCAAATGTAAACATTCATCCAGTACCATTGTTATATTTGAATCCAGTTGATGCTGAATATGAACGGAATCTTCGGGACGCAAGAAGTGTTTAATACCGCCATCAATATGCGATGTGAATTCGACGCCCTCTTCCTTCATTTTGACCAGGTTGGACAATGACATCACCTGGAATCCGCCACTGTCGGTCAATATTGGACCCGTCCAGCCGCCAAATTTGTGCAGACCACCCATTTTTTCAACCAGGTCACCACCTGGACGCATCATCAAATGATACGTATTTCCCAAGATTACCTGGGTACCGGTTGCCGCAACCTGATCCATAGTCAGGGCTTTTACCGTCGCAGCCGTACCGACCGCCATAAATGCAGGCGTTTCAAATGTGCCGTGCGCTGTATGCACACGCCCACGACGTGCGCCACCATCAGTCTTTAACAAATCAAATTTTAATGACATTTATCGTCCTTCCTTTTGTTTCTGTTGCACAATAGGTCCACAATGAGTTTCAGGGAAATTATTATTCCATATTTCCACTAAATTTGCGTCAAATTTTAATCCACAAGTCGTAATTGATATCGGCGATTTCCAAAAATCCGCAGTTAATTGTCGTACATCATACGCAGTCATTGTCTGACAAATTTCAACACGTTTGTAAAAGTTATCTAGCGCGCCGGTCAGACAATATTCACCCAGCAGTTTATCACATCTGTTCTTTGCTGAATCCAGAAAATCAGCATCAGCCAGTTGAAAACTGCGATTACAACGCGCCAACCAATCATCCGTCAAAAAGTCATTTTTATACGCGTCACGACATGTTTGCGCCATCAATTCGGTAACACGTGCAATGTCCTGTGGGCAGGTTTCGGTTTCAATACTATGACAGCCCATATCATACGATAAATCGGCTATGTCTGAGCTGACAGCATAAACCAGTCCATGCTGAAAACGCAGGACACTGTTTAATTTCTTGGTCAAATACCGTATAAACATCAAATTTGCCATACGTGTACGATTATCCGATGCATCATATTGACGCGGTATCAATACTGCCATTGGTGTGTTACCGTTATTCGGAATATTATAATGATAGCACACAGGATTGTATGACAGGTGTGTGTTCCGAGGCACATCATGCGTCGGCAAAAATGCAAAATCACGCTCCAATTGGGCTAATACAGCGTTTGCATCCATGATTTGTCCAGAAATACAAATCACGCAATTTTTCGCAGAAAATCGGCGATGTACCCAGTCCAACATTTGGTTACGTGTAAAAGACTTTATATTTTTTTCTGATCCCAGTGTCTGGAATCCTAGCATATCGTTGCCATATATCTGTTTTGAAAATTCAGATTTTATTTTACGGTTTCCACGAAACAAGTTGCGACGACGTTCGTCCAGAATAGCTTTACGTTCTGTTTCTATTATTTCCGGTTCAAATAACGAATTTTTTAATTGGTCTGCAAAAACGTCCAGCATACACAATAAATTCTGCCCGATAATACGACCGAAAAAATTTACACCGACATCAGACGTGCTGGCATTTCTGGTGCCGCCAAAATCTTCCAAATAACTGTCCCGAGCAACACTGGATTTAAATCTTGGCGTACTGGCACACAGCATGTGTTCACAAAAGTGAGTTATACCATGTTCATGTGGTGCCTCGTCCCGGGAACCGGTTTTAAAATGTACCTTTACCACAGTGGTTTCCAAATCCATTGGGTCCAGAATTACCGTTACACCATTTGATAACTTATGTAATGTTGGATTGTATTTCATTATGCGTCCTTTTTGAACAACAAGCAACAATCCCCATAAGAGAAAAAGCGATATTTTTCATCAACTGCGTGTTTATATGCAGTCTTCATTTCATCCAGACCAGCAAATGCAGACACCAGCATGAATAGTGTTGATTTCGGCAAATGAAAATTCGTCAGCAAAACATCAACTGCGCGGAATTTATATCCGGGGGTAATAAATATATTTGTCGTTGAACAAAATGGCGCAACCCGGGAACCCGTTGCCGCACGACGCGCAGCAGATTCCAGTGTACGCATTGATGTTGTACCAACTGCAATCACGCGTTTTGCATTATTTATAATATCCGCCTGCTGTGGTGTTACGCAACACCATTCACGATGCATTTTATGTTCGGATAAATCCTCGGTCTTGACAGGCATCCAGGTGCCGGCGCCGACATGCAAAGTCACCTTGACAACCGTTGCGCCACGGGCTTCGATTTCATTCATCAATTCAGGTGTAAAATGCAATCCGGCTGTTGGTGCCGCCAGTGACCCCAATGGCTGGCAGTAAACCGTTTGATAACGTTCACGGTCGTCGATTTCTTCTTCACGCTTCATATATGGTGGCAATGGCAATTTACCAACCCGGGCCAATACCCCAAACACATAATCGCACAAGAATTAAAATTTCAAACACCGGTC
>CAMWQN010000039.1 GCA_947176385.1 uncultured Rickettsiales bacterium
CGATGATTCGTTCATCAATTCCTTCGTATCGACCACACAGCAGGGTATATGTCGTATCCGGTGTGGCTGCAAATTCACGTACCATCTGCTGATTTAATGTTGGTCCACGTGGTGAAAAGTATATTATTTTGCCGCGATTTTTAACAGAATCCAATGCGTTTCCCAACACGTCAGGACGCATAACCATCCCCGCACCACCGCCGAATTGTTCATCATCCACACTGCCATAACGATTTATTGCAAAATCACGAATATTTATTGCGTCGTATGACCATATATTCTTGTCCAGGGCACGACCAACAACACCGCCAGATAACGTTCCAGGAAACATTTCAGGAAAGATTGTCAGTATATTAAAATGCATTTTTACCGCACCTTTACATTACATTCCACGCATTCCATACATGTATTAATTATTTCAGATTTTATATTGTTTGCAGCGTCTGGTGCCTTTATGTCCAAAACAATGTTCGGATTATAAGTACAGTTTTGTGTCCACGACAGTTCGCCACTGGTGGATTTTGTTAACAATATCTTATAATAAACAGGACAGTACCGCAGTGGAATGTTACATTCAACATGCACCAATTTGCGATTGTTAACAATAAATTCTTTCATCCTTTTCATTCCTTTATCTGGATGCTTGTTCATGCATGCGGCATGCATTGCATATATTTGATGCAATAAAGTACAAGCCTTGTGCCATAGAATAATCACAACATTTCCATGGTTCAATACTAATTGTTTTTCTGTTGTCCGCATCCTGTACAGATTCATTATAATTCAATCCACGCATATTTTTCATACATGCGATTGAACACATCTGGGCAGGGTGCCAGCATTCAATCCGCAACCCCCGTCCGGTTGGAATAACATCGTATACAGGAATTTGTGAATTTGTCATATTCATTTCCCTTTATTGTACTTGAATTTGACGTCTTTCCATATCAACATCTGCACCAATAAACGATACCATGTCACCATTATCCAGTTCAATTATATCACCGGCACCAAAGTTTTGAAAACCGTCAACAACGCCGATTTTTTTGCCATTGCGTATAACATCAAATCCAATCAGATCAGCCTGATAATATTCACCATTTGCTGCCGCGGGCAGTGTATCACGTGATATAAATAATTCTGTGTTACGCAATGTTTCAGCCGCATTTCGGTCATTGATACCATGAATACGTGCAATGATTACATTTGATGTTGGATTTAACAGGCGCACGAAACTGAAATCCGATGCAGCAAACCGGTCGGATATAATTTCCAATTTGCGAAAATCATCTGGGCGGGCAGTAAATGTTTGAACACGAACCTCGCCCCGGATGCCCTGGGGTGCAACGATTTTTCCAACCAAGATTTTATCGTTATTTTTCATTTGCTTTTATTTTGTTCACAATATTCAGATAACGCTGATACCGAATGCATTCCGCTGGATTTATTGGGCACTTGTTATCGCTGTCTTGAAAAAACACTTGGTTTATTTTATTTTCTGACAGATAATGAACACGTTTGCGAAATTCTGACAATTTTTGTTCTTTGACATCGCATGGTGTATCATCATATGGACAACATATCGCAGATGTTTTAGGTTGACAGGTTATCAATAAATCCTTAGTGCTGTCTGCAATGTGCCAAACGCCAACACATACTGCATTTCGCACGACAGTCTGGGCTTTGATTTACATCTGGGAACCAAAATGCACCTGAACGTATAACAATATTCAGTTGGCGTACAAATTCATCATCTCGGGATTTCTGGTCGCATTCGATTGACTGATTATGTGGACATTTTGACATATATAATCCTTATAGTACCCTAAATAATATTCCCGGGTAATGAACCCGGGACATTTTATTATTCCGCAGATTCTGCTGGGGCTGCGGCTGCTTCTTTAGCAGCGGCTTCGGCGGCAGCCTTTTCTTCTGCTATCTTGGCCAGTTTTTCAGCTTTGTCTTTGATTTTCATTTGTGTTTTTTCAGATTGCAGATGTTTCTTGGTCTGAACAGGTACAGGTTTTGCAGCAACCAAGCCCGCTTTTACCAAGAATTTGTAAACACGGTCAGATGGTTTTGCACCTTTTGCCAACCATGCTTTTACTTCGTCCATTTTCAAAACGACGCGCTTTTCGCTGTCTTTTGGCTGCATTGGGTCGTATTTACCAACAACTTCCAATACATTGCCAGAATTACGCGCATTGCGTGAATCTGTAACAACAACATGATAATATGGGCGTTTCTTTGCCCCGTAACGTGCCAGGCGGATAACTGTTGCCATAATTTTGCTCCTTTTATTATAAACTGTTTTCCCTGATGCCACAGACCACGCAAAACTGCACATCAAGAGCGAACACTCGCCGGTTGATGTACCACACGCATACCGCGTACTGGTGGGATAATAATGGCAATCTGTGGGATTTGCGTACATAGTATGTAACTTTTTTTGTCAAAAGTCAAATGATTATTGAATTTTATTATTTGCAAATCAAAAAATGCGGTGCTAGTATCTGTGACATAGAAACAAAAGAAAAGGAGAAACACAATGCAGAAAATCGCACTGGCTGTATTGTTGGCATTGCCATTGGCAGCATGTGACAACAATTCAAAAACTACAACCCCACAAGACTTTGAAACCGTTCAGAATGAAATGAGCGCGAATCCACCAGCTGAAATTATCACAGTAGGTCAGGCTGGCGACTTTACAGTATATTTGCCAGCAACAGATGCACTGAAAAGCGTTGCAAACAAAGAAAAGAATTCTAAATTCAAATCTGCTGAATTGAACGCAGACCACATCAAAGAAGGTTTCTGCATTGTTGACATCATCCCACAGAAAGTTATGGAAGATGAAGGCACACCAGAAAACACATGCTATTATCGTGTATTCTGTGGTGCAGCAGACACAAACATGGAAGAATTGTATTCTGTTGAAGTTTGCAAAGACTAATCAATTTGTCATATATAAAAACATCCCACAATCGTGGGATGTTTTTTTGTATCAATATCGCGTTTAATACCAACCACGTAATTTCATTGCAGTTGCAACGCGTTTGATTGAATGCATATATGCGGCTTCGCGCATGGTGACATTGTATTCAGTCTTGATTTTATAAATTGCATTGAATGCATCTTTCATCGCGACTTCTTCTTTTTGTTCAACCTCGGCTTCATCCCAGTAATAGCCATAACGGTTTTGTACCCATTCAAAGTAAGAAACCGTGACCCCACCAGCATTTGCCAAGATGTCTGGAACAATGGTTACGCCACGTGCGTTCAGTATTTCTTCGCCATCCAATGTTGTTGGACCATTCGCACCTTCGACAACCAGTTTGGTTTTAATCAGTGGTGCCGTTTCGCTGTTGATTGTATTTTCCATCGCACATGGTGCCAACACATCAACATCTAATCCCCAAAATTCATTTGTTGTGATTTCAGATGCGCCTGGGAACCCTTTTATGCTGCCTTTGTTTTCAGACTTGAATTTCATAAGCGCATCGATATCAATACCGTCGTTGTTAAACAGTGTTGAATTCCATTCTGCAATTGCAACAATTTTTGCGCCCATGTCACTGCTGCATTTTGCAGTAAATGAACCAACGTTACCAAAGCCCTGGATTGCGATACGTGCGCCACGCATTTCCTTGTTTTGGGTTTGTAATGCCTGGGCAATGATAATTGATATCCCCAGACCTGTTGCCTTGGTACGTCCCTTGGATCCCATCAATTCGACTGGTTTACCGGTAAATGTACCAAATGACTGTTCACCAGACAGTTTGATATATTCATCAATCATCCATGCCATAATCTGACCGTTGGTATTAACGTCTGGGGCAGGTACGTCTTTCTTTTCGCCTAATATTGGATAAATTGCATCAACGTATCCGCGACACAGACGTTCCAGTTCGCCGGTCGATAATTCTTTTGGATCAACAATAATGCCACCTTTGCCACCGCCATATGGAATGCCGGTAACCGAGCATTTAAATGTCATCCAAATTGATAATGCTGCGACCTCATCACGTGATACCATTGGATGAAAACGTACACCGCCCTTGGATGGACCAACCGCGGTATTATGCTGGGCACGAAAGCCCGTAAATACGCGTATTGAACCATCATCCATTTTAACTGGGATTGATACTTCCAGCATACGTTGTGGATTCTTCAAAATTTCATATACCGTTTTATCCAACCCTAACTTGTCGCACGCTACCTGAACGCGACGTTGGGCGGCTGTTAACGGATTCATATTTTCATTTGCCATATTTTTCTCCCTTTGTGTTATTACGGCAATTAACAGCCTAGGATGTTATAAACAACAAATCAATCAGAAAATGTACGGGATGTTTTCTGCTGGACTTTTATCACAAAACAGTATAAAATTGCGGCGTTCGCGGGCGTGGTATAATGGCAGCACGTCAGCTTCCCAAGCTGAAGACGAGGGTTCGATTCCCTTCGCCCGCACCAA
>CAMWQN010000040.1 GCA_947176385.1 uncultured Rickettsiales bacterium
AAATGGTGCAACCGTTGCAGCGGGTGACGTTTTGGCACGGATCCCTGTTCAGGCAAAACGTACAGGCGACATTACTGGGGGTCTGCCACGTGTTAACGAATTGTTGGAAGTTCGTCGTCCATCCAACCCAGCATTGTTGGCAGAAGTTGATGGTACTGTCGAATTGGAAGACGCCAAATCCAAGATTATCATCCGTATCGAACCAAATGATGGCACTGCACCTGTTGAATACGCGGTGGCTAAGGGTACAAACCTGATGGTGCGTTCCGGTGATACAGTCCGCAAGGCTGAAAAATTGGTCGACGGTGACCCAGTACCACAGGATATCTTGCGTATCTTGGGGCAGAAGGCACTGGCAACATTTATGGTTGAACAGATTCAGCAGGTTTACCGCTTGCAGGGCGTGGTAATCAATGACAAACACATTGAAATCTTGATACGTGAAATGACACGTCGCGTAGAAATCACGAACCCAGGTGATACTGGATTCTTGATGGGACAGGTTGTTGACCGTGTCGATTTCGAAGAAGAAAATGCACGTGTCGCACGTGACGGGGGCAAGGTCGCAACTGCATCCCAGGTCTTGGTTGGTTTGACCCGTGCGTCATTGACATCACGTTCATTTATCTCTAATGCATCGTTCCAACAGACAACCAAGGTATTGGTTGACGCAGCAATCAGTGGTTCAACCGATAAATTGGTCGGTATCAATGAAAACTTGATTGTTGGTCGTCTGATTCCAATTGGAACCGGTGCATACGTCCGTCGTGTTCGTGAAATCGCCAAGGAAGAAGAAAAAGCAGAACGCCTGGCACGCGAAGGAAATGCGACACAGCAATTGCTGGATATATAATGAAAATTTGCGCCATGCGTCAGAATGTATATGTCTGGCGTGTGGTGTAAAGTTTTCCTTGCAATGTGGTCAGATTGTACTAAAATACATGGAACAATTTGAATCCCGAATGTAAATAAAAAGGATAGAAAAATGGCAACGCCAAAAAGTAAAACAAGTAAAGCACGTTCCGCACAGCGTCGTTCGCATGATGCATTGTCTGTAATGCCATGCGGTGTTTGCAAGGCATGTGGCGAAAAGAAGCGTCCACATCACGTATGTCCTGCATGCGGTGCGAAATAATATATTTCAACATATAATATGGGCAGCAGGGTGCTGGGAAATTCAGTGCCTTCTGCTTTTTTAATATAATATAAATCATCATGTCACAGTCAAAAAAGATAATTGCTATTGATGCCATGGGCGGGGACAAGGGTCCAAATGCAGTACTTGGCGGAATAAACCAATACCTATATCAAAATGGCGAAGATGGTATTCATTTTCGTATTTTCGGCGATGAAAAGCGTCTGAAAAAATTGATGTCAAAAAAGTATCAGCGTGTTGCGCGTAATTGCACAATAATTCATTCGCCAAATGTCATCAAACCAACGGATAAGTTGCGTGATGTTGTACGTCATTCACAGGATACGTCAATGTACATGGCAATCAAAGACGTCCGTGATGGTAATTCTGCGGCGGTTATCAGTGCTGGGAATACCGGGATTTTAATGTCACTGTCGAAATTGGCGTTAAAGACCATTGATGGTATTTCACGTCCTGCAATTACAACAATGTTGCCATCTGGTGGTGGTGATTCACGTGTGGTTATGTTGGATTTGGGTGCGAACATTCAATGTGATGCGATAAATCTGTTCGATTTCGCAGTATTGGGCAGTGTGTATGCCGAAAAGATTGGCAATATGCCACGTCCAAAATTGGGTGTGTTAAACATCGGCGAAGAAGATACCAAGGGTAACGAAACACTGCAACATTTGAACCACGTGTTGTCTGCACACCGTGATGCGTTGCCCTATGAATATATTGGATTCGTCGAAGGAACAGATATCAGCGCCGGTAACGTTCAGGTTGTTGTTACCGATGGCTTTACAGGCAATGTTGTCTTAAAGACAGTCGAAGGAACCGCCCGCCTGATTAAACGCGTATTGATGGATAATCTGAAAAAATCCACATTGGCAAAAATTGGTGCGTTCTTTTTGATTCATGTGTTCAAGCGTTTAAAGCATAAAATTGACCCACGTTCATATGCCGGTGCAATGTTCCTGGGGTTAAAGGGATTTGCAGTAAAAACGCATGGTAACAGTGATGCGTTGGCATTTGCGAATGCAATCCGTCATGCATATGGGTTAACCAGTGCGGACTTGAATGATATTATAGAATCACGTGTCCAATCAGTCGCAAATATCCGCGAAGAATTGAAAAACGAAGAATAAAAAATCCCCCACAGAAATGTGGGGATTTTTATTGTATGCCAGCCGCACCGCCTAAATGGGCGGTTTATCTTTCATTGGATTTTGGTGCGATTGCCTGTGCGGTACCCGACAATTGTTGTGACAGTTCTTGAATTTCCCGGCGTACATTTGCGCGTGTCAGCATCAGTTCATGGCGTTCTTCGGGGTTAATAGTATCTGATTTTAATTCTTCTTCGATACGTGCCAGGGTATTTCGGGCGAAATTCAAACGTGCGTTCAGGGTTGAAATATCAACATCATTATCCTGTTTTTTATTTTTTGAATATTTATTGACTTCTTTTTGTATTTCATTACGCGTTAAAATCAGTTCATGGCGTTCTTCGGGATTCAGACTGTCGGATGCCAGTTCTTGATTGATGCGTGTCAATGCATTTTGTGCATATTCAATTTTTTTTGTATTGTCTTCGTCTTTGGTAGTGTATGAATATTTAATTCCCATCAATCCCAACACGGCAATCCCAGAAATTAACAAAGTTTTTTTGATTTTGCTTTTCATTATTTTTTTCCTTTTAATTCGTTTACAAGTTTTTTATAACTTTCAATAAACATGTTTATCGGCACCACACGTGCGCCCTGGGCATATGTATTGCGGTTATTTGTGATATTTAAATGTCCTGAAACATGGGCACCAAATAAATACCATTTATTATCGCGTTTTAAAAATACAGAGCCGCCAGAATTACCGCCCCACATTTGGCAGCCTATCTCGTTACTATTAGCCTTACCTATTGTTGCGCGACAATAACTGGCTTTCAGTTTGTTTGTATCATTAAATGTGTCTGATGGGATTCCATTTATTTTGTCAGCCTTAATATCGGATACAAACTGTGACCCAAAACTGCTGCGTTCATTTAAGTCGGCAGCATTGCCGGCCACATTTGTACCAGCATTCCTGTTCAGCCATTTTGCATATTCTGTTCGAATTTTACGTATTTCTTGGTCACTTAGTATTTTTAATGCGCCATATCCCACAAGGACAACATCACCAGTACCATTTGTCAGTTTGCTGACCAGAATATTTGATTTAATGTCTGCCCGTGGTGCCAGTAATGCCCAGTCATATGTATCATCATAATTACCATTGGGATAAACATCATGACCAGATGCCCTCCAAGTCCTTACGCCTGTATCGCCATTTCTGGAATTTATAATAATGCTGTCTGATGGTTTATAACTGTTACTATATCCATCAAAAATACAATGTTTGGCGGTCACTACAATTCCATCTGCGGTCAATGTGCCAGAACACCAGTTTTCACCGCCCTGATATTTTAATCCAACAACGGCTGAAAAAGGCTCCGTATCACGTGAAACATATTTTCGCTTATCAATGGTGTGTGTTGGTTTTGCTTTGGGCAGTGTGGGTGGTGTCGTTACGTTTACGCGTGTTTTGTCTGATTGTGCAATGATTTGTTGTTTTTGCAAATCTAGTCCGGTACCATATGTGCCACCACATGTCGCCATTATCATTAAAAATACTGCAAACTTTTTCATTGGTTCAGTAATGCCCCCTCACATTCATCGGCGACATTGGATGCCTGTTTGATTGCTGATATTTGGGTTGCGTTGAATACAGTTGCTGTTGCGCTGGCAACAGATGTTCCAACTGCCAATACATTTGATGCGGTGTTCAAATTCTTTTCTTTCTTGCGTCCGTCTTCGGATGCGTCTGTACGTACACCATTCGAATTTGCAATGGCACTGGTCACAGTGCCGGCTGTTCCCAATGTTGCCCCGGTTACAGATGACCACATTGCACCATTTGCACGATTGTTAATTTTTGACAGGTCAACATGGCGCCATTGACTGCATGCAGATATTATCGCGTCTGCTGTACTCAAATCTGCGTGTGGGTCTGATATGTGCGCTTGCATGCGTGCATTTTTCAATGCGTCAATCGCGGCAATACAGTCATCAATTGCGCCACGCATATCTGTTTTGATCTTGTTATTTCCGGAGATTATTGCCCCGGCGAAATTTCTTGCTGTGCTACCTGCCAGTAAACCAGTACGCCAATTGCCCACATTTTTTGACTTTGTCTTATAAACATCTCCGAGCCCACGAGACTAGG
>CAMWQN010000041.1 GCA_947176385.1 uncultured Rickettsiales bacterium
TGGTTGAAAATGGGGCGTGAAATTGTGCGTCGTTATGATTATGTTTCTGGCGCGTCTTTGGCATCTATTGCACCTGATGTTATAATTAAAAATGCGAACAAGATTGGTAAACAGATTGCAAAATTCTTGTTTGAAATCGGTCGTCATGATCCGGACGTGTTGCGTAAATATAAAAATCACCCGATTGACATTCCGCGTCCATTTTATGGCTGGAATCACAAGGATTGGGATAATCTGGAAAATTTTATTGTGGACGCAAAAACACTGAAAATCATAGCGATAATAGACTGGGAAAATGCAATGTATGGCGATTTTTATTATCGTCTGCATCGTATAAATAATCAGCCAATTCGCGCACTTATGGATGCTGTTGAACGTGAATATTGGCGTCTGTGGAAAAACGCAGAAAAATAAAACCGGGGGCAATTTGCCCCCTGTTGCAAATGGGTTTGCATATTTTAGAATGCGATCTTTACACCCATCAAGATTTCATGTTTATACAAATCAACACTGGAATCAAAATGACGTTCAATACCATTTTTTGCCTTAGGTGCATCTTCGTGGAACATCCAGTTTGAATATTTCACATTACCCAGGTCTGTGTATTTGTATTCCAAACTTAATGCGACATTGTGTGAAACTGGTACCAATACGCCACCACCGATATTCCATGAAATATTTCTTTCTTGGTCGGTTGTATCCCACCAATATGTACCGCTGCGGAAATTATTTGTAGAATCGATAATTGTGTATCCCACACCGGCTGTTAAAAATGGTGTTACGCCGTATACGGTGTATCCATATTTTGCATTCAATGATAATGTGCTTTCATCATATTTATATGTGCGGATATCACTGTCGTTTGGTGATTTGCCATCGCCGTCAACCATTGCATTCAGTGGTTTAAATTCATTTGATGTTGTGCCATATTCGGCTTCTATACCAAACATACCATATTTTTCGGTGTTAAAATCATATCCAACAGCAAACTTTGGTGCCAGTTTGTCATCATGCCCAGACCATGTTTCGTGTTTTGCACCATTATATGATGCCCATGTGTCATTCATGATTTTTGATTCATCGCGGGATTCATCGATATGAACCTGATTCCAAGAAATCTTTGGTGTGATATATACCCCAGCGTTTGCTGCCGTGGTGGCAAATACTGCCAATACGGCAGATAATGCGATGTTTTTCATTTTTTGTTCTCCTTTTTTTATCAAAATAAAACGACCACCCAAAAAGGCAGTCGGGGAGTTCAAAAAATCATCTATAACTGTGATCCCGTCAGTCTTTGGTATGACCTGTTGTATAACTGACGGCTCCCCGACTAAAACGCGGGGAATTCATAACAAAAGGCGCAAACGCGCCGCATTATTATGCGGATACGACACAATTTCTATGTCGGTTATAGATGGGCTTTTTGACGACCCCGAACCAACATCCCTGCTGGTTCACTGTATATGTTAATAAATATTTGCGACTTGTCAAATACATAGACAAGAATATAACTTGTAAAAATAAAACTTTGGGCTATACTGCACGTCGCAGGATTGTTAATAAATGCATAATAAACAACAGATTTTGATATCAATTGCAATTTTTATCGCCACAATGTTTGGCGGTGCGGTTAATGCGCAAAATCCATTGTATCAGGTAAATCGTGAAATCGCACGTACGCGTCATTCAATTGATTCTGTGCGTGATGCGCATGCTGTCATGATGACGCGCCAATTGGAAAAGAATGTAAATTATCGATATATCAGCGCGAATCAAGCGACGGTAAATAAATTGCCAGATGAAAATGAACAATTGATGACACGTGCGATTGGTCTGATACGCAAACAGCATCCAACAGTATTTGTCCCACGTACATCGGTTATGTTTATTCAGTACGGTAATATTCCGGGGATGTCCATTATACGTGATGCGTATAATACGAATACGCGCAGAATCCAGGAATATAAGCGTCGTGTGTTGGAATTCCAACCGGAATATCAGATGATTAAAAACAGATGTGACAGCATCAGAAATGCACAAGTTGAAATGTATCAACTGCGTCTGGATTCATTATTGAATATAAAACTGGAATTAACCCGATAAAAAAGTCCGCCGCAGTGGATTAATTATTTATTTTTTTGATTCAGTCACACGAATATCATCTATTTCACAGGTTTTATAAAATATACCATCGCCTGTCGTATGCCCAGCATATCATTGCCTGCATCATAATACCATTCGCCATTTTTTAATTGGATTGATACATTGCCGATACCGATACCAGTTTGATCGATTGTTCTGGAATCATTTCTGTGTGGATATCTGGTGGAATCAATAATGTTCAATTCATAACTGGTTGCGCTTTGTTGTATGATTTCATTTACTATCATACAGTGACCATTACCATCAGGGAATACGATTACTAAAATACTTTCCTTGGCAGGCTTGTTCATAAATTGCCAATAATGAAATTTATCTTGTTGCTGATGCATTTCTGCAAAATCTTTGCAGTAAAACCTGGTAATCTTTATAAAGTTATTTTCTTTCAGAAAAAATTTCAGTTCTGCCAATGCCCTTTTGTATCCGTTATTCAGCAAATACCAGAATACAAATCCACTGCAATCCATGTGCAGACATGGCACACCAGAAACCATATCGATATAGTTACTGTGACTATATTCTGATATGATATTATTGTTTTTAATATTGGATAATAATAAACTCAGTTTCACAATAATATTGTACCATGTTACGGATTTTATTGTCAATGAAATCAAATATGGCAGTCCCAACGGGAATCGAACCCGTGTTACCGGAATGAGAATCCGATGTCCTGACCGCTAGACGATGGGACCAGAAACCAATGGCTTCAGAATATTTTAAAAACGTATAAATGTCAAGAAACAACACGCGCCTGTAGCGCCCGGTTGCAAATCAAAAATAATGTTTTATATTGTTATCAAATACACTAATGGATATTAAATAGTTTGGTGCACGGATTTGTTTATATATAATTCCACCAGTTGGACAAAGTAGGTTTATGATGACGGATATAGAAATTGCACAGAAGAATAAAATGATTCCAGTGGCAGATGTTGCCGCCAAGATTGGGATTGCATCGGACAAATTGGAAAACTATGGACCGTACAAGGCAAAAATCAAATTTGATGAACTGAATGCTTTGCAGACCAAGGCTGCCAAAAATCCTGGCAAATTGATTCTGGTTACGGCAATGACACCTACGCCTGCTGGCGAGGGTAAATCGACCGTGTCGATAGGACTGGCAGACGGATTAAACAAAATCGGAAAAAAGGCTGTCGTTGCACTTCGTGAACCCAGTCTGGGTCCCTGTTTCGGTGTAAAGGGTGGCGCGTGTGGTGGCGGATATGCCCAAATTGTCCCGATGGAAGATATAAACCTGCACTTTACTGGGGATATTCATGCAATATCTGTTGCGAATAATCTGATAGCTGCCCTGATAGACAATCATTTACACCAGGGAAATTCTCTTAACATTGACCCGCGTACCATAACATGGAAACGTTGTGTGGATTTGAATGATCGTGCTTTGCGTAATATAACCATCGGATTGGGCGGACGGACGCATGGCGTTCCACGCGAAGATCATTTTTCTATTTCTGTCGCATCGGAAATTATGGCGATAGTATGCCTTTCCAAATCAATCACAGAACTGAAAGAACGAATTGACCGCATTGTGATAGGACAAAATTATGATAAACAGAATGTAACATTTGGTCAGTTAAAATGTACGGGTGCCATTGCTGCGTTGTTAAAAGA
>CAMWQN010000042.1 GCA_947176385.1 uncultured Rickettsiales bacterium
CAGTGGGATATATCAATGACCCAGGCGCCGACCAGTTTGATAAATCGTATTGTTGAAAAATTGGTAGAGTCACGCCAACCACCAATGTCGCGATTGAAGCGCCCGATGAAGATAAAATTTGCGCGCCAGACAGGTCGTCACCCAATGAAAATAACAATAAATGTCGGTGGCGCGTCGGATATCCCAGAATCATATACGCGATATCTGCGTCGTGGGATTGCGACCGAATTACATTGGGAACATTTGCCGGTATTGATTGATTATCAAAAGGACGAAAATCCATATGATTAAAAAAAAGCGCCCCGTGGGGCGTTTTTTTTTCAAATAACAGATAACAAAGAACAAATAACAATTATTTGCAAACTGGGATTTAATCCGATATAATTGCTGTGCATCGGGTGATGTCCGATGTGGGGTGTAGTTACCTCATACATGAAAAAATCTCCAACCGTGGTTGGAGGGTTGTGATATACATAAATAAACAACACTACCCATGTAGTAGTAACTAACCTCCAACCGCTTTTCATCAAAGCGGTGTTTTTTTTATTAACAAAAAAATGTGGAGGATAAAATGGCAAAACAAAAACAAATCGACATAACCGCCGGGCGTATGGGCGCAATGTTGCGTCGTGCGCGTCATGTATGCAGAATGTCAACAGATGACGCGGCGACTATGCTGCGTATAATGCCGGACGAACTGGCGGCATATGAGCATGGCACAGGTGAAATACCACTGAATGTAATGGAACACATATTTGTTATGGGATACAGAATGATACAAGTCCGAATAATAGAACACCGTTATCATAATCAACGCAGATTGTTTCGGAAATTAAATCAAATTTGCACAGACGCAACACAATAAAAAACACCGGTATTTACCGGTGTTTTTATCAGAATGATAATCTGAGTCCTGCCGATACAAATGGCGTATCACTGGTCCAGCCCAAAGACATCCATCCATCGACATTTTCACTGTATTTATATCGCAATGAACCGATTACAGTATGGTCCATATAATTTGGGGCAGCGCTGTGCCATATGCCTGTGTCTGACAATATGTATGATAATGACACGCTGTATTGCATTAAATCATAACTGATGCCAGTCCCGAATGACAACCCATCGGATACCGTACCAATTGGATTTTTATCATAAATTGCGCGCGCTGACAGTCCCCAAATCCAACTGTTGTATTGTAAATTCATTCCTGCCGATACCTGACTGCGCCAATCTGCATTCACGCGTGCGGCATATGATTCCGGGCGGAAATTATCAGGATGCGACATAAATGATGCGCCAAATGAATATGCGGTCTTGGTTTTGCCTGATGGTTGGCGTATTTTTAATCCTGCGTCCACCGCATAATTATATTCATCAGCGAGTGATGCAACCGACAATCCATATTGTGCCCCAGAAACAGGGACAGACACCAGGTTTGCACGCACGCCTTCATGTCCGCTGATTATCGCAGTATCTGCAATAACTGTGCCGTCTGGGCGAATCTTTTTATAAAACAGTGGCTGTTCATTCACGCGCAGACCACCAACATCTGGCAATCCGACACTTAATTTACGTGCCACGGAATGCGTCATGCCAATTTCGATGCGTCCATAATCACGATTTTCATACAGACCAAACAATTCATGCGCAAATGTATGTTCATCCAATGCAATTTGGTCCATTGCATAAACAATGCCTAATGTTTGACCGGCAGCCACCGCATAGTTTGCCTGACCGCGAATTGCCCAGTCGCCCAGCCATTTCGGTTCGCCAAAATCTGGTTCAATCATTCCGCCATTGGCATACCCTGATAATTTTAATCCAACAGGTCCCGATTTGTATTGAATTGCAGCGTGTGCAGATCCGCCGGCTATCAATATAACGCTGGCGATGCTGGCGCATTTTAATGCGTTGAACAAATACATTTTTTATCCTTGTGTTTCGTTCAGTATTGCAGTGCGCAGTTTAGAATATGCGCGTTCTTCGATTTGGCGCACACGTTCACGTGATATGCCGTATTTTTGGGATAATGCCTCTAATGTTGATGCAGGCTCGGTCAATCTGCGGGCGTATAAAATTTCACGGTCACGCTGTGGTAATTCCGCCAGGTGCTTCTTTAATAACGCGTATCCACGACGACGAAATTCCAGTTGTTCAATTGATTCTTCGATATTAACACGGTCATCCGCCATGTTGGACAGTATATCTGTCGGACTGTCGTCGTCATTGCGCGCCGGTGCATTTAATGATACGTCACGTGCAGACACGCGTGTGGACATACGCTTTACATCATTTTCAGGAACAGACAGATATTCCGCAATCTGTTTCGTTTGTTCATCAGACAGATTGTTATCCATAATCCCCAATGCCCGTTTTGCACGCGCCAGGTTAAAGAATACACGTTTTTGATTTGCGCTGGAACCGATTTTAACAATCGACCAATTGTTCAGAATTGTTTCATAAATTTCAGCCTTGATCCAGAACATCGCGTATGTAGAAAACCGAAAACCACGTTCCGGGTCGAATTTTTGTAATGCCTGCATCAATCCCATGTTGCCACTGGCAATCAGTTCCGCGACCGGCACACCATAGTTTTTGAAATCATATGCGACCGATACAACCAGTCTCAGGTGACTGGCAACCAGTTTTTCCGCCGCATTATTATCCTGGTTTTTGGTCCATTTTGTGGCGTATTCATATTCCTGTTCGGCGGAGAGTAACGGGAATTTTTGTATTGTCTGGATGTATTGTGCCAGTCCCGCCTCATCATCCATACCGCGCGCGGCGATAATGCTGGGGGTGGTCGATACTGGCAACGTGTTCTTGATTTGCTTTTTCATAACTTTTATAGTATAGCAATAAAATAAGATTTATCAAGATACCTTTAACAGCAGGAGATTTTCCAATGGCATCTATTTTGGAAAGAAACAAAAACATAAAACCTAAAAAGAAAACACGCGAAGAATACGCAGAAGACGCACTGTATCGCGAAGTATGGGAAGATGTAAACAACGAAAAAACTATGCGTTTCCTGAAAAAATACCAAAATCATATTATCGGCGCGGTGGCTGGTGTTGTGATTGTGTGTGCTGGTATTCAACTGGGCGCACGTGCCTGGCATGACCGTAAAATCGCAACTGCAATAAACTATGAAGAAGCAATCGAATCCGTTGACGCAAATGCACTGGCTGCAATGGGACGTGGTGGCGCAGGTGCAACGGCTGATTTGGCATTGTTCCAGTCATATGTATTGGATAAAAATGTCGATAATCTGAAATACCTGGCTGAACACGGACACACACGTGATTTCCGTGACCTGGCACGTATGCATGTTGTCAGCATAGATGGTGATAAAATGGAAGCACCGGCTGTTGAAAAATATCTGTCGGGATTAAATACAAAATCATCACCATTTTATTACACATCGCGTCTGTATGTCGCCCAGAAATATTTAAGTGTTGGCGACCGGGAAAATGCGAATAAATGGTTGGATAAAATCATCAATGACAATGAAGCGCCGGCAACGATATCTGCCGC